>NZ_JBFABA010000004.1:0-275167 GCF_040640115.1 Micromonospora sp. NPDC023644 | reverse complement strand
GCCCAGCGCATGGGCACCACCGAAGCCGGCACCAACTCCATCAACGACATCACCCCCGTACTGAACAAGGAGACCGGCAAGGACGCCTACCAGTCGGTGGAGATCCGCGAGCCCAAGGCCGACGAGAAGCAGACCGACAGGCTGCGCGGCGACATCGTCACCGCCATCGACGAGGGCCACGCCGTCGTCGCCAACATCGCCGGCACCGCCACCGACACCGACGGCACCACCCACTCCTTCGAAGGCGGGCACTACATCAGCGTCGTCGGCTACCGCGACAACGGCAACACCGTCACCATCGCCGACTCCGCCGACCCCACCCAGGCCTCCTACCGGATGAGCGTCGACAACCTCGCCGACTGGATCGCCACCCGCGGCTACACCGCCTGACCCGACCCACACGAAAACGCACCACCGAACGACGACAAGGGCCGGCCCCACGGGGCCGGCCCTTTCGTCATGCCCACAAGCTGGCCCGTGCCGATCCGGCGCCGCACCCACCGGGCCGGGGCCGTGCACTTCGGCGCGCCCGTCGACCCGGCGGCCCGTCAGGCCTACCGGGACCGGCGGCCCGGCAGGCCCACCGATCCGGCGCGGCAGCCCACCGGAACGAGACTGGCGGCGCGGCAGACCACCGGCGCGACGCGGCAGCCCCACCAGGGCGGCGCGTCAGCCCACCGGGACCGGCGGTCCGTCGCCGACGAGGCGGAACGAGGACTCGCCGACCGGCTCCACGAGGCCGTCCCGCACCAGCCCGGCGAGGGCCCGGGACCGCTGGACGTCGTCGGCCCACACCTGGTCGAGCCGCTGGTGCGGCACCGGTCCGGTCGCCTCCCGCAGCACGCCGAGCAGCAGCCCGCGTACCTGTCGGTCGGTGCCGGCGTACCGCTGGGGGCGACGGGTCGGACCCGCGGGGGCCTCGCGGCCGGACGCGCGCCAGGCGCAGACGGACTCGACGGGGCAGGCGCCGCAGCGGGGCGACCGGGCGACGCAGACCACCGCGCCCAGCTCCATGAAGGCCGCGCTGGCCAGGGCGGCGGCGGCCGGCTCGGCGGGGAGCAGTTCCTCGGTGGCGACCAGGTCGGCCGGGCGGGTCGCCGGGCCGGCGTCCGGTTCGCCGGCGATCGCCCGGCAGACCACCCGCCGCACGTTGGTGTCGACCACCGGGTGCCGCTGGCCGTACGCGAACGCGGCCACCGCCCGGGCCGTGTACGTGCCCACGCCCGGCAGGGCCAGCAGTTGGTCCAGCCGGTCCGGGACCCGGCCCCCGTGGCGCTCGACGATCGCCAGCGCGCAGTCGCGCAGCCGCACCGCCCGGCGGGGGTAGCCGAGCCGCCCCCACATCCGGATCGCCTCGGCGGGGCTGTCCGCCGCCAGCGCGGCCGGCTCCGGCCAGCGCGCCAGCCAGGCCTCCCAGGCGGGGAGCACGCGTACGACCGGCGTCTGCTGGAGCATGACCTCGCTGACCAGGATGGCCCACGGGCTCACGTCGGGCCCGCGCCATGGCAGGTCGCGGGCGTTCTTCTCGTACCACCGGCTGACCAGGGTGGCGAAAGTGGGCTCAGACATCGCGCCGCCGATGATGTCACGCGGCCCACCGCCGGGGTGGCGCGGGCGACGAGGCCGGGCACGGGGCGAGGACGCCACGACGGCACCGCCGTCGTCCCGCTGGCTGGGCGGTCCGGGCGGGGCGCTGCGGCGGTGGCGGACGGATCGGGCAGAATGCCCGGATGAACGAGCTCGCGATCACCGTCATCGGCCGGGACCGGCCAGGCATCGTGGCCGACGTCGCCGAGCTGCTCGCCCGGCTCGGCGCGAACCTCACCGACAGCACCATGACCCGGCTGCGGGGGCACTTCGCGATGACCCTGATCTGCGTGGGCCCGACCGCCGCCGACGTCGAGGCCGCGCTGGCGCCCCTCTCCGCCGACGGCCAGCTGCTGGCCACCGTACGCGCGGTCACCCCCGACGGTGAGACGGCTCCCGCCGGCGAGCCGTACGTGATGGCGGTGCACGGCGCGGACCGGATGGGCATCGTGGCGGCCATGACCCGGGTGCTCGCCGACGCCGGCGGCAACGTCACCGACCTGAGCACCCGGCTGACCGGCTCGCTCTACGTGGTGGTCGCCGAGGTAGAGCTGCCGCGCGGCACGGCCGACGAGCTGGCCGGGCGGCTGACGGCGACGGCCGCGGAGCTGGGCGTCGGGGTGAGCCTCCGACCGGCCGATCCGGATCTGCTGTGACCGGCGGCGAGCGCGGTCCGGAGACCGAGGCCTACGCCGGCCTCGGCGACTGGACCCCGGATTCCCTGGGCGTGCCGGGGGAGGTGCGACCGGTGGTGTCCGCCCCGGAGCCGGTGCTCACCTACGTCGGTGGCGAGGTGGACCCGACCGCCGAGGAGACCGTACGGCTGGCCGCCGACCTGATCGCCACCATGCGGGTGTCGCCGGGCTGCGTCGGGCTGGCCGCTCCGCAGGTCGGCGTGGCCGCGCGGGTCTTCGCGGTGGACGTGACCGGCCACCCCAAGGCGCTCACCGTGCACGGCACCTTCGCGCTCTGCAACGCGCGGGTCGTCGAGGCGAGCCGGTGGAAGGTGGCCCGGGAGGGCTGTATGTCGGTGCCCGACCTGACCGGGGACGTCAAGCGGGCGAGCCGGCTGGTGGTGGAGGGCGTGCTGCCCGGCACCGGCCGCCCCGTACGGCTGGTGACGGACGGGTTCGAGGCGCGGGCCCTCCAGCACGAGATCGACCACTGCGCCGGCCTGCTCTTCCTGGACCGGGTCGCCGGCGCCCACGCCATCTACCAGCGCAAGGTGTACCTCTGAGTGGCGGCGGCGCGGCGACCCAGCGTCGCCGGCGGGACACGGTCGGCAGGCGGGAGCGTCGCATGTGGAGGGTGGATGCGGTGAGCCGCGGACGACTCGGCGCGTCGCGCGGGGCTGGGGTGTCCCGCGCCGCTACGGTGGGGACATCATGCGTCTGACGGTCGGCCCCCTGCCACCCGCCGTGTACTGGCGGCGTCGCGCCGTCGTATTCGGAGCGGGGCTTCTCTTCCTGATTGTCCTGCTCTATTCGTGCACCGGGTCGAACCGGAACGCGAACAAGGGCGGCGACGCGCAGCCCACCGCGGGCGCGACGTCGTCCGGTGCCTCGCCGGAGCCCACCGGCTCGGTGCTCACCCCGCAGACCGGGGCGCCCTCGCCGGGTGCGGCGGGCGGCCCCGACGCCGGCGACCCGTCGGGCGGGCCGGTCACCACCGACTCGCCGCCGGTGGCGCCCGTCGTGCCGGCCGCCGACGACGGCGCCTGCACGGACGCGGAGATCACGGTGACCCCGGTGGCCCAGCCCGCCTCGGTGGTCCGGGGGGCCGTGGTGGACCTCCAGCTCAAGATCAAGAACCGGTCCGAGCGGACGTGCAGCCGCGACGTCGGCGCCTCCGTGCAGGAGTTGTTCATCAAGTCGGGGGCCGAGAAGATCTGGTCGTCCGACACCTGCGGCACCGGCCAGGGCGCCGACGTGCAGTCCTTCACGCCGGGCTTCGAGCGCTCCTACCAGGTGGGCTGGAACGGCCGCGACAGCACCAAGTGCGCCAACGGGGTGGCGGCGGGCCCGAACCCGCCGGCCGGGACGTACCAGGTCTTCGCCCGGGTCGGCACCAAGCTCAGCGAGCCGGTCAAGCTCACCGTCACCGGCTGAGCGCCCGTGGTCGGGCCGCTCAACGGCCCCGACCGGTCAGACGTAGCGTTCGAGGATCGACGCCTCGGCGAGCCGGGACAGCCCCTCGCGGACGCCCCGGGCGCGCGCGTCGCCGACTCCCTCGACGGCCTGGAGATCCTCCACGGTGGCGCCCAGCAGGCGCTGGAGGCTGCCGAAGTGCACGACGAGGCGGTCGACCACGGCCACCGGCAGCCGGGGGACCTTGGCCAGCAGCCGGAAGCCGCGCGGGCTGACCGCCGCGTCGAGCGCGTCGGACGCGGCCGGGTAGCCGATCGCCTTGGCGACCGCGACCAGGTCGATCAGCTCGGTCGCGCCGAGCAGGTCGAGCTCCACCAGCGCCTCGTCGAGGGTGCGGGACTTCCGGCCGGCCGGCAGGTAGTCCCGGATCACCAGGGTGCGGTCGGCGTCGACGCCGGCCATCAGCTCGTCGAGCTGGAGGGCCAGCAGGCGGCCGTCGGTGCCCAGTTCCACCACGTAGCCGGCGATCTCGTCGGCGATCCGGCGGACCATCTCCAGCCGCTGCACCACGGCGACCGCGTCCCGTACGGTGACCAGGTCCTCGATCTCCAGGGCGGAGAGCGTGCCGGAGACCTCGTCCAGCCGGAGCTTGTAGCGCTCCAGCGTGGCGAGCGCCTGGTTGGCGCGGGACAGGATCGCCGCCGAGTCGTCGAGCACGTGCCGCTGGCCGTTGACGTAGAGGCTGATGATCCGCATCGACTGGCTGACCGAGATGACCGGGTAGCCCGTCTGCCGGGCGACCCGCTCCGCCGTGCGGTGCCGGGTGCCGGACTCCTCGGTCGGGATGGTCGGGTCGGGCATCAGGTGCACGGCGGCCCGCACGATCCGGGTGCCGTCGCTGGAAAGCACGACCGCGCCGTCCATCTTGCACAGCTCCCGCACCCGGGTGGCGGAGAACTCGACGTCGAGCGGGAACCCGCCGGTGCAGAGACCCTCGACCACCTTGTCGTAGCCGAGGACGATCAGGGCGCCCGTCCGGCCGCGCAGGATGCGCTCGAGGCCGTCGCGCAGCGCGGTGCCCGGGGCCATCAGGGCCAGGTTCGCCCGCAACGGGTCGCCAGCGCCCCCGGCGCCGCCGGTCACGCTCACGCTGATCGGGCGGGCGGGCGAGCCCACGGCGCCGGTGCGGGCGTGAGGCGTCGCACCGGCAGGCTTGGCGGTGTCGCGGTCGATCGGCACGGGCACAGTCTACGGACTGCCCTGCGGTGGGTGCTGTCGTGGTTACTGTGATGTGTCACGATGCCCCGCCTCGCCCGGAGCGTGGGCTGGAGTCCGTGCTGTCCGATATCGGGCCGGACGCTCCGCCGACCGCCACCGGCGGTCACTCGGCCGACGCCCGGGCGACGGCCTGGAGCGCCGAACGCACGTCGGTCACCTCGAGCACCCGCATGTTCTCGGGCGTGACGCCGGTGCTCTCGGGGCCGCAGCCGGTCGGCACCAGCGCGAGCCGGAACCCGAGCCGGGCCGCCTCGGCCAGCCGGCGCGGCACCGCGCCGACGCGGCGCACCTCGCCGGTCAGGCCGACCTCGCCGATCGCCACCAGGTGCGGCGCGATGGCCAGGTTGAGCCCGCCCGAGGCGACGGCGAGCGCGACGGCCAGGTCGGCCGCCGGCTCCACCACCCGGATGCCGCCGACGGTGGCCGCGAAGACCTCCCGGTCGTGCAGCGTCAGGCGTTCGGTGCGCCGCTGGAGCACGGCCAGCACCATCGCGAGCCGGGCCGAGTCGAGCCCCGAGACCGTCCGCCGGGGCGAGCCGGCCACGGTCGCGCCGATCAGCGCCTGCACCTCGGTGACGAGCGCCCGGCGCCCCTCCATCGCCACCGTGACGCAGGTGCCGGGCACCGGCTCCGAATAGCGGGTCAGGAAGAGCCCGGACGGGTCGGCCAGGCTGCTGATGCCGCCCTCGTGCATCTCGAAGCAGCCCACCTCGTCGGCGGCGCCGAACCGGTTCTTCACGCCGCGCACCATCCGCAGCGAGGAGTGCTTGTCGCCCTCGAAGTGCAGCACCACGTCGACCAGGTGCTCCAGCACCCGGGGACCGGCCACCTGGCCGTCCTTGGTGACGTGGCCGACCAGCACGGTGGCGATGCCGCGCTCCTTGGCCACCGAGACCAGGGCGGCGGTGACCGCCCGCACCTGGGTCACCCCGCCGGACACCCCCTCGGCGCCGGTGGTGGAGATGGTCTGCACCGAGTCGAGCACCAGCAGGCCCGGCTTGACCGCGTCGAGGTGACCGAGCACGGCGGCGAGGTCGCTCTCGGCCGCGAGGTAGAGCTGGTCGTGCAGGGTGCCCATCCGCTCGGCGCGCAGCCGGACCTGGCTGACCGACTCCTCGCCGCTGACCACCAGGGAGGGGCTGCCGGCGCCGGCCGCCCACTGCTGGGCCACGTCGAGCAGCAGGGTGGACTTGCCGACCCCCGGCTCGCCGGCGAGCAGCACCACCGCGCCGGGGACCAGGCCGCCACCGAGGACCCGGTCGAGCTCGCTGACCCCGGTGGGGCGGGCCCGCGCCGGCGCGGCGCTGATGGTGGCGATCGGCCGGGCCGGCTCGGCCGGCATCCGGGAGCTGACCACCTTTCCGGAGACCGTCGGGCCGGTGACCGTGCACTCGACCACCGAGCCCCACTCGCCGCACTCCGGGCAGCGCCCCACCCACTTCGGTGGCTGGTGCCCGCAGGCGTCGCACTCGTAGGCCGGCCGGGGCTCGCGGGCGGCGGCGCGTCCGCGCCCGCCGACCCCGCCGGCGCGGGAGGAGGCCGATCGTGAGGTGGTCACACCGGGACGTTAGTCCCCGGGTACGACGAAGACACCGCCGGCGTGGCGGTCACCACGCCGACGGTGTCGTCGGTCTGACTGGGCGGGGTCAGTGGCCGCCGTCCTCCTGGCCCTCGTAGCCGCCCTCACGCTCGATGATCGGCGACGGGGGCGCCGCCGGGGTGAGCGGCACGGCGACGGGCGCGGGGCCGGTGATCGTGACGCCGTTGCCGAAGTCGAAGGTCACGAAGACGTTCTGGCCGGAGCGCAGCGCCTCGTTCAGGCCGACGAGCTGGAAGAACCGGTCGGACCCGGTGTTGAGCTGCACGTAGCTCAGCGGCGGGATCTCGATCCGGGCCGGCTCGCCGGCCGGGGCGGCCGGGCTCTCCGGCGCGGACGGGCTGGCCGACCCCGACGGGCTCCCGGTGGCGCCCGGGCTGGCCGGCGCCGACGGGCTCTCGGAGGTGCCCGGGCTGGCCGGCGCCGACGGGTCGGGCGACGGCGAACCGCTCGGGGACACCGACGGGCTGGCGGTCGCGCCGGCGCCGGCGATCACCACCTCGCGGGCGCTGTCGGTGGAAACGGTCACGGTGACCGGGTTTCGCGAGTCGTTGTAGATCACGGCGTTCAGGACGGCGTTGGCGCCCGCCTGGTAGCCCTCGGTGCCGGGGAACTCGACCAGCAGGCCGCGGACCGCGTACTCGCCGTTGCGGGCCGACAGGTTGACGCCCTGGACCGACGGCTCCTTGTTGGCGGTCTCGGAGACCTGGCCGGCGCCGCAGCCGGACAGCAGCAGCCCGGTCGCCGCGGCCATCCCGGACAGCAGCAGGGCCGCCCGCCGGGAACCCCTGATCGAGCGCGTCACGTCGGTCCTCCTCGTCACGATCCCACCCGGTGCTCACGCCGGGGGTGGTGGCCCTGCCCGCGCAGACCGCGCTCCAGGGTAGTTGGGCCTGATCCACCCCCGCACGCCGACCCGGAGATGCCACCGGAGGGGGCGCGCGTCACACCAGTCGGCCGCTCGTGACCAGCAGGACGACGTCGATGAGGGCGACCAGCATCACGGCCCGGAAGGCGGCCACCTGCCGGCCTCCGGCCCGGGCGGCGGCGCGCCCGCCGTACCAGCTCAGCGGCGGCACCACGACGGCGGTCGCGACCGCGGCGACGCCGACGCCCGACGGCGGCCCGGGCGGCCCGAGGGCCAGCGTGGCGGTCGCCGCGAGCAGCAGCAGCGCGGCGGCGGCGCGGCTGCCGGCCGGACCCAGCCGGTGCGGCAGCCCGCGCACCCCCGTCCGGGCGTCGTCGGCCAGGTCGGGCAGGACGTTGGCGAAGTGCGCCCCGGCGCCCAGGCAGGCCGCGGCGGCGACCAGCCAGACCGGCGGGACCACCGCCCCGGGCAGCGCCAGCACGACGAAGGCGGGCAGCGAACCGAAGGAGACCGCGTAGGGCAGCACCGAGACCGGGGTCGACTTCAGCGGCCAGTCGTAGAGCAGCGCGGAGAGCAGCCCGAGGGTGGCGCAGAGCGCGGCGGCCGGGCCGGTCGCCAGCGCCAGCGCCGGGGTGGCGAGCGCGGCCACCATCGCGGCCACGGCCGTCGCGCGCCGGCCCACCGCGCCGGCGGCGACCGGTTTGTCGGTACGCCCCACCGTGGCGTCCCGCTCCGCGTCGAGCGCGTCGTTGGCCCAGCCGACGGCGAGCTGGCTGGACGCCACGGTGAGCACCACGGCGAGGACCCCGACCGGCCGGTGCCCGACGCCCCACGCCAGCAGCCCGGCCACCGTGGTGACCGCGGCGGCCGGCTCCGGGTGACTCGCCCTGACCAGCCCTAGCACCGTTGGCGACATGAGGGAAGTCTGGTCGTTACCGGGCAGTCGTGCCACGCTCGGTCCATGCCAGACGCGGGCCGCACCCTGCCACGCAACGATCCGCGCCAGTACGACGACCTGGCCGGCGAGTGGTGGCGGCCGGACGGGGCGTTCGCGATGCTGCACTGGCTGGCCGAGGCCCGCGCGGCGCTGGTGCCGACGGCGTCCCGTCCCGGCGCCCTCCTCGTCGACCTCGGCTGCGGCGCCGGGCTGCTCGCCCCGCACCTGGCCGGCAAGGGCTACCGGCACGTGGGCGTCGACCTCACCCGGTCGGCCCTGGAGCAGGCCGCCGCGCACGGGGTGAGCGTCGTCAACGGCGACGTCACCGCCCTGCCGCTGGCGGACGGCTGCGCCGACGTGGTCGCTGCGGGCGAGTTGCTGGAGCACGTGCCGGACTGGCGGCGCGCGGTGGCCGAGGCGTGCCGGCTGCTGCGGCCCGGCGGCCTGCTCGTCCTGGACACGTTGAACGACACGGCGCTGAGCCGGCTGCTCGCCGTGCGGATCGCCGAGCGGCTGCCCACGGTGCCCAGGGGCATCCACGATCCACGGTTGTTCGTGGACGCCCGGGCGCTGGTGGCCGAGTGCGCCCGGCACGGGGTCGACCTGCGGCTGCGGGGCATCCGGCCGGGGGTGCCCGGCCTGCTCGGCTGGCTGGCCCGCCGGATGCGCGCCGCCGACCGTCCGGGCGCGGTCCCGGGTGGCCGTCCGCACGCGACGGTCGCCGGCCCGACGCCGCGGATCGTGCCGACGTGGTCGACCGCCGTGCTCTACCAGGGGCGTGGTCGACGGAGCGGATAGCGGTGCCCGTCCCTGGGTAGGGAGAGGGCCGAGAAGGGGGCTGTATGACGCAGCACGCGCTGGAGGCGGCTCGCCGCCTGGCACCGAGGCTGGCCGCCCGGGCGGCGGAGCACGACCGGGACGGCTCGTTCCCGGCCGAGGACTTCCGGGACCTGCGCGAGGCCGGGCTCTTCGGCCTGATGGTGCCCACCGCGCTCGGCGGGATGGGCGCCACCTTCGCCGAGTACGCCGCGGTCGCCACCGAGCTGGCCCGGGGCAACGGCGCGACGGCCCTGGTCTTCAACATGCACGCCTCGGTCACCGGTGCGCTCGGCGCGGTGACCGAGGAGCTGGCCGAGGCGCTCGGGGTGCCGGACGAGGCGCTGGCCGCCAGGGACCGGCTGCTGCGCGCCGCCGCCCAGGGCTCCTGGTACGCCGTGGCGATGAGCGAGCGCGGCGCCGGCGCCCGGCTCTCCCAGCTCAGCACCGTCTACGAGCCGACCGACGGCGGTTGGCGCCTCAAGGGCAGCAAGACGTTCTGCTCGGGGGCCGGGCACGCGGACGGCTACCTGGTGGCCGCCCGCAGCGCCGCCGACCAGTCGGTGGTCTCCCAGTTCCTGGTGCCGGCCGGCGACGGGCTGACCGTCGAGCCCACCTGGGACTCGCTCGGCATGCGCGCGACCTCCTCGCACGACCTGCACCTGGACGTGACCGTGCCGGCCGACCGGCTGCTCGGGGGCGTGGAGGGGCTGGCCCTGGTGGTCGCCCAGCTCATGCCGCACTGGCTGGTGGCCAGCTACGCCGCCGTCTACGTCGGGGTCGCCCGGGCGGCGGTCGACGCGGCGGCCGAGCACCTGAACGCCCGCAACCTCGCCGGCCTGCCGGCGGTCCGGTCCCGTCTCGGCCGGGCCGACGCGGCGATGGCGGCGGCGCAGCTGGTGGTCGCGGAGGCGGCCCGCCGGGTGGACGAGGCGCCGGGCGACGCGGAGACCAACCGCTGGGTCTGGCGGGCCAAGCTGCTCGCCGGCACCACCGCCGCCGAGGTGGCGGCGTCCATGCTGGAGGCGGCGGGCACGTCCGCCACCCGGCGGGGGCATCCGCTGGAGCGGCTCTATCGGGACGCCCGCTGCGGCTCGCTGCACCCGGCGACGTCGGACGTCTGCGCGGACTGGCTCGGCATCGCCGCGCTGGGCGGCGACCCGGACCGCGACACGACGGTCCCTCGTTGGTGAGCGTGGGGAGTCCGCCGAGGCGGCGGACGCGCGGGCGCACGGCGCGGGGGGCCCGTCCAGGGGCGGGGTGGGCCGCCCGGTGCGCAAGGTCGGACGAGAGGTGGGCATGGTGGCCGTACCGGTGATCGCGGGGCTGGGGACGGCACACCCGCCGTCGGCCGCGCAGGACGACCTGTGGGAGGGCTTCTTCTCGAAGCACTTCTCCGGCAGCACGCGGGCGCTGGCGCAGCGGATCTTCGCGCACTCGGGGGTCACCCGCCGCCAGGCCGCCGTGAACCCGTTGCTGGAGGACGTCTCCGACTGGCCCACGGAGCGGCGGATGCGCCGCTACCTGGTCGAGGCGCTGCCGCTGGGCAAGGAGGCGGTGGGCCGGGCGCTGACCGCCGCCGGCCTGTCCGCCGGCGATGTCGGGCTCTTCGTCGTCTGCTCGTGCACCGGGTACGCCACCCCGGGGCTGGACATCCTGCTCGCCCGGGACCTGGGCATGGCCCCGGACACGCAGCGCCTGTTCGTCGGGCACATGGGCTGCTACGCCGCACTGCCGGGGCTGGGCGCGGCGAGCGACTTCGTCACCGCCCGGGGCCGGCCCGCGCTGCTGCTCTGCGCGGAGCTGACCAGCCTGCACATCCAGCCCTCCAACGCCCGGGTGGACACCCAGCAGATCGTCTCCCACGCGCTCTTCTCGGACGCCGCGGTCGCCGCCGTGGTCGTCCCCGGCGGCCGGGGGTACGCGCTGCGCGAGGTCACCTCCGTCACGGACACCTCGACGGCCGACCACATGACCTGGGACGTCACCGACACGGGCTTCCGGATGGGGCTGTCGCCGAAGGTGCCGCAGGTGCTCTCCACGCACGTCCGGGGCCTGGTCGAGGGGCTGCTGGCCCGGCACGGCACGACGCTGTCCGAGCTGGACGGCTGGGCGGTGCACCCGGGCGGTCCGCGTATCCTGAACGTGGTCGAGCGGGAGCTGGCCCTGCCGCCGGAGGGCCTGGCGGCGTCCCGGGCGACGCTGGACGAGCACGGCAACTGCTCGTCGCCGACGGTGCTGCTGATCCTGGACCGGCTGCGCCGGGCCGCGTCGCCGCCGCGCCGGGTGGTGATGCTGGCGTTCGGCCCGGGCCTGACCCTCTACGCCGCGTTGCTCGAACGACAGGAGTGAACCGTCGCGCGGGGCGGTTACCCTCTGGTAATGGACGCCGATGCGGCAGGCCGGCCGGAATCCGGGCCGGACGCGGGTGAGCACGCGACTCCCGCCGGGGCTGACGACCGGCTGCGCACCGCCGTGCTGGCGGTGGCGGGGCTGGCCGCGCTGGTCGGCGGAGGCTGGTGGTGGCAGGCCGAGGCGCCCCGCACCGGACCGGTCGGCGTCGCTTCGAGCGCCGCACCGCGGGTCGGGGGCGGGTCCGCGGCGGCCCGGGTCCAGGCCGTCCCGCCGGAAGGGCCGGTGAGAGCGAGCAGCTTCTGGCTCGTCGACCCGAAGACCGGCGACGCGACCAGGACGGACCCGCGCAGCGGCCTCACCTTCCGGGTCGACCCGCGCAGCGGCGACGCCGTCCGGACCGACGTCGGGCCCGCGGGGCCGGACGCCCGCCGGTTCATGGACGGACGGCTCGACGAGGCCGCGCGGGGCAGCCGGCTGGACTCGTTCCCCGACACGGTCTGGTCCGCTCAAGGTCGGCTGGGCCCTGCGGAGGGGCTCGTCAAGCACGCCTCCGCCGAGGGCGGGGCCCGGCACCTGCTCCAGTTCCGCTGCGTCGGCCCCGGCGAGCTGCTGATCGTGATCGACGGGGCCCGGGCGGCGGACCCGATCACCAGCGCCTGCGACGGCTCGGTCACCTCGACAGAGGTCACCGGGAGGGGCGGGCCGTTCCAGGTCTCGCTGTCGAGCGCCAACGCCGAGCCGCTCCGGGTCGAGGCGCAGCTGGTCGCCCTGCCCTGACCCCGCCTCGGCACCCGCCGGGGTGTCCCGAGCGCACCGGTGGGCGGCGTCGTCGCGCGGGTGGCAGCGGGTCCGGGGGCGGTGCGTCGGGCGGTGGCGGGCCCGGCCGCTCAGGCGAGGCGGGCCAGGTCGGCGCGGTAGTCCTCGGCGGAGCGCACCTCGGGCACCACCTTGACGAGGACGCCGGCCCGGTCCACCAGCAGCGCGGTGGCGGCGCCGGGGCGGGCCGGCAGGTGCAGGAAAGCCCGCAGCCCGCCGGCCGGGTCGGCGAGCGGTCGCACGGTCGCCCCGGCGGGCGGCGTGCCGCGTACGGGCCGGTCGCCGGCGACGGTGACCACCGTCACGCCGGCCGGCGCCAGGGCGGCCGCGGTGGCCACGTCCTGCGGGCAGGGGCAGCCGTCCACCAGGATGATCATCGCCGGCACCAGTGCGCGCAGGGGCACCGGTGACTGCCCCGCGTCGACCAGGTCCAGCGCGGGCAGCGGCCGTCCGGCCGACCCGGCCGGCGGCGCGTACGGGGTGGCGGCGGGCTCCGGGGTGGACCGGCCGGAGGACCGGGGCCAGGTGACCGCCGCGAGGCCGGCCAGGGTGGTCAGCACCGCCACCAGCAGCACCAACAGGGGCAGGGCGAGCGGGGAACGGGCCACCCGGCGCGCGGCGGCGCGGCGGGGCGTCGCGCGCAGCTCGCGGCGGATCTGCTCGGCCTCGGCCGCCAGGGCGGAGGCGTCGTCCGGCACGACCACCCGACCCCACTCCGGCGGCAGGTCGGGCAGTCCGGGGCCGTCTGCGTCGGGCTTGCCCATCGGACCCCCAGGACGTCTCGGCGAGCGGACAGCGGCTCGACCTCCAGCGTCCCGCACCCGACGGGCTCCCGCTACACCTGGGCGCGTACCCGGCTGGCCGGCTACCATGGGAGGAGCGCATAGCCCTTGATCTCGACGTTCGCGTCACTCGTACCGGGACGTCATCTGAGCGTTACGGAGCGTGGTCAAACCACCGGTTTGGCGGCCTGTCAAGCTGAAGAAATACCTCTCACAGGGCCCCTGAGCTGCGCCAACGGTCAGGACAGCGGTGAGACATCGGTGCCTGAGCGTGTTACCCTAGACACAGCGAAAGGGGTTTCGAACCTATGGTTTTCAGTGTCGGCGAGACCGTTGTTTACCCCCACCACGGGGCCGCACTCATCGAGGCAATCGAGACTCGGGTCATCAAGGGCGAGCCTAAGCAATACCTCGTCCTGAGGGTCGCACAGGGTGACCTGACGGTCCGGGTGCCCGCCGAGAACGCCGAGATCGTGGGTGTGCGCGAGGTGGTCGGCGAAGAGGGCCTCGGCAAGGTCTTCGACGTGCTCCGTGCACCGCACACCGAGGAGCCGACCAACTGGTCGCGGCGTTACAAGGCGAATCTGGAGAAGCTGGCCTCCGGTAACCCGCTGAAGGTTGCCGAGGTCGTGCGCGACCTGTGGCGCCGGGAGCGGGAGCGGGGTCTCTCCGCGGGTGAGAAGCGCATGCTGGCGAAGGCCCGCGACATTCTCGTCGGCGAGGTCGCGCTGGCCGAGAAGAGCACCAAGGACGAGGCGGAGACGCTGCTCGACAAGGTCCTCACCGAGGCCTAGTCCCCACAGCATCGTCGTACCCGATTCGTAGCGAAGAAACCACCGAGGACCGCGACGTGACCGCGCAGCTCAATCCGCGCGGTGACGTCGCGGTCCTCGTGCCTGCGGCCGGTGCCGGCGTGCGGCTCGGCCCCGGCCGGCCCAAGGCGTTGCGCCTGCTCGGCGGCGAGCCTCTGCTGGTGCACGCCGTCCGCCGGCTCGCCGCCGCGCCGTCGGTGCACACCATCGTCGTGGCCGCCCCGGCCGCCGAGGTGGCGGCGGTGCGCGACCTGCTCGCCCCGGTCGCCCCGGTGACCGTGGTGCCCGGCGGCGCCGAGCGGCAGGCGTCGGTCGCCGCGGCCCTCGCGGCGGTGCCCGCCGGCCCGGAGATCGTCCTCGTGCACGACGCCGCCCGGGCGCTGACCCCGCCCGATCTGGTGGAGTCCGTCGCGGCGGCGGTCCGCGCCGGGAGCGACGCGGTGATCCCGGTGCTTCCCGTGGTCGACACGATCAAGGAGGTCGGTGCCGACGAGGTCGTCCTCGGCACCGTCGACCGCTCCGCGCTGCGGGCGGTGCAGACGCCGCAGGGCTTCCGCCGGGCGGTGCTGACGGCCGCGCACGCCGCCGCCGGCGACCCGCTCACCGACGACGCCGGCCTGGTCGAGAAGCAGGGCGTCCCGGTGTCCTGCGTCCCCGGTTCGGAGTACGCGCTGAAGGTCACCCGCCCGTTCGACCTGGCGCTGGCCGAGCACCTGCTCGCCGCCGGCGCCTGACGCGTACCCTCTTCGCATGATCGTTCCCCGGGTGGCCATCGGCACCGACGTGCACGCCTTCGAGGCGGGCCGGCCGTGCTGGGTGGCCGGTCTGCTCTGGCCCGACCAGGACGGCCTGGCCGGGCACTCGGACGCCGACGTGGCCGCGCACGCCGCCTGCAACGCGCTGCTCTCGGCGGCCGGCCTCGGGGACCTGGGCGCAAACTTCGGGGTGGGGCAGCCCGAGTGGGCCGGCGCGTCGGGCGTCGCCCTGCTCGGCGAGAGCGCCCGCCGGGTGCGGGCCGCCGGCTTCGCGATCGGCAACGTGTCCGTGCAGGTGATCGGCAACCGGCCCAAGATCGGGCCGCGCCGCGAGGAGGCCCAGCGGGTGCTCTCCGAGGCGGTCGGCGCGCCGGTGACCGTCTCCGCGGCCACCACCGACGGCCTCGGCTTCCCCGGGCGCGGCGAGGGCCTCACCGGCATCGCGGTGGCCCTGGTGTACGAGGCTCCGGCCGCCTAGGCTCGCCGCGATGTCCAGCGACGCCACCTCCGACCGCTCCGCCTTCGACGGCTACGTCCAGCGCGCCCAGCTCCTCGCTGAGCTGGGCCGCTACGACGAGGCCGCGGGCGAGCTCTCGTACGCCGTCGCGCTCGAACCGGCCAGTGCCGGGGCGCTGACCATGCTGTCCCGGGTGCACCTCGCGGCCGGCCGGCCGACCGAGGCGCTCACCGCCGCCGACGCCGCGGTCGCCGCCGCCCCCGAGGCCGTGCCGGCGCTGGTCGCCCGCGCGCTGGCCCTGAGCGACCTGGAGGAGTACGCCGAGGCGGCCCGCACCGCCGACCGGATCCTGGCGCTGGGTCCGGACGACGCGTACGCCCAGCGCAGCGCCGCGGCGATCCTGGCCGGCTCGCGCAACGGGCAGCCGGCGCTGAACGCGGCCTGGCGCGGGGTCGAGCTGGCGCCCGAGGAGCCGGAGTCGCACCTGGTGCTGGGCCTGGTCGCCGCCAACATGCAGATGTTCGACCTGGCCGAGCGGGCCTACCACGAGGCGCTGCGGCTGGACCCCCAGCTCGCCGAGGCCCGGCACGACATCGGGGTGTTGCGGCTGGAGCAGCGACGCTGGAGCGAGGCGCTGGAGCACCTCGCCGAGGCCGCCGCGATGAGCCCCGGCCGGATCGACTCCGGCCGGACCATCTCGGCCGGCCTGCGTCAGCTCGTGGTCTACGGCGCGGGCTGGACGATGGTCACCGCCGTGCTGATCGCCTGCCTGGCACCGGGCAGCGCGGGCCTCTCCCGGTTCGCGGCGGCGTTCGCGGCGCTCGGCGGGGCCCTGGTGGTCTGGCGCTTCGCCGCCCGGCTGCCCGGCCTGTCCCGGACCATCCTGCCGAGCCTGCTCCGCTCCGACCGGATCCTGGCGCTGGCCGTCTACGCGGCGGCCGTCGCGCCGGCGCTGATCCTGCTCTACGCCCTGGTCGGCACCCCGTGGCCGCTGGTGCTCGCCATCGCCGTCGCGACCGCCGCCGAGCTCGCCGTCCTCTCCCGCACCGCGGTCTAGGGGCGGCGGGCCCAGGTCCAGGCGTAGCCGTCGTCCTCGCAGGCGGTCGCGGCGTCGCAGAGGTCCAGGGGCCGGAAGGTGTCGACCATGACGGCCAGCTCGTCGAAGAAGTCGGCGCCGATGGAACGCTCGGCGGCGCCCGGCTGCGGGCCGTGGGTGAAGCCGGACGGGTGCAGCGAGATCGAGCCCTGCTCGATGCCGGAGCCGCGCCGGGCCTCGTAGTTGCCGCCGGTGTAGAAGAGCATCTCGTCGGAGTCGACGTTGTGGTGGTTGTACGGCACCGGGATCGCGTCGGGGTGGTAGTCGACCTTGCGGGGCACGAACGAGCAGATCACGAAGTTGGGGCCCTGGAAGGTCTGGTGCACGGGCGGCGGCTGGTGGATCCGGCCGGTGATCGGCTCGAAGTCGTGGATGGAGAACGCCCACGGGTACATGTGGCCGTCCCAGCCGACCACGTCGAACGGGTGGTTCGCGTAGACGTAGCGCGTCCAACCACGCCGGTGCCGGACGAGCACCTCCACGTCCTCGCCGTCGACGAGCAGCGGCGCGTCCGGTCCCCGGACGTCGCGCTCACAGTAGGGCGAGTGCTCCAGGAACTGGCCCCGGATCGAGAGGTATCGCTTGGGCGGGCCGATGTGGCCGGCCGCCTCGACGGCGAGCAGCCGGGTCGGCGCGTCGCCGGTGGGCACCAGCCGGTGGATGGTCGAGGTGGGGATGACGACGTAGTCGCCGGGCACCGCGTCGAGCACGCCGAACGTGGACTCCACCCGCAGGGTGCCGGACTCCACGTACAGGCAGTGGTCGCCGGTGGCGTCGCGGAACAGCGGGGACGGCCGGTCCGCCAGCACGTACGCGATCCGCACGTCGTCGTTGGCGAGCAGGTACTGCCGGCCGAGCACCGGGTCGGCGCCGGTGCCGTCGAGCTTGTGGGTGCGCAGGTGCCGGGGCTTGAGCGGCAGGTTCGGCACCCGGGTGAACGCCGGCGGGGTGAACTCCTCGGCCGCCACGATCGCGGTCGGCGCGTGCCGGTGGTAGAGCAGGGACGAGTCGGAGGAGAAGCCCTCCTGGCCCATCAGCTCCTCGGCGTAGAGGCTGCCGTCGGGCTGGCGGAACTGGGTGTGGCGCTTGCGCGGCACCTCGCCGACGCTGCGGTAGTACGGCATCTCGCCTCCCGGTTCGTCCCGTTCACCGATCCAATGGCGTCCGATAATCGGACGCTGTTGTCCGTTCCTTGTAGCGTCCCGTACATTCTTGTCTCGTGTCAACGCAGGTGCCCGCGCTTCTCGACGGCCTCGTCGACGACGCCGCCGTCTTCCCGCCCGGCAGTGCGCCGCTGCCCGACGCCGTCGCCGCGCACCGGCGGCACCGCACCTCCTGGTACGCGGACCTGGTCGGCCCGCTCCTGGTGCCGGCCACGAGGCTGCCCGAGCTGGCCGGTCTGCTCGGCGCCGACGAGTGGATCGCGGTCGGCGTCATCGGCGACGTGCCGCTCGACCGGCTCGACGAGGTGCGCGCCACGGCCGACCCGCGCATCCGCGTCCGTCAGGTGGAGGCGGCGGTCGCCAGGCGCGGGGAGGACCCGCTGCCCGGCCTGACCGAGCTGGTGGCCCTGGCCCGCCGGGCCGGTGCCGGCCCGGCCGCCCTCGACGCCGTCTACGCCGAGCTGCCGCTCACGTTCGGGCTGATGGGGGCGCTGGACGCGCTCGCCGCCGCCCGCGCCGAGGGGGTGCCGGTCGCCGCGAAGTTCCGCACCGGCGGGCTGGCCGCCGAGCTGTTCCCCACCCCGGCGGAGCTGGCGGCGGTGATCTGCGCCTGCCGGGACCGGGGCCTGCCGTTCAAGCTGACCGCCGGGCTGCACCAGGCGGTCCGGCACCTGGACCCGGAGACCGGGTTCACCCACCACGGCTTCGTCAACGTGCTCGCGGCGACGCTGGCGGCCGCCGGGGGCGCCCCGGTGGCCCGGGTCGCCGAGCTGCTCACCGCGGCCGATCCGCGCCCGCTGGTGCAGCTCGCCGAGGCCGGGCTGGCCGGCCCGCGCCCGCTGTGGATCGGCTTCGGCTCGTGCAGCATCCTGGAACCACTGACCGATCTGATCCGGCTGGGGCTGGTGAACGGGGGCTTCGACGTATGAGCGAGCGTCAGCGAGCGAATCATCTTTGCGGGCCGGTGGTGCCTCAGGCCGGCCTGGAGCGCAGCGGAGGGCCGGCATGAGCTGGGTGAGTGGTGCCGACGGTTCGCCGTACGGGGTGGCCAACCTGCCGTACGGGGTGTTCCGCCGCGCGGAGGGCGCGCCGCGCGTCGGCGTACGCATCGGCGACTTCGTGCTCGACCTGGCCGGCGCGGAGGAGGCCAGCCTGGTGCTGGCCGCCGGGACGCTGGCTCGGCCCACCCTCAACGACTTCATGGCCCTCGGCCGCCCACAGTGGACGGCCGTCCGGCAGCGGGTGACCGAGCTGCTCACCGACACCGCCCACCGGCCGGCGGTGGAGCCGCTGCTGGTGCCCCTGGCCGAGGCGCGGATGCAGCTGCCGTTCGAGGTCGCCGACTACGTCGACTTCTACTCCTCCGAGCACCACGCGTCCAACGTGGGCCAGATCTTCCGCCCCGGCCAGCCGCCGCTGCTGCCCAACTGGAAGCACCTGCCGATCGGCTACCACGGCCGGGCCGGCACGGTGGTCGTCTCCGGCACCCCGGTGGTGCGGCCGAGCGGGCAGCGGGCCACCCCGCAGGGCCCGGTCACCGGCCCGTCCGTACGCCTCGACATCGAGGCCGAGGTCGGCTTCGTGGTCGGCGTGCCCAGCGCGCTGGGCGACCGGGTCCCGACCGACGACTTCGCCGACCACGTCTTCGGCGTAGTGCTGGTCAACGACTGGTCGGCCCGCGACATCCAGGCCTGGGAGTACCAGCCCCTCGGCCCGTTCCTGGGCAAGTCCTTCGCCACCTCGATCTCGGCCTGGGTGACCCCGCTGGACGCGCTGGGCGACGCCTTCGTCCCCGCCCCCGAGCAGGACCCGCCGGTCGCCGACTACCTGCGCGACGTGCCGCACCTCGGGCTGGACCTGCGCCTGTCGGTGCAGTGGAACGGTGAGCGGGTCAGCGAGCCGCCGTTCGCCACCATGTACTGGACGCCGGCCCAGCAGTTGGCCCACCTCACGGTGAACGGCGCCTCGCTGCGCACCGGCGACCTCTACGCCTCGGGCACCGTCTCCGGGCCCCAGCGGGGACAGGTCGGCTCGTTCCTGGAACTCACCTGGGGCGGCACCGAGCCGGTGAAGTTCGCCGGGGGCGAGACCCGCACGTTCCTGGAGGACGGCGACACGGTGACGATCACCGCCACCGCGCCCGGCCCGGACGGCACCACCATCGCCCTGGGCGAGGTGACCGGAAAGGTCCTCGCCGCCCGCTGACCCGCCTTCCGATCATCGACGGTCCCCGGTCGCACCAACTGTGCGACCGGGGACCGTCCTTTGCGCGTTGATCGTCGCGGATTCCGTCGCCATGCCGCGCCGGGGCCGGACCGGACGCCCCTTCCGGTCCCGGGCCCGGTCGCCGGTTGGCGTACCGACGACAGGAAGGTGACGACGATGAACGATCTCCCGGGCGCGGTCTGGCGTACCAGCAGCCGCTCCAACGACCAGGGTCTCTGCGTGGAGGTGGCCGACAACGTGGTCGACGCCCTCGGCGTGGTGGGCGTACGCGACTCCAAGGACCAGGCGGGCCCCACGCTGGCGGTCAGCCCGCCGGGGTGGGCCGCCTTCGTCGGCGCGATCAGGGCCGGCCAGTTCGGTCGCTGACGCTCGACTGTCGCGGATCGGGGCTCCCGGCGGTGGAAATTCCGCTCCGGGGGCCCCGCTGCACGTTCACCCGGCGTACCGTCGAGGCCACGGGAGGTGGCATGTCGACGGTGGCGGTCACGGAGTTCGTGCAGGCGCACGACGTCGACCTCTGGCGGCTGCTGACCGACCTGACCACCCGCACCCGGCGCTTCACCGGCCCGGTCGAGGTGCTCACCCCCGGCCGGTTCGGCCCGGGCACCGCGTGGCGGGAGACCCGTTCCCGGCCCGACGGCACCGCGCTGGTCGAGGAGTTCGTCGTCATCGAGGCCGAGCCGCCCCGCCGGCTGGTGCTCGGCTCGCGGGGCGCCGGCGTGGACTACCGGATCACCTGGACGCTGCGCCCGGTCGAGCGGCGTCGCCGGGGCTGCACCGCCGTCACCGTCGAGCAGGAGTCGGTGCCGACCGCCCCCTACGGCCGGGTGGTGGCGCTGTTGCTCGGCGGGCTGGCCGCCCGGGCGGTCGAGCGCGCGCTGCGGCAGGACCTCGCCGACCTCGCCAAGGCGGCGGCCACCAGCGCGACCGAGGCGGCCTGAGGCGCACGCCGGGCGGCCTCAAGGCGCGTCGGGGCGGCCCGAGGCGCACGCCGGGCGGTGTGAAGGCGGGTCGGGGTGGTCCGAGGCGGATGCCGGCAGGGGCGCCGCCGGAACCCCCGCCCGCCGGTGACCTGACAGGGCTCTGGCCGGCCCGGCTGGGTAGGGTGCCGGGCGGAGGTGTGGCATGGGGTTCCCGAAGGGCCGGCGGCGGGTCGCGGTGGCGGTCACGGCGCTGCTCGCCACCGCCGCCGTCGCGGCGACGGTCTACCGGGTGCTCGCCCCCGCCGAGGTCAGCACGCCCGCCCGGGCCGGGTACCCGCCGGCCGCGTCCCCCGTCGCCGGCGTGGTCGGCCGGCTCCCCGTCGCCCCGCTCGTCGTGGACGGCCGGCTGCGGGTGTACGCGGCCCACCGCCAGGTCTACGCCGACCGGCCGGTCGACGGCCGGCACCGGACGACCCCGTACTGGTCGTACCGCCGCTGGCCGGCGGCGCTCGACGGGGTCGTGACGAGCGGGACGACGGTCGTCACCCGCTGGTCGGACGGGCGGCTGGTGGCGCTGGACGCGCGGAGCGGCCGGGTCGCCTGGCGGGCGGACGGGCCGGCGCCGGTGGGGGAGCGGACGGTCCGGCGCACCGGCGCGGCGACGGTCTGGGATCCCCGGGGGATCCTCGTGGCCCGAGGGGCCGACGGCCGGCAGGCGGTGGTGGCGGCCGGGGCGGAGTGGATGCGTGCCGTGGACCTGGCCGACGGCCGCGAACTGTGGCGGTCCCACCTCACCGTCACGGTGCCACCGGACGACGCCGACGCGTTCGTCGGCTGCCGGGACACGCTCGGCACGACCGGGTCGGGACAGGTGATGATCGTCGACTCCTGCGCGGGTCCGGCGGTGGTGGAGTTCCGCGACGCCGTGACAGGGGCGGTGGGCCTGCGCTGGCGGCCGCCGGAGGCTGGCGACGAGCTGGTGGCGACCCCGGTGGGCTGCGGCACCGGCCGGACGGGGTGCACCGGGCTGCGGACGGCGAGGCCGGGCGACGACGCGGGCCGGGGCTGGCTGCTCGGCGACGGCGAGCCGGTCGCCGCCCCGGCCCTGGACCGACCGGACGCCGAACTCGTCGGCGGGACCGCCGTGGCGGTCGTGGACGGGGTGCCCGTCGGCCGCTCGGCGCGTACGGGGGCGGAGCTGTGGCGCCGTTCCGGCCTGCCGCAGGTGCGGCTGCTCGCCGTCCAGCCCGACCGGGTGCACCTGCTGACGGAGACGAACGACCTGGTGACGCTGGACCCGGCGACGGGGGCGCAGCGCTCCTACTTCGCGTTGAACGCGGGCTCGGACGGGGTCGGCTGGGCGCCCGGCGCGGCGTACGCGGCCGGCGGGTTCGTGGCCGTCGAGCGGCTCCGCAAGCCGGTCGACCCGACGGGGGACGACCAGCGCTACTACCTGACCTCGGAGCCGGTGATCCTTGCGGCGACGTGAAACGCCGGGCCGGGGTAGCTGCTCGACAAAACGGACATAAGTTATTTATAGTCCCACTGTGCGTCTCCTGGCAGCCCTCCTGGGCGCGATCCTCATCCTCGTCACCGCGTCGCCGGCCGACGCCGCGTCGACCGGCCGGGCGGTCCGGCTCTCCCGGACCGTGGGGGTCGACATCACCGTGCCCACCTCGGCGAACCTCGGCGCCGGCTTCGTCGGCGGCGCCCTGACGGCCCAGTTGGGCACGGTCGAGGTGCGCGACTCGCGGGGGCAGGTCAACCCCAACACCTGGGTTGCCACGGTCTCCGCCACCGCCTTCGTCGCCGGGGCGGGCGGCCCGCAGCGGACGATCGCCAACAGCCGGGTCTCGTACTGGTCCGGATCGGCGGTGCGCAGCACGGGCGGCGGCACCCTGGTGCCCGGGCAGCCCACCTCGGCGCAGGCGGCGACCCTGGGCGTCACCCGCGAGGCGTTCCGCAAGACGGCTGGCAACGGCAACAACACGGTGGCCTGGGTGCCGACCATCCGGGTCGCCATCCCGAGCGACATCGTGGCGGGGACGTATCGGGGCACGATCGTCCACTCTGTAGCCTAATGGGGGATTTGCCCGGAACGGGAAGATATGACCGGCTATGAGGGCCTAGCGTGGGCCGCATGAGAAAGCCACTTCTTGCCCTGACCGCCGCCGCGGCCGCCGTGGTGGCCCTGGGCTCGCCCGCCGCGGCTTCGCCCACCGACGACACCATCGTCACCTTCACGGTGGGAGCCGCGAACCTGGACGTCTTCGCACCGCCCGGCGTGAACCTCGGTTCCACCTTCGCCGACACCACCATCCAGGGCTCGATCGGCCCGGTGCAGGTCGTGGACCAGCGCGCGGCGCTCAACGCCACCTGGGTCACGACGGTGAGCGTGACGGAGTTCGTCAGCGGCGCCGGCAGCCCGGAGGAGACCATCACGCCTAACCTGGTCGAGTACTGGTCCGGGCCCGCGACCGCCACCACCGGCACCGGCACCTTCGTCCCCGGACAGCCGACCGAGGCGGACGCCGTCACCCTCTCCACTCCCCGGACCGCCTTCTCCAAGACCTCCGGCAGCGGCAACAACTCGGCCACCTGGAACCCGACCATCCGCGTCGACGTCCCGGCAACGGCGGTGAGCGGCACCTACAGTGCGACGGTGACCCATTCGGTGGCATGACCCGGCCCGCGTCGTCGCCCTGGCCCTGACCCTCCTGGTCACGGTCGGGGCACCGGCGTCGGCCGCACCGCACGGGTCGGGGCCGCCGGTCCGCTCCGGTTCGATGGCGCAGGCACCGGACCTGCCCGACGCCGACCAGCCGGTGGCCGCGCGGCCCGGCCGGGACGGCCCACGCAAACCGTCGCCCAGCCCGAGCCCGGTCGGGCCGGCGTCCGCGGTCGGCATCAGGCTGCTCGACGCGCCGGTGAACCGCCGGGACGACAGCCGGGCGCACAAGTACATCGTCGACCACCTACGCCCCGGCACGACGATCGAGCGCCGGATCATGGTCAAGAACCTGTCCGGGGACCGCCGCCCGGTAGCGGTCTACGCCGCCGCCGCCGACGTCACCGGCGAGGGCTTCGTCCTCGCGCCCGGCCGCACCGAGAACGAGCTGAGCAGCTGGATCACGGTCAACCGCCCGGAACTGGACCTGGAACCGGGCGAGGAGACCGAGGTCTTGGTGACCATCGAGGTGCCGCGCGACGCCGAGGCCGGCGAGCGGTACGCGGTCGTGTGGGCCGAGGTCGCCGGTGCCGAGGGGCAGACCATACGCAACGTCGGCCGGGTCGGCGTGCGGGTCTACCTCTCCGTCGGGCCGGGCGGCGAGCCGCCCTCCGGCTTCGAGATCGGCCCGCTGACCGGCGGGCGGGAGAAGGACGGCACGCCCGTCCTCACCGCGGAGGTGCGCAACACCGGCAGGCGGGCGCTCGACCTGGCCGGCGAGCTGCGGCTCGCCGAGGGCCCCGGCGGGCTCTCGGTCGGGCCGGTGAAGGTGGAGGCGGGCACCCTCGCGCTGGGCGGCACGACCACCGCCCGGGTCGCCCTGGACCGTCGGCTGCCGGACGGACCCTGGGCGGCGAAGCTCGACCTGGCCAGCGGCTGGACGAAGCGCTCCGCCACCGGCAGGGTCAGCTTCGGGCCGCTCCCGGTGGCCGCCACCACCGCCGACCGCTCCGACGAGGTGCTCACCGGGGGGCTGGCCACCTCGGGGCTGGTCCTGGTGCTGTTCGCGGTCTACGCGTACCGACGTCGGGCCCGGGTCGGACGGCCGGTGACGGCCGCCTGAGGCCGCCGGTCCGGTCCGCGAGGGGATGGCGGACCGGACCGGCACCTGCCTCAGGCCAGCGCGCTCTCCGCCGCCGCCAGGAAGGCGTCGTTCTCGGCCGGGGTGCCGATGGTGACCCGGACCCCGTCGCCCGGGTACGGCCGGACGATGACGCCCCGCGCCTCGCACGCCTTGCCGAAGTCCACGCCCCGGTCGCCCAGCGGCAGCCAGACGAAGTTGGCCTGGCTGTCCGGCACGTCCGGGACCAGCTTGCGCAGCGCCTCCGTCACGCGGTCGCGCTCGGCCACCACGAGGGCGCACCGCCGCCGCATCTCGTCCTCCTGGGCCAGCGCGGCGAGCGCGCCCGCCTGCGCGGCCATGTTGCTGGAGAACGGGGTCACGACCTTGCGCACGGCCGCCGCCACCGCCGGCTGGCCGACCAGGAAACCGATCCGCAGGCCGGCCAGGCCCCAGGCCTTGGAGAGCGTCCGCAGCACGACCACGTTCGGCCGGTCGAGGTAGGTGAGGCCGTCCGGCACGTCCGGGTCGGTGACGAACTCGCGGTACGCCTCGTCGAGCACGACCAGCACGTCCTCGCCGACCGCGTCGAGGAACCGGTCCAGCTCCGCCCGGCGCACGGTCGTGCCGGTGGGGTTGTTCGGGTTGCAGACCACGATCAGCCGGGTCCGGTCGGTCACCGCCGCCGCCATCGCCGCCAGGTCGTGCCCGTGCCCGGCGTCGTTCGGCACCCGCACGCTGGTCGCGCCGCTGGTCGCCGCGATGATCGGGTACGCCTCGAAGGAGCGCCACGCGTAGAGGAACTCGTCACCGGGCAGGCAGGTGGCCCGGACGAGGTGCTCGGCCAGCGCCACCGACCCGCAGCCGGTGGCGATCCGGTCCACGTCCACGCCGTACCGCTCGGCCAGCGTCTCGCGCAGCGCGAGCACGCCCATGTCGGGGTAGCGGTGCACCCCGGCGGCGGCGGAGGCGACGGCCTCCACCACGCCGGGCAGCGGCCCGTACGGCACCTCGTTACTGGCCAGCTTGATCGCCTCGGGGAGGCCGAGCTCGCGGGCCAGGTCGGCCGGGCTGCGCCCGGGCACGTAGTTGGGCAGCGCGTCCAGGTCGGCGCGGGTCAGCCGCAGCGCCGGCTGGTGACGTCCGGGGTCGGTCATGGGGTGTCTCCCGAGGGGTCGGTGCGGTCGTCGGGGGTGCGGTCGTTCGGGGCGGCGCGCTCGTCCGGGGTGGTGCGTGCGCCGTTGGAGGTGCGGTTGCCGCGGGGGAGCTGGACCACCACGGTCTGCGCCCGCTTGTCGTGCAACGCCTGCCGCAGCGGGTGGTCGAAGAGCGGCGAGAGCGCGTCGACGAGCTGGAGCAGCAGGCCGAGGCCGCAGCAGTACCAGAGCAGGGTGGGCAGGCCGAGGGTGTTCCACCGGCGCAGCGCCCGGCCGAAGCCGAGCGGCTCGTTCGCGCTCGTCGGCACCACCTTGACGCCCACCAGCCGCTTGCCGTAGGTCTGCCCGCCGGAGGCCATCGTCGGCACCTCGTACGCGAGCCAGAGCGCGGTGGCGATCAGCAGGATGACGACCTGGAGGCCGCCGGCCTGTTCGCTGGGCTGCGGCAGGCCGTCGGTGGAGCTGTCGCCGGCCATCGCCCGCCGGAACACCTCCCGCCAGTACGGCGTGACCTCCTCGACCAGCCGCCAGACGAACCAGCCGTTCACCACGGCGTTCAGCGCGAAGACGATCGCGAAGTCGATCAGCCGGGCGATCAGCCGGGCGCCGAACCCGGCCAGCGGGAGCCCGTGCGGGCGGGGCTCGGGCGGCCGGCCGGGCCAACCCCCGGGCGGCCAGCCGGGCGGCGGACCGCCACCGGGCGGCCAGCCGGGCGGTGGGCCCTGCGGGTGGCCGTGCCCCTGCGGCGGCTGCCAGGGATGGGGCTGGCCCGGGTGCGGCTGGCCAGGCGGGGGTGGCCCGCCCGCGGGGGCGCCCGGCGCGGGAACCGGGGCCACGGGCGACGTCGGGGCGGGCGCGGGTGGCGGCTCGGCCGGCGGCGGGCCCTCGGGCGGGGTGGCGTCGACGGGGATCGGCGCGCCGATCCAGCCCTCGCCGTCCCAGTAGCGCCGGGTGTCCGGATCGGCCGGGTCGACGTACCACCCCGGTTCGACGCTCATGGCCTGGCCTCGCTGCGCTCGCTCACGCAGACACCTTAACGACGACGGTGCCGGCGAACTTGTCGTGGAGGCACTGCTGCCAGGGCTTGTCCCACAGCTGCCAGAGCCCGTCGAGATAGCTGAGGCCGGGCAGGAAAGCGGCGGCCAGGTACTGCACGGCGTACCGCCTGCCGGCCATCCGCCGGTCCAGCGTGGCGGCCGGGTCGAGCGGCACGACC
Source organism: Micromonospora sp. NPDC023644 (assembly GCF_040640115.1). Classification (NCBI taxonomy): domain Bacteria; kingdom Bacillati; phylum Actinomycetota; class Actinomycetes; order Micromonosporales; family Micromonosporaceae; genus Micromonospora; species Micromonospora sp. NPDC023644. The sequence continues at coordinate 248,451 of NZ_JBFABA010000004.1, read as the reverse complement.
CGCAGCTTCATCACCCGCTTGCCGAACGTCTGCCCGGTGCGCTTCATGTACTCCACGTGGTAGAGCCAGTAGAGCCCGAGCATCACCACGATCAGCCCCAGTTCGAGCAGCAGGATCGGCAGCATGAAGTCGGTCAGGAACGAGCCGGGGTCGGGCTCGACCAACGTGCCGTCCGGGTTGGTCCGGGTCAGGTCGTCCATCATGTTCCAGACCAGGAGCAGCATCGGCGGCAGGAAGAGGACCATCGCCACCGCCGTGCTCACCGCGCCGTCGATCAGCGCGGCGAGCAGCCGGTCACCGAAGCTGGCGAGCGGTCGACCGCCCGGTCCGAGCGCCGGGGCCGCGGCCGGGCGGGGCGGCCCGGCCCAGCCCGGCGGCGGTGGGGTCCAGCCCGGCGGTGGTGGGGTCCAGCCCGGGGGCGGGAGCTGGCCGGGCGGGGTGTGTTGCGGTGGCACCGCGTACCCCTGGCTGGCGGGACCGGATGGCGGCGCGAAGCCGCCGGCGGCGGGCGGGGGCCCACTGGCCGGCGGCGTCGGGTACGTCGGAGGCTGCGTCACGCCGTCAGTGTTACAGGTTGCCGCGCTTCTCCTGCTCCCGCTCGATGGCCTCGAAGAGCGCCTTGAAGTTGCCCTTGCCGAAGCCGAGCGAGCCGTGCCGCTCGATCAGCTCGAAGAAGACCGTCGGGCGGTCCTGCACCGGCTTGGTGAAGATCTGGAGCAGGTAGCCGTCCTCGTCCCGGTCCACCAGGATCTTGCGGGCCTTCAGCTCCTCGATCGGCACCCGGACCTGGCCGATCCGGGCGCGCAGCTCCGGGTCGTCGTAGTACGAGTCCGGGGTGTCCAGGAAGTCGACGCCCGCGGCGCGCATCGCGTCGACGCTGGCCAGGATGTCGTTGGTGGCCACGGCGATGTGCTGCGCGCCCGGGCCCTGGTAGAACTCCAGGTACTCGTCGATCTGCGACTTCTTGCGGGCGATCGCCGGCTCGTTGAGCGGGAACTTCACCTTGCGGGTGCCGCTCGCGACGACCTTGCTCATCAGCGCCGAGTAGTCGGTGGCGATGTCGTCGCCGATGAACTCGGCCATGTTCGAGAAGCCCATGACGCGCTTGTAGAAGTCGACCCACTCGTCCATCCGGCCGAGCTCGACGTTGCCGACCACGTGGTCGACGGCCTGGAAGAAGCGCTTCGGCTGGAGGCCGGCGTCGATCATCGGCTGCCGGTCCACGATCGGCTTGCGGGCCACGAAGCCGGGCAGGAACGGGCCCGTGTAGCGGGACCGGTCGACCAGGGTGTGCCGGGTGTCGCCGTACGCCGCGATGGCGGCGAGCCGGACGGTGCCGTGCTCGTCGCTGACGTCGTGCGGCTCCAGCAGGCCGGTGGCGCCCTGCGCGGTCGCGTGCGCGTACGCCGCGTCGACGTCCGGCACCTCCAGCGCGATGTCGGAGACACCGTCGCTGTGCTTCGCGACGTGCTCGGCGCCCTCGGCGTCCGGGCGGACCGCGCCGGTCAGCACGAACCGGGCCGAGCCGCTGGTCAGCACGTACTGGGCGTGGTCCCGGTAGCCCTGCTCCGGGCCCCGGTACGCCACGCAGGTCATGCCGAACGCGGTGGAGTAGTAGTGCGCGGCCTGCTTGGCGTTGCCCACCAGGAAGTGCACGTGGTCGAGGCCCTTGACCGGGAACGGGTCGCGGCTGATGTCGTGGTCGACTGCGCCGACGAGCACGTCGACGTCGACGTCGTCGGTCGCCTGGGGTCGGTCGATCGCCTGGGTCATCGCGGTCTCCCTCGTGTTCCGGTCGGCCTCGTGGCCGCCGCCGTCGGTCCTGTGCCGGTGTTCCTGTGGCGAGGATGCGGTGAAGTGCCGCACTGGGCAACTGTCGGGCCAGCGCCTGGTCAGGTTGCGCATTCAGTAGGGTGCGACGGCATGACTGCTGGTCAAGGTGTACAGCTCGACGCCCTGGACGCGCGACTGATCGAACTGCTCGCGGAGGAACCGCGGATCGGGGTGCTGGAGTGTTCCCGGCGCCTCGGGGTCGCCCGGGGCACCGTGCAGGCCCGGCTGGACAAGCTCGTCGAGCGGGGCGTCGTCTCAGGGTTCGGGCCGGAGATCTCCCCGGCGGCGATCGGGTTCGGGGTGACCAGCTTCGTCACCCTGGAGATCAGCCAGCGGCACGGGCACGACCTGGTCGCCGCGCACCTGGCCGCGATCCCGGAGGTGCTGGAGGCGCACACCATCACCGGCTCCAGCGACCTGCTCTGCCGGATCGTGGCCCGCTCGAACACCGACCTCCAGCGGGTGATCGACCAGATCGTCTCGTACGAGGGCATCCGCCGCGCCTCGACGATCATCGCCCTGGCCGAACAGATCCCCTACCGCACCCTCCCCCTGGTCCGCTCCGCCGCCCAGCGGTGAGGAGGGGGCCCTTCGCGCGCGTTCCCCCGTACGCCGTCGGGCCCGCGAGAAAGGGCGGCGACACGGGGGCGCGGGAGGGCGGCGGCGCGGCGGTCGTCGCTACCGTGTGCGTGTGGCGAAGGCGGGCGGCCTCGGGGGCTGGCGTGGCGGGCTGCTGCTCGCGCTCGCCGCGGTCGTCGCGCTCGCCGCGACCGGGGTGTGGAACCCGTTCCCCGCGGTGTGGGACTGGGTCGACCGCAGCGAGCCGATCTCCGAGCCGGACGTGGTCTGGCAGCAGCGCGTCGGCGGCACCCCGCGCAGCGTGACCATCGCCGGCGACACCGTGGTGGTCGAGCAGCGCACCCGCGTGGAGGCGCGCAGCCTGGCCACCGGCGCCCAGCTGTGGGAGCGCAAGGCCGACTGGTCCGCGGTGGCCGGCGGCGACGCGGACCCGGTCGTCGTCGTGGGCAAGCTGCTGGTCAAGGGGTACGAGGTGCTCGACCCCACGACCGGCGCCACGCGGCGGCGCAACGGCGACGCGGTGGCCGTCTGGACGTACCGCAACATGCTGCTCGACGCCCGCTGCGTCGACGCCACCGACTGCACGGTGAGCGCCTGGGACCCGCGCGGCACCGACCCGCTCTGGACGGCCTTCGTGCCGGGGGTGCGCAGCGGGCTGCTCGGCGACAACCCCGGGCTGCTCGGCACCCGCCGGCTCGACGCCGTCCGGATCGACGAGGAGGTGGCCGGCCCGGAGCCCGTACCGCCGCTGCTCGGCTTCCCCATCGACGGCCGGGTGCACGTCCTCGACACCGCCACCGGGCGGGTGCTCCAGGACGTCGAGCCCGGCCGGGACGAGCGGCTGTCGGTGGTCGGCGGCCGGCTGCTGCGGATCACCGCCCGCTCCCAGGACGGCACCTGCTACTTCGCCATCTCCGGCCGGGACCCGGCGACCGGCCAGGAGACGTGGCAGCGGGCCGGGATCAACCTGCGCACCGCCGACAACGCCGGCTGCGCACAGCGGGAGGACCCGCACGGCGCGCGCAACGTGCTGATCGGGGTGGCCCCGGACGCCCGCGAGGCGGTCCTCGACGGCTACGACGGGCGGCTGCTGCTGGTCACCGCCGCCGGGGAACGGCTGCTCGCGGTCGACGACCGGTACGCCCTGGTCCGACCGGCCGACAAGCGTGCGGTCGTCGCCCGGGAGCTGGGCGGCGGGCGCGTCCGGTGGACCCGTCCCACCGGGGCGAAGGCCGGCGCCGCGCTCACCCCGTACGCGGCCGTGATCGCCGACGAGAAGCCGTCCCGGCTGGTGGCGCTGGAACCGCGTACCGGGCGGGAGCTGGCGAGCCTGCGGACCTCCGCGAACGCCCTCGCGGTCGGCCCGCGGGGAATGATCATCGGCGAGGGGCGGGAGATCGGCTACGTCCGCTTCGGCGGCACGCCGGGCGCCCCCGCCCCGCCGCGTGACGGCGGCGTACCCGGTCCCGGCGGCACGGCGGGGGTCCCCGGGCCGGAGGACAGCTGCGGCCCGAAGCGGGAGCTGTGCCCGGGGTGAGAGCGTCGTCCCAGGACCGACCCGGCGGGTGGGACTGATCGACCCTTCTGCCCTAGGCTTTCCGCTCATGAGCAGTGCCGCCGCGTTCTCGTACGCTCCCTTGCTGCCGACCGGTCCCGACCAGACGGAATACCGCCTGGTCACCGACGAGGGCGTCGACGTCGTCAACGGGCCGGGGGGCCGCCGGTTCCTCACCGTGGAGCCGACCGCGCTCACCGCGCTGACCGCCGAGGCGATGCACGACATCGCGCACTACCTGCGCCCCGCGCACCTGGCCCAGCTACGGTCGATCATCGACGATCCGGCGGCCTCGCCGAACGACCGGTTCGTCGCGCTCGACCTGCTGCGCAACGCCAACATCGCGGCCGGCGGCGTGCTGCCGATGTGCCAGGACACCGGCACCGCGATCGTGATGGGCAAGCGCGGCCGGCACGTGCTCACCGACGGCAGCGACGCCGAGGCCGTCTCGCGCGGCGTCTACCAGGCCTACACCCGGCTCAACCTGCGCTACTCGCAGCTCGCCCCGCTGACCATGTGGGACGAGCGCAACACCGGCAGCAACCTGCCGGCCCAGGTCGAGCTCTACGCGGAGGACCCGGACGGGCAGCCCGACGCGTACAAGTTCCTCTTCATGGCCAAGGGCGGCGGCTCGGCCAACAAGTCGTACCTCTACCAGGAGACCAAGGCGCTGCTGAACCCCACGCGGATGATGCAGTTCCTGGAGGAGAAGCTGCGGCTGATCGGCACCGCCGCCTGCCCGCCCTACCACCTCGCCATCGTCATCGGCGGCACCTCCGCCGAGTACGCGCTGAAGACCGCCAAGTACGCCAGCGCCAAGTACCTCGACGCGCTGCCCACCGCAGGCTCGATGACCGCGCACGGCTTCCGCGACCTGGAGCTGGAGGCGGAGGTGCTGGAGCTGACCCGCAACTTCGGCATCGGCGCGCAGTTCGGCGGGCGCTACTTCTGCCACGACGTACGGGTGGTCCGGCTGCCCCGGCACGGCGCCTCCTGCCCGGTGGCGATCGCCGTCTCCTGCTCGGCCGACCGGCAGGCGGTCGCCAAGATCACCCCGTCGGGCGTGTGGCTGGAGCGGCTCGAGACCGACCCGGCGCGCTTCCTGCCGGACGTCACCGACGAGACGCTCGACGCCGAGACGGTCGTCAAGGTCGACCTCAACCGCCCGATGGACGAGATCCGCGCCGAGCTGTCGAAGTACCCGGTGAAGACCCGGCTGTCGCTGACCGGCCCGCTCGTGGTGGCCCGCGACATCGCGCACGCCAAGATCGCGGAGCGGCTGGACGCCGGCGAGCCGATGCCGCAGTACCTGCGCGACCACGCGGTCTACTACGCCGGCCCGGCCAAGACCCCGGAGGGCTACGCGTCCGGCTCGTTCGGCCCGACGACCGCCGGCCGGATGGACGCGTACGTGGAGAAGTTCCAGGCCGCGGGCGGCTCGCAGGTCATGCTCGCCAAGGGCAACCGCTCCGCCCAGGTCACCCGCTCCTGCCAGCAGTACGGCGGCTTCTACCTCGGCTCGATCGGCGGCCCGGCCGCCCGGCTCGCCCAGGACTGCATCAAGCACGTCGAGGTCCTGGAATACCCGGAGCTGGGCATGGAGGCGGTCTGGAAGATCCAGGTGGAGGACTTCCCGGCCTTCATCGTGGTCGACGACAAGGGCAACGACTTCTTCGCCGAGGTCACCAAGCCGGTGCTGACGGTCGGCCGCCGCTGATCCACGCGTACGCGAAGGGGCGCCGGGCAGTGGCCCGGCGCCCCTCGTCGTTGCCCTACGTCAGCTGGCCCGGCTGGCGTAGAAGGTGCCGCTGAAGGTCTCCGACACGATCCCGTCGCCGGTCCGCGTGTGGACGGTGATCCGGTGGATCCCGGCGGTCGTCGGGGTGTACCCCACCGACGCCGACCCGTCGGGGCCCGCCGCGACCGTCTCCGCCGGGCGGCCGTCGAAGGAGTAGACGAACTCCGTCACCCCGGGCATGCCGGCCTGGAGGACGAACGTCCCCGGCGTGCCGGCGATCGCCCCCTGGAACTTGTTGATCGGGTACTCGACGGAGCTGACCGTGGGCTTGGTCGCCAGGTAGAACCGGTAGGTGCCCTCGCCGGACGGCAGGTCACCGGCGGTGCGACTGCGGACGTACACGGTGTTGTAGCCCGGCCTGGTCGGCGTGATCGTGACCGTGGCCGTGCCGTCGGCGACCGCGGCGACGGTCTGCTCCGGCCCGTCGTCGAGCCGGTAGGTGTACTCGACGACGTCCTCCATCCGCGGCGAGAAGGTCAGGGTGCGCGGCTGGCCGTACCCGGCCGTCGGGTTGGCGTCGGTGATCGTCGGGCTGGTGGTGCGCACCCGGAACTCGTAGCTCGTGGCGGGGGAGCGATTGCCCGCGAGGTCCACCGCCTCGACGGTGAGCGTCCTCGGCCCGTCCCGGTCGGGGGTGAGGGTGACGGTCGCCGAGCCGCCCGGGACGTCGGCCGCCACGTCGGTCGCCGGCTGCCCGGACACGCTGTAGCGGAACCGCACCGTGTCGGTGTCGCCGCCGGCGGAGAAGGTGAACTGGCCCGGGATGCCGGGACCGCCGTACCAGCCGTCGTCGGCCGGGTAGTCCGTGGAGCTGACCGTCGGCTGGGCGGGGCTGGTGGTGTCGACGGTGAACCGGCACTCCGCCGACCAGGCGGAGGTGTCGCCCGCCCTGTCGGTGGCCCGGACGGCGAAGGCGTACGTCCCGTCGACCATCTGGCCGGCCGCAACGCTGTACGAGAAAGACGACCCGGCGGCCTTGGCCGGGGACGTGTGCTCGGTCCGCATGGTCGGGTCGGTCACCGGCCACCAGGCGAAGGTGGCGGTCACCGGCTCGGCGTTCGACGGTGCCGCGTCCGCGTCGGTGACCTTCGCCGACAGGTACGGCGTGGCCGTGCCGATGTGCAGCCCGTCGGCGCAGGGGAGCCCGTCGACTGCCAGGTTGGTCGGTACGTCCGGCGGCGTGTTCGAGTCGATGGAGATAACGAGTTCCCTGATCCATCGGCCGTAGGGCAGCTTGTCCTCGTGGTCTCCGGCGATCCGTGCCATGAAGGTGATCGAGGTCTGTCCGGCCTCGACCGCCTGCCGTACCGCCTCGGTGAGCAGCACTTCCAACTGCCCCTGACACGGAGCGGCCGGCGCGATGTCAGCGATCTTCTCGCGAACCGCGGGTGACGTTTCCCAGGTCAATGCGGTGGTCGGTACGTCGGTCCGCCACAGCTCGATCTCGCGTGGCTTCGAGCATTCGTTGACCGCCGTCTCCTCGGTGAGACCGAGGGCACGAATGACGCGCTTGCCCTGGAACGGAGAGAGGTCGTAGGTGAAGTAGGCCCGCGAGGTGTGCTTGTCGTCGCCGGACGTCCAGGTGCCGACCGGCACGGTGCCGTCGATCTCCGGAGAAGCGGTCGACGGCTGACGGGCGTCGGTCCAACTGCCGCTGGTCGGAAGGATGAACCGGCTCACCCCGGCGGATGCCGGCGTGGCGGTTACGACCAGGGCGCTGGTGGCGGTGAGCAGGGCGGTGAGGCCGGTGGCCAGAAGCCGGCGCGGAACGCGCCGACGGCGTACGGCGGGCACGCCGGTGGAACCCCGTTGTCCGTGCAAGGTGGAAGATCCTCCGATGGGAGTGCGAATACTTCCACGATCCTAGATACGTGACACGCGGAAGGCGCTCGGCTTTTCGAGTGACGTCGGTGCGCCCGCCCTGAGGAGTCGGCGGGCGCACCGCCCCCGTTCGGTCGCCGTCGGCGGCGACCCGGTGACGAGTGTCGGTGTGAGGACTGTCGATCCGCTCTCGGAACGGTGTCGGCTTTCGTCCGGGGCGCCGTGACCGCCGGCGCCGACCCGGCTCGCCGCGATCATCTGCACGTCGGCGCGCGGCGCGGCAGGATGGTACGCGTGACGACTCCAGAGGCGACGGGCTACCGGATCGAACGCGACTCGATGGGCGAGGTGGAGGTGCCCGCCGAGGCGCTGTGGCGCGCGCAGACCCAGCGCGCGGTGCAGAACTTCCCGATCTCCGGCCGGGGGATCGAGCCGGCCCAGATCCGGGCGCTGGCCCAGATCAAGGGGGCGGCGGCCGAGGTCAACGGCGAGCTGGGCGTGATCGACGCGAATGTGGCCGCGGCGATCGCCGCCGCCGCGGCGCACGTGGCCGACGGCGGCTACGACGACCAGTTCCCGATCGACGTGTTCCAGACCGGGTCCGGCACGTCGTCGAACATGAACACCAACGAGGTCATCGCCACGCTCGCCAGCCGGGAGCTGGGCCGCGACGTGCACCCGAACGACGACGTGAACGCCTCGCAGTCCAGCAACGACGTCTTCCCGTCCTCGATCCACCTGGCCGCCACCGAGGCCGTGGCGCGGGACCTGCTGCCCGCGCTTGCCCACCTGGCGGAGGCGCTGGAGGGCAAGGCGGCGGAGTTCGAGACCGTGGTCAAGGCCGGGCGCACCCACCTGATGGACGCCACGCCGGTGACCCTCGGGCAGGAGTTCGGCGGGTACGCCGCCCAGGTCCGCTACGGCATCGAGCGGCTGGAGGGGGCGCTGCCCCGGCTGGCCGAGCTGCCGCTGGGCGGCACGGCGGTGGGCACCGGCATCAACACTCCGCTCGGCTTCGCCGCGAAGGTCATCGAGAAGCTGCGCGGCTCGACCGGGCTGCCGCTGACCGAGGCGCGCAACCACTTCGAGGCGCAGGGCGCCCGGGACGCGCTGGTGGAGACCTCCGGGCAGCTGCGCACGGTCGCCGTCGGCCTCTACAAGATCGCCAACGACATCCGCTGGATGGGTTCGGGCCCCCGCGCCGGGCTGCGCGAGCTGCGCATCCCCGACCTCCAGCCCGGCTCGTCGATCATGCCGGGCAAGGTCAACCCGGTCGTCGCCGAGGCGATGCGGCAGGTCTGCGCCCAGGTCATCGGCAACGACGCCGCCGTCGGGTTCGCCGGCTCCCAGGGCGACTTCGAGCTGAACGTCATGCTCCCCGTGATGGGCCGCAACCTGCTGGAGTCGGTCCGCCTGCTCGCCGCGTCGAGCCGGCTCTTCGCCGACCGCCTGGTGGTCGGCCTGGTCGCGGACGCCGAGGTCTGCCTGGCGTACGCGGAGGGCTCGCCGTCGATCGTCACCCCGCTCAACCGTCACCTCGGGTACGACGAGGCCGCCTCGATCGCCAAGGAGGCGCTGGCCAAGCAGATCTCGATCCGCGAGGTGGTCATCGCCCGGGGGCACGTCGAATCGGGCAAGCTGACCGAGACCCAGCTCGACGAGGCGCTCGACCTGCTCCGGATGACCCACCCCTGAGCCGTGCCGGTGCCGCCGGCTGGTCCGGCCCGGTGCGGCTCGGCATGTCGGCGGCGTTCCGGAAGGCGATGCCGGGGGCAGCCGGGTCCCGGGCCGGGCCGTGTCGCTGACGATTCCCCACCTTCGGTTCAGCGCCCGCTGGCGGCCTTGCGGGCGCGGTAGGCGGTGACGGCGGCGCGGTTGCCGCAGCCCGCGTCGCAGAACCGCCGGGACCGGTTCTTCGACAGGTCGACGAGCACGTTCTCGCAGTCCGGGTGGTCGCAGATCCGCAGCCGGCGCAGCTCCCCGGCGCGTACGAGATCCGCCAGCGCCATCGCGGCCTCGACGGCCATCCGGGTCGCCAGCGGCGCGTCGCGCGGCACGGCGTGGATGTGGTACGGCTCGTCGTCGTGCGTGATGAGCTGCGGCAGCGCGTCGTTCTCGCGGAGCAGCCCGTTGACGATGGCGACGATCCCCTCGGTGTCGGCGTACCAGACGCGGCGCAGCCGGGGCCGGAGGTCGCGCACCGCCCGCAGTTCGTCCCCGGTGTGCTCGTGCCGCCCGCTGTAGGTGTGGGCGACGAAGAACGCGTCCAGGGCGGCGACGTCGGGCAGGCCCTCACCGTCGCGGCCGGCTGTGTTGACCAGGGCGGCCATGGCAGTCAGGGAGCATTCCGTGTCATGGGTGAAAAGCAACTTGACTCCTGTCGGGGTGCCCGCCTAGCGTCACGAGCGTAGTGGCATTTTACTCGTGACAGTGGGAGTGGATCGATGCGTCAGCCACCCGCCGCCGGGCTCGGTCTCGGCCTCGCCCTTCTCTCCGCCGTCACCTTCGCCACGTCGGGCACGTTCGCCCGGTCCCTCATCGACGCCGGCTGGTCGGCCGAAGCGGCCGTGGCCGCCCGGGTCGGCATCGCCGCGCTGGTCGTGGCGGTCCCGGCCGTGCTCTCCCTGCGCGGCAAATGGGACGTGCTGCGCCGCAACCTCGCCGCGATCGGCGTGTTCGGGCTGCTCGGGGTCGCGACGGCCCAGGTCTGCTTCTTCAACGCGGTCCGCTACCTGCCGGTCGGCGTCGCGCTGCTGCTGGAGTACCTCGGCATCGTCCTGGTGGTGGGCTGGATGTGGCTGGTCCACGGGCAGCGTCCCCGCCGGCTGACCGTCGCCGGCTCGGTGGCGGCCCTCGCCGGCCTGTTCTTCGTCCTGGACCTGACCGGCGCCGGCCGGCTCGACCCGGTGGGCGTGCTCTGGGGGCTCGGGGCGGCCGTCGGCCTCGCCGGCTACTTCGTGCTCGCCGGGCGGGTCGACGAGGAGCTGCCCTCGGTGGCCCTGGCCAGCGGCGGCATGGCCGTCGGGGCCGCCGTCCTGCTGCTGCTCGGCGCGGTCGGCGCGCTGCCGCTGCGCGCGGCCTTCGGCGAGGTCACCTTCGCCGGGCAGCAGACCAGTTGGCTCGTGCCGGTGGTCGGCCTGTCGCTGGTCGCCGCCGTCGTCGCGTACCTCGCCGGGATCGCCGGCACCCGGATCCTCGGCGCCCGGCTGTCGTCATTCGTCGGGTTGACCGAGGTGATGTTCGCCGTCCTGATCGCCTGGCTGGTGCTGGGTGAGCTGCCCACCGTGGTGCAACTGCTCGGCGGCACCCTGATCGTCGCCGGGGTCGCCCTGGTGCGCGTCGACGAGCTGCGCGCTCCCCGCACCGAGGGTCGCCCGGAGCCGCGCGCCACCGAGCCCGCCCTGCCGTGACCTGAACCAGACCGGGGGCGAACAGCGGGCGGCCGGTCGGGCGCACGGTGGCGGGAGCGCCCCGGTCACGGGCGCCAGCCCCGGGCGCCGAGCGCGGCGCGCACCTCGCGCAGGACGCCCGGGAAGTCCTGGCGCAGTCGCCTGCCGGTGACGGGCAGCACGAGCCAGCCGGCGCCGACCAGTTGGGCGATCCGGTCGAGGTGCCCGCCACCGGCCCCGGCGTGCCGCCCGTCCGGGGCGACGGCGACGCGGTACGCCGGCCACCCCAGGTCGGCGTGCAGCACCAGCCCGGAGGCGACCCGGACCGGGTGCCGGACGGCGGGGCGCGGCAGCCCGGCCAGCACCAGCCGCACCCGCAACTCGGACTCCGCCGGCGACCGGGCGCCCGGATCCGCCAACTCGAACACCCAGCGCGCCCGCCGACCGCCGGGCCGGTCGGCGTTGCGGTCGGCGATGCCGACGAGGGCCTCGCGGCTGGTCAGCCCCTGCCGGAGCAGCGAGTCGACGATGCCGACCGCCCGCAGCGGCTCCAACCAGACCGCCGTCTCCCACGCCGCCGCGGTCGGATCCGTGCGGGCCGGCACGCCGGCGGTCCGCAGCTCGGCGACCAGCAGGCCGCCCGGGGGCGGAAGGACCGCGCCGCTCCGGCCGGTGGCGGACGGACGGGCCGCCGTGCTCCGGCCCCCGCCGGGCGGTCGGACCGCGACGTCACGGCGGTCGTCGGGCGGGCGGGCCGCGACGTTACGGCGGTCGTCGGGCGGGCGGGCCGCGACGTTACGGCGGTCGGCGGGCGGTCGGCCCGGCACGCCCGGACCGTCGCCCGCCCCTCGGGATCGCGCGGGCGCGCACGGCGGCGACGTGGCCGGGCCCGTGGAGTGCACGCGCAGGCCCCGCTGCGGGCCGAGGCGCATCGTCCTCGGGACGAGGAAGTGCACGTCGTCGGCGAAGGAGGCGGCGTGCTCGACGCCGTGCAGGTAGGCCGCCGAGGGGCCGGCGACGACCGCCTCGGGCGGCAGCCGCAGGGCGGCGGCCCGGCAGGCCAGGGCGTGGTCCCGGTCCAGCCGGGCGTCGGCGTAGACGTCGTGGCGCAGGCGCAGCCAGGCCGAGCTGCGCAGCTGGTGCTCGGTGACCAGCCCCTGTCGGATCGCGTCGGAGCCGCGGAAGACCTGCCAGGCCAGGACGGCGGGCCGGTGTGGTGGAGGTGGCATGTGGGCAGCGTGCCCGCCGTCCGGCCCCGCCCGGCACCCCTGTGGACAACCAGGGCCGCCCCCGCGCGGCGTCGACTGTGGACAACCGGCCCGACGGCCGTCCGATGTGGTAAGGGTTCGCCGCGGGCGGTGGCCCGGGAAGGGCGGGCGGGGTCAGGACAGGGCGGCGGCGATGGCCGTGGCGGCGGCGAGGACCTGCGCGCCGACCACCTCGGCGTCCAGCGGGGCCAGCGCCACCACCCCGACGCTCGCCTCCAGGCCCGGCACGCCGAGCACCGGGGCGGCCACCCCGTACGCCCCGGGCTGGAGCTCCCCGGCGGTGCTCACCGGGCCGGCGGCGCCCGCCCGCCCGGCGAGGATGGCCCGCCCGGCCGCACCGCGCTCCAGCGGGTGCCGCGCCCCCGTCCGGTACGCGACGTGGAACGACGTCCAGCTCGGCTCGACCACGGCGAGCGCGACCCCCTCGCCGCCCTCGACCACCGTCAGGTGGGCGGTCGCGCCGGCCTGCTCCGCGAGGCGGCGCAGCGCCGGCAGCGCCCCCTCGGCGAGCAGCGGCTGGGCCCGCCGCGCCAGGTGCAGCACCCCGGCGCCGAGGCGCAGCCGGCCGTCGCCGTCGCGGCGCAGCATGCCGTGCGCGGCGAGCGCGCCGACCAGCCGGTACACCGCCGCCCGGCCGACGCCCAGCCGGTTCGCCGCCTCGGTCACGGTCAGCCCGCCCGGCGCGTCGGCGACCAGGTGCAGCAGCCGCAGCCCCCGGTCCAGCGTCTGCGCCGTCTCCCCGCCCCGCGCCGTCGTCTCCACGACCAGCAGCGTACGACCCGGCTCCGGACGACCCCGGAATGCGTGGACGGCTACCCTTGTACGGTGACGCTACGCCTGTATGACACCGCCACCCGATCGGTCCGGGACTTCGTCCCGCGGGAAGCCGGCAAGGTGGGGGTCTACCTGTGTGGTCTCACCCTCCAGGCCCCGCCGCACATCGGTCACCTTCGCTCCGGCGTCAACTACGACGTGCTGCGCCGCTGGCTGCTCGCCGCCGGCTACGAGGTCACCTTCATCCGCAACGTGACCGACATCGACGACAAGATCCTGGTCAAGGCGATGGAGCGGGGCCGGCCGTTCTGGTCGATCGCGTACGCCAACGAGCTGGTCCTGGCCGAGTCCTACCGGGCGCTCAACGTGCTGCCCCCGACGTACGAGCCGCGGGCCACCGGGCACATCCCGGAGATGCACGAGCTGATCGCGAGGCTGATCGCCGAGGGGCACGCCTACCCGGCCACCGACGACTCCGGCGACGTCTACTTCGACGTCTGCTCCTGGCCGGCCTACGGCTCCCTGTCGGGACAGTCGCCGGACGCGATGCAGTCGGCCGGCGACGCGCCCGACCGGGGCAAGCGCGACCCACGCGACTTCGCGCTCTGGAAGGGCGCCAAGCCCGACGAGCCGGCGGACGCCTACTGGTCGTCGCCGTGGGGGCGGGGCCGGCCGGGCTGGCACATCGAGTGCTCGGCGATGTGCTGGCGCTACCTCGGCGCCGAGTTCGACATCCACGGCGGAGGGCTCGACCTCACCTTCCCCCACCACGAGAACGAGATCGCCCAGTCGCAGGCCGCCGGGCTGCCGTTCGCCCGCTACTGGGTGCACCACGGGCTGCTCAGCATCGACGGCGCGAAGATGGGCAAGTCGCTGGGCAACGCCCTCGACCTGGCGTACGTCGACTCGCTCGGGGTGCGCCCCGTGGAGCTGCGCTACTACTACGCCGCCGCGCACTACCGGTCCCGGATCGACTACTCGGAGGACGCGCTGCGCGAGGCCGCCGTCGCGTACCGCCGGATCGAGGGGTTCGTGCAGCGGGCCGTCGAGCGCGTCGGCGCCGGCCAGCTCGGTGAGCTGCCGGGCGCGTTCGCGGCGGCGATGGACGACGACCTGAACACCTCCGCCGCGTTCGCCGTCCTGCACGAGGTGGTCCGCGACGGCAACACCGCCCTGACCGGCGGCGACGATGTGACCGTCCGCACGGCGCTGGCCGCGGCCCGCGCCATGCTGGATATCCTCGGGGTCGACCCCCTCGACCCGGCGTGGACCGGTGGCGGCCGCACGGACGACCTGCGCGGCGTGGTGGACTCACTGGTCGCGCTGGCCCTGGAGCAGCGCGCACAGGCCCGCGGTCGCAAGGACTGGGCCGCCGCCGACGCCGTACGCGACCAGCTCAAGCAGGCCGGCGTGGTGGTCGAGGACACCCCCCAGGGCCCCCGTTGGACTATTGGAGAGCAGGACTGATGGCCGGCAACTCGCAGCGCCGTGGCCGGCGTCTGACGCCGAAGGCGGGAGCCCCCAAGGGCTCCGGTGGCAAGAACAAGGACTCGCTCGCCGGGCGGGGCAGGACCCTGCCCGCCGACGAGCGGCCCTGGCACAAGGCCTACTCGGGCACCGAGAAGCTGCCCCAGCGCACCGCCTGGAAGCAGGACAAGGAGCGCCGGGCGGCGGCCGAGGAGGGCCGCGCGCCCAAGATCGGCCAGCCGGGCAGCAAGGACACCACCTGGGGCAAGGGCGGTGGCCGGGGCACGCCGACGGGCGGCGGGCGCGGCACGGGCGGTGGCCGGGGCGCCAGGCCCGCCGGTCGGGGCGGCCCCCGGGTCGCCCCGGGCCGCAAGTCCAACCCGTCGAAGGACACCCCGGAGCTGCTGGTCGGGCGCAACCCGGTGCTGGAGGCGCTGCGTGCCCTGGTGCCGGCGACCGCGCTCTACACCGCCCAGGGCATCGACGTCGACGACCGGGTCAACGAGATCATCCGGACGGCCGCCGACCGGGGCATCGCGAACCTGGAGATCAGCCGGGCCGAGCTGGACCGGATGACGGGCGGCGTGCTGCACCAGGGCGTCGGTCTCCAGGTGCCGCCGTTCGCGTACGAGCCCTTCGAGGACCTCGTCGCGGCGGCGCTGGAGCAGGCCGCTCCGCTGCTGGTGGCGCTGGACGGGGTCACCGACCCGCGCAACCTCGGCGCGGTGATCCGCTCCGCCGCCGCCTTCGGCGCGCAGGGCGTCTTCGTACCCGAGCGACGGGCCGCCGGGATCACCGCGACCGCTTGGCGGACCAGCGCCGGCGCGGCGGCGCGGGTGCCGGTCGCCCAGGTGACCAACCTGACCCGGTCGCTGAAGGCCTGTCAGGACGCCGGCTTCATGGTCGTGGGCCTGGACGCCGACGGCGAGACGGACCTCTACGACCTGGAGGCCGCCGTCGGCCCGCTGGTCGTGGTGGTCGGCTCCGAGGGCCGAGGGCTCTCCCGGCTGGTCGGCGAGACCTGCGACCTCACGGTGAGCATCCCGATGGTCTCCGAGGTCGAGTCGCTCAACGCCAGCGTCGCCGCCGCCGTGACCCTCGCCGAGGTGGCACGCCGCCGGGCCGCCGAGGGCTGATCCCGCAGACACGCGAAAGGGGCGGTCCGCCGATGGCGGGCCGCCCCTTTCTCGTCGTACGTCAGATGCGGTTGCCGGTGCCCGCGTTGAACACGTGGCTGCGGCCCTCGCGCGGCTTGACGAACACGGTGTCGCCCATGTTCGGCATGGTGCGCCGGTCGGTGCGGACCACGAAGCGCTCGTTGTTGCCCTCCAGCGCGGCGTGGCCGTAGATGTTGGCGTCCGAGCCGAGGTCCTCGACCAGCTCGACGACGACGGGCATGCCGCCCTCGGTCGGGCTGACCAGGTCGCAGTCCTCGGGGCGGAAGCCGACGGTCACCTTGTTGTTGCCACCGTCGGCGCGGGCCGCCTCGACCTGCTCGCGGGTGAGCGGGATGTGCAGGTCGGCGAACGCGGCGCCCCGCTCGTTCAGCGGCACGGTCTTGATGTTCATGGCGGGGGAGCCCATGAAGCCGGCGACGAAGACGTTGGCCGGGGTGTCGTAGAGCGCCCGCGGGGTGTCCACCTGCTGGAGCACGCCGTCGAGCATGACCGCCACCCGGTGGCCCATCGTCATGGCCTCGACCTGGTCGTGGGTGACGTAGACGGTGGTGACGCCCAGCTTGGCCTGCAGCGACGCGATCTGGGTACGGGTCTGCACCCGCAGCTTCGCGTCGAGGTTCGACAGCGGCTCGTCCATGAGGAAGACCTGCGGCTCGCGGACGATCGCCCGGCCCATGGCCACTCGCTGGCGCTGACCGCCGGAGAGGGCCTTCGGCTTGCGGCCGAGGAACTCCTCCAGCTGCAGCAGCGCCGCCGCCTCCTTGACCCGCCGGTCGATCTCGGCCTTCGAGGTCTTGCGCAGCTTGAGCGCGAACGCCATGTTCTCGTACACCGTCATGTGCGGGTAGAGGGCGTAGTTCTGGAAGACCATCGCGATGTCGCGGGCCTTCGGCGGCAGGTGGGTGACGTCCCGGTCGTCGATGTGGATCGAGCCCTGGTCGACGTCCTCCAGGCCGGCGAGCATGCGCAGGCTGGTGGACTTGCCGCAACCGGAGGGGCCGACCAGGACGAGGAACTCGCCGTCGCCGATCTCCAGGTCGAGCTGGTTGACGGCGGGACGCTCCTGGCCCGGGTAGATCCGGGACGCCTTGGAGTAGGTGACCGTAGCCATGGTGGGGTGCTTCCTTTCACCGGCAGGAACGTGCCGGACGATCCGAGTGAAGGAGCGGCCGGCACGGGAGCGCGCCGGCCCACGGGCAGCCTCTCGATGATCGAGATGTCGTCCGTGTCACTGCACGGTAAACGGCTTTTCGCCACGTGCCAAGGCGGGGAGCACGGGATGGGACAGGTTCCATAGACATTCCGGGCAGTCGGGCACGGGCGGACATCAATCGACCGCCGATACCGGTACTTCGCGGTGGGTCGGCGACGTTTCCGGTGGTCGGGGGGCCTGCCGAGGGGGAAATCCGGACGTCAGTCGCTATGCTGACGTCGGCACCACACGCCCCTGTAGCTCAGCTGGCCAGAGCACTCGCCTTGTAAGCGAGATGTCGCCGGTTCGATCCCGGCCGGGGGCTCCAATTCCATCAGGCATCCCTCGCCGGGCGCTGTCGCGAGCGGGCCGGTCGACAGCAACGCTGACAGGGGCCGGGCTCGTGACAGCCGCCCGCCGAGCGGCTGACGCGTCGCGTCGAGGTTGGCGTGGGCGTGGACCTTGCCCGGGCGCGCCGGGCGCTGCCGCTGTCGCTCCGCGGCCGACCCGCCCGAACCCCCGGCGTCAGTGCTTCCAGAGGTCCTCCGCCGCGTGTCGATCCTGGCGGGCAACTTCCTCTGGGAAGCCGTTCGGGCGAACGTGAAGGTCCCCGTGGACGAGCTGCCGTGGCGGCTCTCCGTCGTGGACCTTCCCACCACCGCGAACCTGCTCGCCGTGTTCGGCGGGCTCATGCTCGCCCGTGCGCAGTTCGCCAAGACGGTCCGGCCCCACTTCGGTTACGGCTGGATGCAGAAGGAGGGCGACGGTGGGCGTTGGATCCTCTATTTCTTCAACGCGGGGCCGGGTCACGCGACGGTGACGCAGATCCTCTACCGGATCACCTTCCACGGGGAGGAGCGGACGGGCGCGTCGGACTGGCTCGGGTTTCCCGATCTGGAAGCTCGGCTCCGGCGTCATGGCATCGAAGAGGCGGACGCCGAGCTGACGTGGATCGGGCGCACCCCGGTCGTTCCCCAGCAGCGGGGGGGTCGACGGCCTCGGGATCGGCGAGTTCTCCTGCCGTGCCCTGGCTGCCATCGGCCACCTGGACATCGAGATCCTGGCGGAGGACAGCGTGGGCGATCGGCATCGGCTCTTGATCCGCTCCACCGCGCGACTCCCGGCCAAGGCGACACGGGTGATCGATTCGCTGCGAGCGCGGGACGTGGCCGACCGGCAGGATGCGGCAGGCCGGTGACCGGCGCGGCTACGCTGGGCGGCGTGAGCAGGGCGGCGGAGGAGTCGAACCGGGCCATGCTGCGCGCCCGCGACGCCATGGACCGCGCGTACGACAAGCCGCTGGACATCGCCGCCCTGGCCCGCATCGCGTACGTCTCCGAGGCGCACTTCATCCGCACCTTCCGGGCCACCTTCGGCGAGACCCCGCACCGCTACCTCCAGCGGCGGCGGGTGGAGCGGGCCATGTACCTGCTGCTGCACACCGACCGGGACGTCACCGACGTCTGCTACGCGGTCGGCTTCTCCAGCCTGGGCACGTTCAGCCGCACGTTCCGTCAGATCGTCGGCGAGCCGCCGTCGGAGTACCGCCGGCGCAAGGCGCCGGCCGCAGGCGTGCCGACCTGCTTCACCAAGGCGTGGACCCGGCCCAGCAGCTTCGGCCAGCAGAGGTCAGTTTTGGATAAGCAGCAGGTCAGGGCGGACCCGTAGCGTTCCCGGCATGACGATGAACGCGATCAGCCGCTCCCAGATCTACGTCCTCGACCAGGACGAGGCCCTCGACTTCTACGTGGGGAAGCTCGGCCTGGAGGTCAACACGGACCAGGATCTCGGCTTCATGCGCTGGCTGACGGTGAACCTGCCCGGCGACCCGGAGCGCGAGATCCTGCTGGAGAAGCCGGGCCCGCCCGCGCTGGACCCGGCCACCGCCGAGCAGGTCCGGGAGCTGCTCACCAAGGGGGCCCTGGGCGGGTACCTCTTCATGACCACCGACGACGCGCACAAGACGTACGAGGACCTGGTCGCCAAGGGCGTCGAGATCACCGACGAGCCGATGGAGCGCCCGTACGGGATCGACTTCGGCATCCGCGACCCGTTCGGCAACAAGATCCGCATCGGCCAGATGTTCCCCAGGGGCTGATCCCGGCGCTGGAAGGCCATGATCCGGAGGCGTGCCGCAAGCGGCACGCCTCCGGTCGCGTACGAGGGGGACGACGTGGGCCCCGCCCCGCTCAGCCGGTGGCCCCGACCAGCAGTTCCACCACCGCGCGGGCCGTCGTCGGCGCGTCGCCGTCGGACGGGCAGTCCACGTAGCCGGTCTCCACCGCCCCGACGGTCAGCCGGTAGCTGAAGGCGTCCCGGCAGGCGGTGGGGGTCGACGGGCGGCCGGCCCCGGCGGCGAGCGCGGGGTCGGCGACGAGCCGGCGCAGCCGGTCCAGGTCCGCGCCGGAGAGTTGGCCGGTGCGCCGCGACCCGGTGCGGTCGACGGCGGTCCACCGTCCGTCGGGCTCCACCGTCACGGTGTCGCCGCGCCCGGCGATCCCGCCCGACCGGGTCAGCACGACGCGCGCCGCGGCCGTCGGTGCGGGGGTGGGTGGCGCGGCCGTCGGCCGGTCGGGTGCGGACGGGCTCGCCGGCAAGCTTCCCGGCGGTGGCACCCGGTGCGCCGGCTCGGTGGCCGCGCAGCCGGACAGGAGGGTCGCCACCAGCGCGATCTTGACCCCGGCCATCGAAGCTGATCTCATGCCGCTCGGACGCGCGGCGCGGCGGCGCGGTTCCCGCCGGCCCCGGTTCCACCGAACGGTCAGTGTCCCGGACGGAATTCGGATCACCCCTTCTCTTTTGCGTCGTCCCATCGTTATATCTACATGCGTGACTATCTCCGTCACGCATACCCCCGTTCAGGAGGGCACGTGAAGAGACCCCTTGCCGCCGTCGGTACGGCCCTGCTAACCAGCGGCCTGCTGACCGGCGTCGCCACCCCGGTGCTCGCGGCACCCCCGACCGCCCCCGCCCCGGGCGGGCCCGCCGCCGCCGCGGCGAGTGTCCTGCGGACCAACCCCGGCGCCGTCCAGGGCACCAGCGCCGAGTCCTACCAGGTGCACAGCACCAAGGTGGACCCGAACGGCGCCGCGCACACCCGCTACACCCGGACCTACCAGGGCCTGCGGGTGTACGGCGGCGACTTCGTCATCCACACGGCCCCCGATGGCGGCTACGCCGGCTCCTCGGTCGGTCTGGACGCCCCGCTGACCCTGCCCACCACGGCGAAGGTCCCGGCCGCGGCGGCGAAGAAGGCCGCCCGCGCCCAGTTCTCCGGCACGCTCACCGCCGTGGGCGCCCCGGAGCTCTTCGTCGACGCCAGCTCCGGCAAGGGGCGGCTGGCCTGGGAGACCGTCGTCACCGGCTGGCACCCGGACGGGCAGACCCCGTCGCGGTTCCACGTCGTCACCGACGCCGTCACCGGCAAGACCATCGGCTCGTACGACGAGATCGAGGCCGTCGCCGGCACGGGCAACAGCGTCTACTCGGGCGCCGTCACGGTGGACACCACGCTCTCCGGCAGCACGTACCAGATGATCGACCCGCTGCGCGGCAACGGCTCCACGTGCGACATGAACAACGGCACGTCGACCTGCACCACGTTCACCGACGCCGACAACACCTGGGGCACCGGCGCCACCTCCAACCGGCAGTCCGCCGCCGTGGACGCGCACTACGGCGCCGCCCGGACGTACGACTACTTCAAGAACGTGCACGGCCGCAACGGCATCTTCGGCGACGGCCGGGGCGTGCCCAGCCGGGTGCACTACGGCAACAACTACGTCAACGCCTTCTGGGACGGCTCCCGGATGACCTACGGCGATGGCAGCGGCAACTCCCGGCCGCTGGTCTCCATCGACGTGGCCGCCCACGAGATGAGCCACGGCGTGACCGAGAACGTGGTCCCCGGCGGCCTGACCTACTCCGGCGAGTCCGGCGGCCTCAACGAGGCCACCAGCGACATCTTCGGCAACATGGTCGAGTTCTACGCCAACAGCCCCGCCGACCCGGGCGACTACCAGGTCGGCGAGAAGATCAACATCAATGGTGACGGGACGCCGCTGCGCTACATGTACAACCCGTCCCTCGACGGCTCGGGCGACAGTTGCTGGTCGACCGCCACGAAGAGCAAGGACGTGCACTACTCGTCCGGCGTCGCCAACCACTTCTTCTTCAACCTCGCCGAGGGCACCGGGGCCACCCCGTACGGCACCTCGCCGATCTGCGGCTCCGCCCCGGCGGTGACGGGCATCGGCCGCGCCAAGGCCGAGAAGATCTGGTGGCGGGCGCTGGACACGTACTTCACCTCCAACACCTCGTACGTGAACACCAGCAACCCGGCGAACACCGCCCGGGCGTACAGCCTGCGCGCCGCGACCGACCTGTACGGCAGCTGCTCCACCGAGTACCGGACCGTCCAGGCGGCCTGGACCGCGGTGAACGTGGCCGGCAACGACGCGCCGTGCTCGACCGGCAACGACTTCTCGGTCTCGCTCTCGCCGACCTCCGGCGCGGTGAACCCCGGCGCCTCGGTCTCCACCACCGTGGCGACGGCCACCACCAGCGGCTCGGCGCAGACCGTGACGCTGTCGGCCACCGGCCTGCCGAGCGGGGCGACCGCCTCGTTCAGCCCGGCCTCGGTGACCTCGGGCGGCTCCTCGACCCTCACCGTCGCCACCACGGCCGGCACGCCGGCGGGCACCTACACGGTCACCGTGAACGGCGCCGGCTCGGTCACCCGCAGCGCCACCTACACGCTGACCGTGAACGGCACCGGCGGCGGCTGCACCAGCCCGGGTCAGAAGCTCGGCAACCCGGGCTTCGAGTCCGGGGCCACCACCTGGACGCAGACCTCGGGCGTGATCGGCCAGCACGGCACCGCGCAGCCGGCCCGCACCGGCACCTGGAGCGCGTGGCTGAACGGGTACGGGACCACCCGCACCGACACGCTCGCCCAGTCGGTGAGCCTGCCGGCGGGCTGCACGTCGTACAACTTCAGCTTCTGGCTGCACATCGACTCGGCGGAGACCACCACCGGCACCGCATACGACACCTTGCGGGTGCAGGTGCTCAACTCCTCCGGGACGGTGCTGGCGACCCTCGCCACGTACTCGAACCTGAACAAGGCCACGGGATACAGCCAGAAGTCGTTCTCGCTGGCCGCGTACAAGGGACAGACCGTGACCCTGAAGTTCACCGGCACCGAGGACTCGTCGCTCCAGACGTCCTTCGTCGTGGACGACACCGCGCTCAACGTCTCCTGACGTAGCCGCACCGTCGCCGGGCCCGGCGACCACCCCGCCAGGGTGGTCGTCGGGCCCCCGCCGTTATGGTCGCCGCACGCGTCGCCGGTCCCGGCGGCCGGGCGGACAGGCGAAGGGGTGGTGACGGTGGCGGACGCGGAACTCCTCGTCGAGGTGGCCGGGCCGGTGGCGACGGTGGTGATCCACAACCCGGCCCGGCGCAATGCGATGACCACCGGGATGTGGCGGCGGCTGCCGGAGCTGCTCGACGGGCTGGAGGCCGATCCGGCCGTCCGGGTGCTGGTGCTCACCGGCGCCGGAGGCACCTTCTGCGCCGGCGCGGACCTGGGCGACCTGGACGAGCTGCTGGACGCCGGCGACGCCAGCATCGCGGTGGCCGCCGAGGAGCGGCTCGCGGCCTTCGCCAAGCCGACCGTCGCCGCCGTCCGGGGCGCGTGCGTGGGGGGCGGCTGCCAGCTCGCCGTCGCCTGTGACCTGCGGGTCGCCGCCGCCGACGCGCGCTTCGGCGTGCCGCCGGCGCGGCTGGGCCTGGTGTATCCGGCGCCGACCACCCGCCGGCTGGCCCGGCTGGTCGGTCCGGCCGCCGCCAAGCACCTGCTCTTCACCGCCGAGCTGATCGACGCCGAGCGGGCGCTGCGGGTGGGCCTGGTCGACGAGGTGCTGCCGGGCGAGCGGCTCGCCGCCCGGGTGGACGAGCTCACCGCCGCCGTGGTCGCCCGGTCGCAGCTCAGCGTCGCCGCGGCCAAGGAGATCGTCGACGGGCGGGCGGACGAGGACCGGATCGCCTGGTGGCACGGGCAGGTCCGGGCCAGCGGCGAGGCCCGCGAGGGCGTGGCGGCCTTCCACGAGCGCCGCCCGCCCCGCTTCGGCTGGACACCGCCCGCCGGGCACTGACCGCCGGGGGCCGGCGGGTGCCGCGCCGAGGGTCGTACCCCCGACGCGGCCCCCCGTTCCCGCCGGCCGGTCCGTCACCGCCCGGCCAGCGCCGCCCAGCTCGGAGCCACCGGCTCGCGCCGCAGCGGCATGCCCGCCTCGGCCGGCGTCCGGTCGCCCTTGTGCTGGTTGCACCCGTAGCAGGCGGCGGTCGTGTTCCGCCAGGTGTTCCGGCCGCCGCGCGAGCGGGGCAGGACGTGGTCGACGGTGTCGGCCGGCCCCCCGCAGTACGCGCAGCAGCGCCCGTCCCGGCGCAGCACCCCGGCGCGGGACCAGGCCGGGCCGGCGCTGAACCGCCACCGGGTCACCACGTAGCGGACGAGGCGCACCACCCGGGGGACCGGGAACACCCCGATCAGCCGGTCCGGCTCGGCCTCGTGGATCTCGGCGACCCGCCGGCAGAGCATCCGGATCGCGTGCTGGACGGTGACCCGGTGCAGCGGGCCGAGGTCGGCGTTGACGACGAGGACGGCGTCCACCGGTGTCTCCCTTCGTGGCGGTGACGATCTGGGTGGGCCGGACAGCGAAAGAGCCGCCCGGTCCGGGGTGCGGACGGGCGGCTCGACGTCGTGCGGGCACACGTCAGTCGGGCCGGCCGCCCCCGGGGTCTTCGGCGCGGTGACCGCCGCCGCTCGCCGGCGACGCCGGACGCACGGGCAGGCACGACGGCACACCGGTGACGTGCGACATCGACATGACCAGCTCCCGCGGCGGTGGTTGACCTTGCGCGATCACGGTAGGTCGGCGGGGGAGAGAGGGGCAACGGATTTCGATCGAGGCCCCGGCTCGTCGGGGCGGCGCTGCCGGCGGGCCCGGCCGGCGGCCCGCGCGGCGGCCAGCGGCCGGTCGATGCGTACGGCCATCCGCGCGGTCAGCTCGGCCTCCAGCAGCGGCCGGTTGACCTCCCCGGCGACCGTGAGCGCCGGTCCCGAGACGGTGCGCCAGATCGCGGCCAGCCCGGCGCCCAACCCGAGCAGGGCCACGGCGGCCCGCGTCACCGGCGAACCGGCGGCGGCGAGCGCGCTCACCCCGACGACGGCGAACAGCACCGCGAGCAGCGGTACGAGCACCGGCCAGAAGATCCCCCGGACGGCCTGCACCACCAGCCTCCGGTCCCGGATGATCAGGTTCCGGGCGACGATGGCGTAGTCCTCCTCGTCCAGCAGGTCCCTGGGGTGCAGCCCGCCGGTGAGCACGCCCCGCCACAGCTCGCCCTGGTTGCGCAGCTCGCGGGCCAGCTCGGGCAGCCCCGCCTCGGTCGGGTCGCCCACGCCCGCCCTGGTGACCGCCGACGCCCACGCCGACAGCGACCGGCGGACCACTGCGGCCGAGTACGGGGGCAGCACGCTGGCCAGCTCGCCCAGCCACCGGCCGATCTCGAACTGCCGGCCGCCGAAGCGGCGGGCCACCTGCCCGGCGTCGCCCTGCCGGACGGCGTCGCCGTACCGGACGGTGTCGGCCAGCGAGCGCCCCAGCCGGTACGCCAGCCCCACCCGCTGGTTGGTGGCCATGGTCCAGCGCAGCAGCTCCACGTTCAGGTCGTCGAGGGCGAGCAGCAGGACGTCCCCGGAACCGTCGGCCACCCGGGCCCGCGCGTCGGCGGTGGCGGGCGCGGGGCCGACGCGCCGGGTCAGCTCGGCGATCTGGGCGAGCGCGACGTCCACGCCGTCCAGGTACATCTGCATGCGACGCCGCCCCGACATCTCGGTCAGGTTGGACAGCTTCACCGGTGCGCCCGCCGGCCGGTCGGTCCCGGGGTCGAGCAGGTCGGCGGTCTGCGCGTGGTGGTAGGCGTCCGCCATCCACCAGCCGAGCCGCAGGGCGGTCACGACGCAGGCCCGCTCGTCCCGGATCAGCGGGTACGCGTCGTCCCGCGGCACGTCGGCGACGAGGGGGTCGTCGTCCGTGCGCGGCGACATCCCGCTGACCTCCCGGCTCATCCCAGACGGTCAGCCTATGCCACTCGATCGACCCTTTTGCCCGTTTTGCTCATCCCCGCCCGGCGAGCAGGCCCCGGGGCCGGATCGAGCGGACCGGCTCGGCCGCGCCGCCCTCGGCGCGCAGGATGTGGTTGGCCGCGATGATCCCGGTCGCCGCCGACCGCTCCATCAGCGCGCTCGGGAAGTCCGTCCGGACGCCGTCGCCGGCCAGGTAGAGCCCGTCGGCGTCGGTGCGTACCCCCGGCCGCCAGGCGTGACTGCCGGGCGTGAACGCCGGCGCCTGCGCCTCCACCCGGGCGCGCAGCTCGCGGACCCGCAGCCGGGCCGCCTCCGGCCAGAGCGCGGTCAGCTCGACCCGCATCCGTTCGGCCAGCTCCTCGGCCGGCACGCCCGCCTCGCAGGCGTACGCGTGCAGCTCCACGACCGAGCCGCCGGTGCGCTCGGCCCAACGGCGGGACTCGTTCTCCAGCCGGTGGTAGAGGGTCACCGAGTCCAGGGTGGGCTGCCGGGACACCCCGCTGAAGACCGCCCGGTCGGCGGCGACGTCCCCGTCGCACCAGTAGCGCGCCACCGCGTACGGCGGGCCGGGCCGGCCGAACGCGGGCATCCGCGCCGCCAGCCGGGGCGCGTGGTCGGCCAGGCCGGGCGAGGCCGCGACCAGCGCGGCGAGGGCCGGCGGGTCGACGGCGAGCACCACGTGCCCGGCCGGGTACGACGTGCCGTCGGCGGTCGCCACCCGCCAGCCGGCGCCGTCGCGCGTCAGGGCGGTGGCGGCGGCGTCCGTCACCACCCGGCCGCCGTGCTTCTCCACGTGCCGCGCGAGCGGCTCCCAGATCGCCGTCGCGTAGTCCTCGTCCGGGCAGTCGAAGGCCAGCCCCTCCGGGTTGCCCAGCAGGTAGAAGTGGAACTGGGCGATCATCTCCGCCGCCGACATCTCCGCCTCGTGGTTGAAGAACGAGTGGGAGAAGACCTCGAAGAGCATCGCGCGGGCCCGGTCGGGCAGCCGCAGCGAGGTGAGCAGCGCGTCGGCGGTCGTGTCGTCGAACTCGGCGTAGGTGCGCTCCGGGTCGTAGGTGAGCAGCGGCAGCGCCGCGTCCCGGTCCATCCCCCGCAGGTCGCCCAGGCGCAGGCTGGGGCTGCGTAGCAGCAGCGCCAGCAGGTTCATCGGCGGCGCGGGCGGCAGCCTGCCGAACTCCTCGGTGGGCCACCGCTCGCTCAGGATCGGGTAGCCCGGAACCGGCTTGAGGAAACCGAGCCCCGGGTCGGCGCGGCGCAGGATCGACCGCCAGTTGTAGTACTGCCGGAAGAATGCGTGGAAGCCGTGTTCGTTCATCTGCCGGGTGCCGTCGGCGAGCGTCTCCGGCCAGGCCCCGAGCCGGCCGCCGAGGGTCGGCGCGGCCTCCAGCACGGTCACCGTCACCCCGCGCTCCGCCAGCACCACCGCCGCCGACATGCCCGCGATCCCGCCGCCGACCACCACCGCCTCGACCGGGCCTGGCACGCGGTGGGCGCCGCCACCGCCCGGGTCCACCTCGTGCTCGCGTACGCCGATGAGCCGACCGACCACCTTCGACAGCGCCATGTGCACCTTCCCCGCCGGATGGGTCTACAGTCTGCCCGCTGACCCGTCAGGAGGAACCTTCCTCGCCGGGGACACCTGGCGGCGGCCCGCTCACGTCGGCGGAGGCAGGCAGCGGCGCTGCCGGTCCGAGGCGGGCCAGACGTACTCCAGGTCGGGCGGGACGTCGTCGCCGAAGAGCGGACCGTAGTGCCCGGGGTCCTTGCGCAGCAGCGACGAGCGGTGACTCAGGTGCAGGTCGTCGCGGCCCAGCCAGGGCGGCAGCTCCCCGGCCTCGGCCAGCTCGGCCTGGGTGCGCACCCGGGTCAGGCCGCAGGCGGCGGCGAGGTCGGTGGTCATCGTGCCCGCGCAGGTGTCGGCCCGGCCGGGCTCGCACCAGACCGCGCAGACGTCCAGCCCGTACCGGGTGAGGGCCTCCTCGTACCCGGCCCACATCTTCACCGCCGGGTGGTTGCGCCAGCCGTACGTGGGCCAGGTCAGCCCGCGCAGCACCTGGATGGTCTCCACCCGCTGCTTGCCCAGCCGCTTCTGGTCCAGCGTCCGGGCGCTGGCCAGGAAGTCCGGGTACGGCAGGAACGTCTGCATGCCGGTGCTCTACCCGCCACCGGAGGGGACATGCCGTGCGACCAGCGTTCATGATCAAGGGGCTGCGCGCGGCGCGACCGGCTGACTACGATGCGGCACATGGCGGAGCCCCTGCTGGATCGTGCGCGGCGTGCCGGCCGGCGGCTCCGGGTCAACGGGGACGCGCGGGCGCACTACGTGATCTGTGGCCGCGACGCCCTCGCCTACTGGGTGGTGCGGGCGCTGCTCGCCACCGAGCTCCAGGCCGGCCGCGTCCGGATCACCCTCGTCGTGCCCGAGCGGCCGCGCTCGGACGAGCCCGACGGGCGCGACCTCCAGGGCGTCGAGGTGGTACGCGCGGACCGGCTGGACGAGGTCACCTTCCGCCGGGCCGGGCTGGCCGGCGCCGACGGGCTGGCCCTGCTGCACCAGGACGACGTGGGCAACATGCACGCCGCGCTCTGCGCGCAGGAGGTCGAGCCCCGGCTGCGCCTGGTGGTGCGGATGTTCAACACCGGGCTCGCCAACGGGGTGCGGCAGATCTTCCCCGACTCGGCGGTGCTCTCCGACGCCTCCATGGCCGCCCCCGCCTTCGTGGCCGCCGCGCTCGGCGAGGTCGCCCCCACCCACTTCCGGCACGGCGGGCGCACCCTCTACGTGGCCCGCCGCGACGACGTACGCCCGACCGACGTGGTCTGCGGGGTGGCCGACACCGGCGACCCGCAGCAGGTCCGGCTGCTGCCCGCCGACGAGCGCGCGGCCGACCTGGTGATCGCCGAGGCGACCGGCGCGCCGCCCGGGACGGAGCTGGCCGCCCGCCGGCTGAGACGGGCCCGCCGGCGTCGCCGCCCCCTGACGGTGCTGCTGCGCGCGGTGCGCAGCTTCGCCACCCGCAAGATCGGCGTCGCGGTGATCGTGCTGCTGGTGGTGATCGGGGTGCTCGGCTGGCTCAACGGCTACGCCGCGCACGAGGACTGGGCCGACTCGCTCTACCTCACGCTGGTGACCACGCTGAGCGGGCAGGATCCCAACCCGGACAAGTCGGCCGGCGAGCAGATCATGCAGGTGGTGCTCAACCTGGCCGGGCTGGCGCTGATCCCGCTGATCACCGCCGTGGTGGTGGACGGCATCGTCAACGCCCGGCTGGCCCTGCACTCCGGCCGCATCCAGCCCGAGCGCTCCGGGCACGTGGTGGTGGTCGGGCTGGGCAACGTCGGCACCCGGGTGATGGCCCAGCTCTGCGACTTCGGCGTCGAGGTGGTCGCCATCGACAAGGTGCCCGAGCCACGCGGTGGGGCGCTGGCCCGGCGGCTGGGCGTGCCGCTGATCGTGGGGGACGCCGCGCTGGAGGAGACGCTCCAGTCGGCGTCCGTGGGGGGCTGCCAGGCCCTGGTGGTGGTCTCCACCGACGACGAGACCAACCTCCAGGCGGCGCTCAACGGCCGGGCCGTCAACCCGGAACTCCAGGTGGTGCTGCGCCTCTTCGACGGCCACTTCGCCGAACGCATCCAGCAGGCCTTCGGCATCGGCGTCTCGCGCAGCGTGTCGTACCTCGCCGCGCCGTCGTTCGCGGCCGCGCTGCTGGACCGCGCGGTGATCGCCACCATCCCGGTCGGCCGGCACGCGCTGCTGGTCACCGAGGTCTCCGTCGCCGCCGGGTCGTCGCTGGACGGTCGGCCGCTCGCCGCGGTCGGGCGGGCCGAGAGCGTACGCCTGCTGGCGCACGCCCGGACCGGCCAGCGCCTCGACTGGGCGCCCGATCCGCGCCTGGTGATCGTCGCGGGCGACCGGCTGACGGTGGTGGCCCGCCGGGCCGGCCTGAACGCCCTGCTCCGCGAGGCCGCGCCACCCCCGCCGGAGGACCCCGTCGTGCCCACGCCCCGGCAGCCGGAGGAGTGACGGCCGCGCCCGGCGTCAGGCCCGGTGCAGGCGCAGGGCGTACCAGAGGGCGCCGACGGCGAGCACGGCGGCGCCGGCGAGCACGCTGGACAGCGGCAGGTTGACCGCGAGCAGCAGGCAGCCGATCAGCCCCAGCGCGGCCAGCGCCCGCACCGGCAGCCGCCGGCCCGGGTCGCGGCCCAGCGTCAGCGCGG
Source organism: Micromonospora sp. NPDC023644 (assembly GCF_040640115.1). Lineage (NCBI taxonomy): Bacteria > Bacillati > Actinomycetota > Actinomycetes > Micromonosporales > Micromonosporaceae > Micromonospora > Micromonospora sp. NPDC023644. The sequence goes on along the minus strand of NZ_JBFABA010000004.1, from coordinate 219,224 downwards.
CGGCGTTGGTGATCGCGTAGTAGACCAGCACGGTGCAGCTGGAGAAGCCGATCGCGTCGCGGACGTCGCCCAGCAGCACGATCAGCACCACCACGGCGGCCACGGCCAGCTCCGCCCGGTGCGGCACCCGGTGCACCGGGTGGACCGTGGCGAGCGCCCCCGGCAGGTCGCGGCGGCGGGCCATCGCCAGCGCGGTGCGGCCCACCCCGGCGAGCAGGGAGAGCAGGACCCCGGTGACCGCCACGGTCGCCCCGGCCCGCACCAGCCACGCCAGCCCGGGCAGCCCGGCGGCCGTCACCACGTCGGCCAGGGGCGCGGCGGAACCGGCCAGCCGGTCGGCCCCGAGCACGCCGACCGCCACCACGGCGAGGACCAGGTAGACCGCCAGCACCACGCCGAGGGCCAGCGGGACCGCCCGGGGGATGGTCCGCTCCGGGTCGCGTACCTCCTCGCCGAGGGTGGCGATCCGGGCGTACCCGGCGAAGGCGAAGAAGAGCAGCCCGGCGGCGGTGAGCACGCCCCGCCCGCCGCCGTCGAGGTCGCCGAGCCGGTCGAGCGAGACGTCGCCGCCGACCGCGCCGGCCACCGCGACCAGGGCCAGCACCGCCAGCACCACGCCGACCAGCACCTTCGTCGCGGTCGCGGTCTTGCCGATGCCGCGCAGGTTCACCGCGGTCACCGCCAGCACCGCGCCGACGGCGACGAGCCGGGCCTGCCCCGGCCAGAGGTACGCCCCGATGGTCAGCGCCATCGCCGCGCAGCTCGCCGTCTTGCCGACCACGAACCCCCAGCCGGCCAGGAACCCGGCGAACGGGCCGAGCCGCTCCCGCCCGTACACGTAGGTGCCGCCGGACTCGGGGTAGCGGGCCGCGAGCCGGGCCGAGCTGGTCGCGTTGCAGAAGGCGATGGCGCCGGCCAGCACGAGCGCCGCCAGCAGTCCGGCCCCGCCGGCCGCCGCCGCGGCGGGCGCGAAGACCACGAAGATGCCCGCGCCGAGCATCGACCCCAGGCCGATGACCACCGCGTCTGCTGCGCCCAGGCGGCGTGCCAGTTGATCCACGGCGAGACCCTAGGGGGCGGAGATGAACGGATGGTTCCAGTCCCGCAGCGCGCCCGGCAACGGCAGTCCGTCCCAGGGAACCCGGTGCAGCAGCCGGTCGAGGACGACGCCGAGCATCAGGGCGGCCAGCCCGTCGGTGAGCCAGTGGAAGTTCAGGTAGGTGGTCGTGACCAGCAGGATCGCCGGCGGCGCGAAGCGGACCAGCCGGTACGCGACCGGGGACAGCCGCCCGGCGGTCAGCGCGGTCAGCAGCACGGCGATCACCCCGTACCAGACGATCGCGTTGGCGACGTGCCCCGACGGGTAGGACATCGAGTAGGCCCCCGCCGGCAGCCGGTTGAAGATCTCCACCGCCTCGCCGGGCGGCAGGAACGGATCCTTGACCGTCGCGCTCGGCGCGGCGCGGTCGGTCCACAGCTTGAGCGGGCCGACGGTCAGGTAGGCCAGCACGAACGCGCCCGCCACCAGCAACAGCGGCCGGGCGGAGTGCCGGCGCCAGGCCACCGCGAGGGCGAGCGCCCCGGAGACCGGCATCAGCAGCCAACCGCCCTGCCCGAGCAGGTTGAACACCCGGGCGGTCCAGTACAGCGGCGCAGGGTCGTGCGCGAACGCCCACTCGCTGACCGCCAGGTCGAGATCGTGGAGCTGCCCCTCGGCGAGCGCCAGGGTCAGCGCCGCGAAACCGGCGAGCAGCACCGCGTCGAACCACCAGCCGGCCGGCCGGACCGGCCGGAGCTGCGCCTTTCCCCGTACCGCCGTGGTCTCCCGCACCCCGTCACGCTACCGGCCCCGGTCGGTGCCGGACCGGGACGGGCCGGGGCCGCCCTGTGTGCCGAGCCACGAAGGGAGGCGCTCGGCGGGGGAAACCCGTCACACTTGTGCCCGTGCGGATCACCTCGGCCCTCGTGGACCCGGCGCTGCTCGATCTCCCCTGGTCGACCCCGCTGGAGGAGTGGCCTGCGCAACACCTGGTGGCGTTGCCCCAGGGCATCTCCCGGCACATCGTCCGCTTCGTCCGGCTGGGTGAGTACGTCTACGCGTTCAAGGAGACCCGCGAGCGGATCGCCGAGCGGGAGTACGACCTGCTCCGCGCCCTGGAGCGGATCGACTTCCCGTCGGTCGAGGCGGTGGCGATCGTCGCCGACCGGCAGACAGAGGACGGGGAACCCCTCGAGTCGGTGCTGATCACCCGGCACCTGCAGTTCTCCCTGCCCTACCGGGCGCTCTTCTCGCACACCCTGCGCCCGGAGACGATGGGCCGGCTGCTCGACGCGCTGGCCGCCCTGATCGTCCGGATGCACCTCACGGGCTTCTTCTGGGGCGACTGCTCGCTGTCGAACACGCTGTTCCGGCGGGACGCCGGGGCGTTCGCCGCCTACCTGGTGGACGCCGAGACCGGGGCGCTGCACCACTCCCTCTCCAACGGCCAGCGCGGCGAGGACCTGGAGATCGCCCGGGTCAACATCTTCGGCGAGGCGCTCGACCTGCAGGCCGCGGGGCTGCTGCACGAGTCGATCGACCCGGAGGTGGTCTGCGAGGAGGTCGTCCAGCGCTACGAGCGGCTGTGGCACGAGATCACCTACGAGCAGCAGGTCGAGCGGGAGGCCCGGCACGACATCGAGGGGCGGATCCGCCGCCTCAACGAGCTGGGCTTCGACGTCGCCGAGGTGGCCATGTCCACGATCGACAACGGGCGGTACCTGATCCGGCCGAAGGTGGTCGACGCCGGCTACCACACCCGGCGGCTGCTCCGCCTGACCGGCCTGGACGCCGAGGAGAACCAGGCCCGCCGGCTGCTCAACGACCTCGACGCCTACCGGGCCGAGAGCTACCTGACCGACGAGCAGCAGGCCGCGCACCGCTGGCTGACCGAGGTCTTCGAGCCGGTGGTCCGGGCCGTGCCCGCGCACCTGCGCCGCAAGCTCGAGCCGCAGGAACTCTTCGCGCAGATCATCGAGCACAAGTGGCTGCTCTCCGAGCGGGCCGGCCGGGACGTCGGGATGGCCCCGGCCGTGCAGTCGTTCCTCTCCGACGTGCTGGTGCACCGCCCGGACGAGCAGGCGGTGCTCGGCGTCGAGGTCCCGACCACCGCCTGACGTACGTAAAGCCCGGCCGGCCCAGCCTGCCCCAGCCGGGTGGCGTTCGGTCTGTCGTGGCGCCCGGTCCGATCGGCGCGGGACGGCGGCAATGTTCGGCTGCACGGTGGGCCGGAGAACGTGTGGCGTCGGTGCCGATCCTCGGCGGGAGGCCTCATGGCTCAGGCACTGTCGAGCTGCCCTCACGGATGGGGCAGACCCGCCGGCCGAGCGTCTGGCGCTGGTGGCCCCGCTGGCTGAGCATCCCGGCCCCGGGTGGACCGATGTCGGGTGGATCAGACCATCACCCTCGGCCAGGGCGCTCCGACGGCGTGGTCTCACAGATGGGGCAGCTCGACAGCGGTGCGGTGGTCGCAGGGGCGGGTAGCTCGGCGGCCTCGGCTCCGACGGTCCGTCCCGAAGCTCGCAACCAGCAACAACGGTTCCGCCGTCACCGCTACTTGCGCCACGCCCCCGCTACTTCCGCCACGCCCCGTCACTTCCGCCACCGCCGTTGCCACGCGGTTGCCACGCCGCTGTCGCCGGCCTGCCTCGCCCGGCCTGCGGCGGCGTCACTCCACCCAGGAGCCGCCGCGCATCACCCGGACCACGTTGAGGTCGTCGTCGAGCACCACCAGGTCGGCCCGGAGCCCGACCTGGAGCGCGCCCAGCTGGTCGCCGAGGCCGATCGCGCGGGCCGGCGTGGTGGACGCCATCCGGACGGCGTCCGCGATCGGGATCCCGGCGGCCACCGCGTGCCGCAGCGCGGCGTCCATGGTCAGGGTGCTGCCCGCGATCGCGCCGTCGCGGGCCAGCCGGGCGACGCCGTCCGCCACCGTGACCGCCTGGCCGCCCAGGTCGTACTCGCCGTCGGGCATGCCGGCGGCGGCCATCGCGTCGGTGATCAGGGCGGCCCGCTCGGGGCCCGCCGTCGAGGTGGCGAAGGCCAGCATCCCGTCGTGCAGGTGCACGCCGTCGGCGACCAGCTCGCAGACCACGTTCGGCGCGTCCAGCAGGGCCACCACCGGGCCGGGCTCGCGGTGGTGCACCGGCCGCATCCCGTTGAACAGGTGGGTGCCGACGCTCGCGCCCGCCGCGACGGCGGCGCGGGTCTCGTCGAACGTGGCGTCGGTGTGGCCGACCGCGGCGACCACCCGGTGCGCGGTGAGCAGCTTGATCGCCTCCAGCGCGCCGTCCCGCTCGGGGGCGAGGGTGACCATCCGGACCGCCCCGCCGCCCAGCTCGATCAGCTCGGCCAGCTCGTCCGTGGACGGGTCGCGGAGGTACTCGGGGTTCTGCGCGCCGCAGCGGGCGGAGGAGAGGTACGGCCCCTCGAAGTGGATCCCGGCCAGCACCCCTTCGGCGACCAGCGGGGCGAACGCCCCGGTGGCCGCGCGCATGAGCGCGAACGGCGAGCTGACGAGGCTGGCCAGCAGGGTGGTGGTGCCGTGCCGCAGGTGGAAGTCGGCGGCCTGCCGGGCCTGCTCGGCGTCGCCCGTGGTGAAGGTGTGTCCGCCGCCGCCGTGCGTGTGCATGTCGACGAAGCCGGGCACGATCCAGTGCCCGTCGCGGACGGACGGGTACTCGGCCACCGCCCTGATCCGGCCCTCGTCCACCTCCACGCAGCCCTGCCGGACCACGCCGGTCGGGGTCACCACCTTGCCGTTCACACGGTGGGCCATCACTTCTCCAGACTGTCGAGGGCGAGCAGGGCGGCGCCGAGGCAGCCGGCCTCGTCGCCGAGGGCCGCCGCGACCAGGCGCGGCTCCCGGTGGAACGTCATCCGCTCGTGCAGCGCGGCCCGGAGCGGGTCGAGTAGCCGCGCCCCGGCCCGCGCCAGGCCGCCGCCGAGCACGACGGTCTCCACGTCGTAGAGGGCCTGGCCGGTGGCGAGGCCGTCGGCGAGCGCCTCGACGGCCTCCCGCCAGACGTCCGCCGCCAGCGGCTCGCCGGCCGCCGCCCGGTCCGCGACCTCGGCGGCGGTCGCCGGCACACCCGCCAGCGCCGAGTAGTGCCGCCCGATCGCGGCGGCGGAGGACACCGCCTCCAGGCAGCCGGGACGGCCGCAGCCGCAGCGCGGCCCGCCGGGGCGTACCTGGATGTGGCCGATCTCGCCCGCGGCGCCGTGCGCCCCGGTGGCGGCCGTGCCGTCGACCACGTGGGCGGCGGCGATCCCGGTGCCGATCGCGACGAAGAGGACGTGCCCGGCGTCGCGGCCCGCGCCGAGCCGGGCCTCGGCCAGGCCGCCGGCGCGCACGTCGTGGCCGAGCGCCGTGGGCAGCCCGAGCCGCTCGTGGGCGAGGTCCCGCAGCGGTACGTCCCGGAAGCCCACGTTCGCCGACCAGACGGCGATCCCACGCGCCTCGTCGATCACCCCGGGCACCGCGATGCCGACCGCGACCGGGTCGAGCCCGTCGGCGCGGGCCTTGCCGGCCAGCCCCTCGGCGATGCCCAGGACGGTGTCCACCACGGCGTCCGGGCCGCGCCCGGCGTCGGTGGGGTGCCGCTCGGTGTGCAGCACGGCCCCGTCCGCCCGGACGAGGGCGCACTTCATCCCGGTGCCGCCGACGTCCAGCGCGACGACGACGTCGGCTGAGCTCACGCGAGGACCACGGAACGGGTCAGGTGCCGGGGCGCGTCGGGGTCGAGGCCCCGGCTGGTGGCGAGCGCCACGGCGAACCGCTGCGCCAGGATCAGGTCGGCCATCGGGTCGACCGGCGTACGGCCGGCGGCCCAGCTGCCCAGCACCGTGCGGCAGCCGTGGGTGCGGCTGTGCACGAACGCCGCCCCCGTCGCCGCCACGTCCTCCGGCAGCCCGTCGGGCAGCTCGCCGAACGCCCAGACCAGCCGGCCCGGGGCGGCGATCGAGATCGGGCCGTGCCGGTAGTCCATCGCCGGGTACGCCTCGGCCCAGAAGGTGGCCGCCTCGCGGCACTTCAGGGCCGCCTCCTGGGCCAGCCCGACCGTCCAGCCGCGACCGAGGAAGGTGGCCTGCTCGATCCGGGTCGGGTCGATCGGCAGCGGGGCGCGTACGGCCACCTCCGCGTCGGCGGCGAGCGCGTCGATGTTGTCGCCGAGGTGGGCGCGGAGCAGGGCCAGCGCGGTGGTCGCGAAGCGGGTCTGCACCACCGAGCGCTCGTCGGCGAAGGGCATGGTCACCGCCGCGTCGGCCAGCGCCACGGCGGGGGAGTCCGGGTCGCCGACCAGGACGGTGCTCGGCACCCGCCCGCGCAGGGCGGCGACCAGCTCGGTGACCTCGGTGGTGGTGCCGGAGCGGGTGATCGCGACGAGCCGGTCGTAGCGCCGGCCGGCGGGGAACTCGGAGGCCTGGAAGGCGTCGGTCTCGCCCTGGCCGAGGTGCTCGCGGCGGGCCGCGTACGCCATCGCCATGAACCACGACGTGCCGCAACCCACGACGGCGACCCGCTCGCCGGGACGGGGCAGGTGGTCGGCCACGGTGGCGGCGAGTCGCGCCGCCTCCCGCCAGCAGTCGGGCTGGCTCGCGATCTCGGCGTCGACGTACGACATGAGAACTCCTACGCAGGGGAGCGGTGCGCAATACGGCTCGTTAGGGCCGCCTTTCGCGCGTTATTCTGCGCGAAAGCGCCTGGCTGTGGCAACCAGCCCCGGCATCGCGCAAGCCGGGGTTTTGCGCCCTCGCAGTTTCGCGCACTACTGTGCACGCAATCAATCACCGACCGCGCAGTAACTGGAGGGCTTGGGTGGACCGGTACGCCAGATGGAACGCCCTGCTCGAGATGCTGACCGACAACGGCCGGGTCAGCGTCGAGGAGGCCGCCGAGCGGCTGGACGTCTCCCAGGCCACCATCCGGCGCGACTTCGACCAGCTCGCCCAGCAGCAGATGATCACGCGGACCCGGGGCGGCGCGGTCGCCAACGGCGTCTCGTACGACCTGCCGCTGCGCTACAAGACCGCCAAGCACTCGGCGGAGAAGCAGCGGATCGGCGCCGCCGCCGCGGCGCTGGTCTCGCCGGGCACCGTGGTGGGCCTCAACGGTGGCACGACCAGCACGGAGGTGGCCCGGGCCCTCGCCGTCCGGCCCGACCTGAACACCAGCGCCGAGGGCGCCCAGCTCACCGTGGTCACCAACGCGCTGAACATCGCCAACGAGCTGCTGGTCCGTTCCCGGATGAAGGTCGTGGTGGCCGGCGGCGTGGTCCGCCCGAAGTCGTTCGAGCTGGTCGGCCCGCTGGGCGGGGCGCTGCTGCGCGAGGTCACCCTGGACGTCGCCCTGCTCGGCGTGGACGCGATCGACCCGCAGCTCGGCGCCGCCGCCCACCACGAGGGCGAGGCGGCGATGAACAACCTGATGGTGGCCCGGGCCAAGCGGGTCGTGATCATCGCCGACTCGTCCAAGCTGGGCGGTCACGCCTTCGCCCGCATCTGCCCGGTGGACCGGGTGGAGACGCTGGTCACCGACTCCGGGGCCAACCCGGAGGTGGTGGAGGCGTTCCGCGCCGCCGGGGTCACCGTCGTCTGCGCCTGAGGTGAGGGGAGGGGCTCCGTCCTGACGCCTGGCGCGCGGGACGGGGCCCTTCTTTCATCCGATCGGCGCGTCGGATGCATACCGGGTATTGCTGGCGGCTGCATACCGCGTATGGTGTCGCGTGTCATACGCCATCGGGGGAGGTGCAGCTTGCCAGCTGTCCTGGAGATCGAAGGTCTCCGCAAGACGTACAAGAGCCGTCGGCGCGGCACCCGCAACGCGCTCGACGGTTTCGACATGCGGGTCGAAGAGGGGCAGGTGCACGGCTTCCTCGGCCCCAACGGGTCGGGCAAGACCACCACGCTGCGTACGCTGCTCGGCCTGATCCGACCCAACGGCGGCCGGATGGAGATCCTCGGGCACGAGGTGCCGGCCGCGCTGCCCGCCGTCGCCGGACAGGTCGGCGCGATCGTGGAGAGCCCGCAGTTCTTCCCGCACTTCACCGCGCGGGACACCCTGTCCCTGCTCGCCGGCGCGGGCGACGTGCCGCAGCACCGGGTCGACGAGGTGCTGGAGCTGGTCGGGCTGCGCGACCGCGCCGGCGAGCGGGTCAAGACCTACTCGCTCGGCATGAAGCAGCGGCTCGCCGTCGCCTCGGCCCTGCTGAAGAACCCGAAGCTGCTGATCCTCGACGAGCCGGCCAACGGCCTCGACCCGGGCGGCATCCGGGAGATGCGCACGCTGACGCGCAGCCTCGCCGAGTCGGGGATGACCGTGGTGCTCTCCAGCCACATCCTCGGCGAGATCCAGCTGATCTGCGACTCCGTCACCATCATCTCGCTGGGCCGGCGGGTGGCCTTCGGGCCGGTCGAGCAGGTGCTCGCCGAGCACTCCTCCGGCGCGGTCCGGGTGCGGCTGGAGGCGGTCACCGATCTGCCGGTCGCCGCCGAGGCGCTGAGCCGCGCCGGGATCCGGGTGACGGGTCAGGCCGACCACCTGATGCTCGCCGGGGTCGACAAGCCGGCCACGGTGACCCGGCTCCTCGCCGAGCAGGGCCTCTACGTCAGTGAGCTCGCCCCGGTCGCCGTCGACCTGGAGAGCGTCTTCCTCGAACTGACCGCCACCGCGCCGGTGCCCGGCCAGCACCGGCAGGTCGACCAGTCCACGAAGGTCGGTGGCGCGGGGCAGCCCGGTGCCACCGGAGGAGGGTGGGGCGCGTGAGCCTCTACCGTACGGAGCTGCGCCGGCTCGCCAAGCGGCGCTTCACCCGCTGGATGAGCCTGCTGGGCCTGCTGGTGCTCGCGTTGGTGGTGGTCGGGGTCTTCCTCACCAACGAGAAGATCGACGCCGCCACGCTGGCGAAGGCCGAGCGCGCCGCCGAGCAGCAGTGGCAGCAGGACGTCCGCCACAACGAGCGGTACCGCGCGGAGTGCGAGAAGGCGAAGGCCGCGGGGACGGGCCAGACCGAGGGCTTCCCGGAGGACTGCGCGTCCATCCAGCCGCCGCCCCGGGAGGCCATCGAGGCGGAGTGGTTCCTGCCCTCCACCTTCGACTTCCGGGAGCACTTCGGCTTCACCCTGCTGCCGCTCGCGGCGATCCTGGCGCTGGTCGGGTTCGTCGTCGGCGCCTCCTTCGTGGGGGCCGAGTGGAACACCGGCGGCATGATGAACCTGCTGCTGTGGCGGCCGAAGCGGCTGACCGTACTGCTGACGAAGCTGGCGGCGCTGCTCACCGGGCTGGTCGCCCTGGCGGTGCCCACGACGCTGCTCTGGTTCGGCAGCTTCTGGCTGGTCGCCGTCTTCCGCGGCAGCACGGCGAAGATGACCTCCGGGGCGTGGCAGTCCTTCGCACTGACCGGGCTGCGCGGGCTGGTGCTCGCCCTGGTCACCGCGACCGTAGGCTTCGCGCTCGCCTCGTTGGGGCGGCACACCGCGATGGCCCTGGGCGGCGTGATCGCTCTGATGGTCGTCGGCCAGTTCGGCCTCGGCATCCTGCTGGCGATGGCCGGCGTGCGCTTCGCCGAGGCGTGGCTGCTGCCCACCTACGCCACGGCGTGGATGCAGAAGAAGGTGACCCTGGAGGACTGGAACACCTGCCAGGCCACCTACTTCGGCGAGTGCAAACCGGACACGATGGACATCACCTGGCAGCAGTCCTCGGTGATGATGGCGGTCGGGTTCGTGGTGATCCTCGGCGCGGCCCTCTGGGCGATGCGCCGGCGCGACATCTCCTGACCGCGGGCGGTGCGATCGGCGGCTCTCCCCGGCCCCCGGTCGCACCGCCGCCTGGCCGGCCGACCGCGGACACGGCGTGGACCGGAGCGGTCACGTTCCGGCACCGTCGTCCGATGCGAACCGGGTCGGCCCTGGTTAGGCTGAGGTCCCCCACCGGTCGGCGTCGTGGTGTGCCGCCCGCCAGCCCCACGAGGAGCCCCATGCAGCCCGCCGACGCCGCCCCGGCCGCCACCGAGCCGCCCGTGCCGGGTCGGCCCGGCGGGACGGGCGCGACCGGCGAGGCGCGCGACGCCGGCAGCGTCGTCCCCCAGCCGCGCACCGGGCCGGTCGCCGGGGCGCCGGCCGTGCCGCAGCCCCGTTCGGCGGAGCCGGACGCCGCAGCGGCGCCGCCCCGTTCGGCGGAGCCAGACGGGGCAGTGGCGCCGCCCGGCGACGCGGACGCACCGGCGGAGGCCCGGCCGGGCGGTGGCCTGACCGAGCGGGAGCGCGGCATCCTCGCCTTCGAGCAGCAGTGGTGGCGGCACGCCGGCGCCAAGGAACAGGCCATCCGGGACACCTTCGGCCTCTCGGCCACCCGCTACTACCAGTTGCTGAACGCGCTGCTCGACAACCCGGCCGCCCTCGCCGCCGAGCCGGTGCTGGTCGGGCGGCTACGCCGGTTGCGGTCCTCCCGGGCCCGCAACCGCCGTCGCTGAGCGCTGTCGCACCCCGCGACCGGTCCCGGCCCCGCCGACCCCGATCCGACCGACCGGTCCCGTCTCGCCGGCGTGGCGTCGCGCCCAGGGGGTCGCCGCTCCTACCCCCGACGCCGCGCCGGAATGTCGGCGAGCCGCGCGGGTACGCGGGTGTCGTTCCGGGCCGCGTCTCGCGGCCGGTTCACGTTCCGGGCCGTGACCTGCGGCCCGGGGCCGACGGAGGGAGCGGGCGATGACGCAGATCAACCCGAGCCGGCCACCGGACGGTGCGACCGGCACCGCACAGCAGGCCCGGCACGAGGCGTCCCGGGTCGGGCACGAGGCGTCCCGGGTCGGGCACCAGGCGACCCAGGCCGGCGGGCAGGTCGCGCACGCGGCCGCCGAACAGGGCGGACAGGTGGCGTCGGAAGCCCGGCGGCAGGCGCGCAACCTGACCGGCGAGGCCGGCACGCAGTTGCGCGACCAGGCCCGGTCGCAGCAGCACCGGGCCGCCGACGGGCTGCGCGGCATCGGGCGCGAACTCAGCTCGATGGCGGAGCGGAGCGAGGACTCCGGGATGGCCGGTCAGGCGGTCCGCCGGGCGGCGGACGCCGCCCAGCAGGCGGCCGGCTGGCTCGACGAGCGCGAACCCGGGGCGGTGCTCGACGAGGTGCGGTCGTACGCGCGCCGGCACCCGGGCACCTTCCTGGCCGGCGCGGCCCTGGCCGGCATGCTGGTCGGGCGGCTCACCCGAAACCTCAGCGCCTCGGGCGACGGGGCGCGGGGCACGGGCCAGCCGTCTACGCCGCCGACCGCCGCGCCCACCGGGCGGGCGGCCGCGTCCACCACGGCCGGGCCGCAGCCGTACGAGCGGACGGTCGAGGCGCCGTACGCGCCCGAGGAGGCGTACACCGGGACGGCGCGGGTGCGCAACGCCTCGCCGCCCGGTCGGCAGGGGCCGGACATCCCGGGCGGGGTGGCGCCGTGAGTGCCCCCGAGAAGGAGCGGACGCAGTCGGTCGGCGACCTGCTGGGCGACGTGACCCGGGACTTCTCCACGCTGGTCCGCAAGGAGGTCGAACTGGCCAAGGCGGAGGTGCGTGAGGAGGCGGGTCAGGCCGGCAGGCTCGCCGGCATGTTCGGCGGGGCCGCGCTGGCCGGCTTCCTGACGGTGCTGTTCGTGTCGTACGCGCTGTGGTGGGGGCTGTCCAACGTGATGGACCAGGGCTGGGCGGCGCTTATCGTGGCCGTCATCTGGGCCGCCGTCACGGGTGTCCTGCTCACCAGGGCGCGGAAGGAGAAGGCGCAGCTCCGCTCGGTGCTGCCCCGGACGAAGCAGACCGCACGGGAGATGCCGGACGCGATGCGCGGCCGGTGAACCAGCCCGGGAGGGAGCAGATCATGTCCAACGATCCGGACCGGATCCGGCGGGAGATCGAGAACACCCGGAACGAACTGAGCAGCGACGTCGACGCGTTGGCCGACAAGGTCAATCCGCGGCGGGTCGCCGGTGAGCGCGTCGGGCAGGCTCGTGGCGCGCTCACCCGGGCCAGGGAGAAGGTGATGGGCGTGCAGTCGGACGGACACGGCGCCGCGCAGCGGATGTCGCAGGCGACAGGTCAGCGGATGTCGCACGCGGCCGATTCGGCGCGGGGCCTCGGGGAGCAGTCCCGGGAGCGGATGTCGCATGCGGCCGATTCGGCGCGGGGCCTCGGGGAGCAGTCCCGGGAGCGGATGTCGCACGCGGCCGGGTCGGTGCGGGAGGAGGCCCGCTCGCTCGGGCAGCAGTCCCGCCAGCAGGCGCAGGGCAACCCCCTCGCGGCCGGTCTGATCGCCTTCGGCGCCGGGCTGCTGGTCTCGTCGCTGATTCCGCCCAGCCGTCCCGAACGGCAGTGGGCCGGGCAGGCGAAGGACATGGTGAGCGAGCACTCCGACCAGCTGCGCGCGCAGGCCGGACACCTGCGGGAGCAGGCCGGCGAGGTGGGCCGCGAGATGGGCCGCGAGGTGGGCCACCACCTGCGCGAGCCGGCGCAGGAGGCGGCCCGGGCGGTCGGTTCCACGGCCGTCAGTGGCGCGTCCGCCGTCCGGGAACAGGGTCGGTCGGCCACCCACCAGATGCAGGGGCAGGCGCATGAGGCCGCCGACGACCTCCGTCGCCGCTGAGGCGACCCGGGTGGTCGGGGCGGCGCGGACGATGCGGGTACGCTCCGCGTCCGCGCCGCCGCCCGGCCGGCCGGCGAACGAGGACTTCGTCTTCCGGTTCGGGCCACTGGTGGGTGTGCTGGACGGCGCCAGCGTGCCGGAGGGCTTCGACACGGGCTGCGTGCACGGGCCCGCCTGGTACGTCCGGCACCTCGCGGCCCGGCTCGGGCTGGCGGAGGCGGTCCGCCCGACGGCGACCCTGATGAGCAACCTGGCGGCGGCGGTCCTCGCCGTGCGGGCCGACCACGGCGACGAGTGCGACCTCGACCACCCGGGCACCCCGTCGAGCACGGTCTGCCTGCTGCGCGACGGCGGCGACCACCTCGACTACCTGGTGCTCTGCGACAGCCCGCTGGTGCTCGACGCCGGGGGGCGGGTCAGCGTGGTCACGGACGACCGGCTGGACGCCGCGACGGCGGGGCTGCGGTCCATGGTCGCGGCCGTGCCGGCGGGCTCCGCCGACCGGCTGATCCGGTTCCGCCAGGCGGTCGGCATGCAGCGGCAGCGGATGAACCGGACCCACGGCTACTGGGTGGCGGCGGCCGACCCGGACGCGGCGTTCCACGCCGTGACCGGGACGCTGCCGCTGCGCGGGCCGGGCGCGGTACGCCGGGCGGCGCTGCTCAGCGACGGCGCGTCGGCCCTGGTGGAGCAGTTCGGCCTCCTCGACTGGGCGGGGCTGCTGGACGTGGCGACCGCCGAGGGGCCGGGCGCGCTGATCGACCGGGTACGCGCCGCGGAGCGCGACCACCCGGACCGGTTGCGCCGGCACAAGCCCGCCGACGACGCCTCGGTGGTGCTCTGCGAGTTCGACGCCGAGGGGCCCTGACCGGCCCGGGCCGGGCGGGTTCCCCGCTGCCTTGCGCGGGCCGGACGGGCCTCGACAGCGGAGCGTGAGGCGGAACACGATGCGGGCCGACCGGCCGGTACCTTCGGCCGGACCGCCAGTCGCTGCCCGATGGGGTGGACTTGGGCCGGTGGGGGCGGCAGACTGCGGCACGTGGCGGGAACGGTACGGCTGGAGCCGGTGGACGAGCGGAACCTGGAGCCGTTGCTCTCCGTAGCGGCTGCCGAGGCGGAGCCCGATGACGTGATGCCGCCGGTGGAGGCCCCGGCGGGCTGGTCACACGCCCGTCGGGAGGCGTTCCGGGAGTTCCACCGGGCGAGCTTCGCGGGGCTGGACGGCCCGACGGGCACCTGCATGTACGCGATCCTGGCCGGCGGCGAGGTCGTCGGGATGATCCGGATGACCCGCCGCGAGCAGCCCGGCACCGTCGAGACCGGGATGTGGCTGGGCCGCTCCGCCCGGGGCCAGGGGATCGGCGCGGTCGCTCTGCGTGAACTGTTGAACGAGGCGGCGGCGGCCGGAATGCGGCTCGTGGTCGCGGAGACCACCGCGGACAATCACGGCGCCGTTTCCGTGCTGGAGAAGTGCGGCGCCAAATTGCGCGAGGACGGCGGTAAGGTGCACGCCGAGATATGCCTCGATTCGACGCTGCCGGCCCTGTGACAGCGATTCCGCAATCCTTTCCTTTCTGACGTTCTTCCTGCTCGACGCTGTCCTCCTGTCCGCTTTGCGCGTTTGACGAGGTGCGTGGTCCGGTGCCGGCCAATGGCGTTGGAAAAAGCACGGGAGTGTTTCGCGGATAGGTCAACGGGTACTGCCCGTCGGGTCCGATTGAACGGGACACCTGATCTGCGGTCCGGCGCGTGCTGATCCCCGGCGGCCATTCTTTCGACCATTGCCGTCAGGTGTCCGGCGCTCCGGGGAGCGAAGGAGAACTGATGAACAGCGGAGCACGAATCGGGCTCGCGGTCGGCGTCGGCTACCTGCTCGGCCGCCGGCGCAAGCTGCGTACCGCCCTCACCCTGGCCGCCGCGGTCGCGGCTGGCCGGGCCAGCCGGGAGCCGGGCGGACTGCTGAAGGCGGGCGGCAACCTGCTCCACTCGTCCCCCCACCTGGGCAGCATCGGTCGCCTCGGCAGCCCGCTCGCCGCCGCCTCCAAGGCGGCCGCGACCGCCGCCGCCGGCAGCGGCATCGATGCCATCAGCGGCAAGCTGCGCGGCTCGGCCGACGCGCTGCGCCGTAAGGGCGGGGCCGGCGCGCCCGACGGGTCGGGCGACGGCGACCGGCCGGACCGGGACGCCGACGGCGGTCAGCAGGGGCGCGACGCCGATGGCGGGCAGCGGGAGCGTGACACCGCCGGCGGTCAGCAGGGGCGCGACGCGGACGGCGGTCAGCGGGAGCGTGACACCGGCGGCGGTCAGCAGGAGCGCGACGCCGACGCCGACAACGAGCAGCGGGGGCGGTGACCATGCCGGAGACGACGAACCCCGGCGGCCTCGGGAACAAGGTCCGGGACCAACTCGCCGGCGAGGCGCGCAACCTCGCCAGCGCCATCGGCGAACGCGCGATGCAGGTGGTGACCGAGCGGATCACGGGCGCGACCGGCCGACTCAGCGACTACGCGAAGCAGGGCGGCGGTCCCGGTCTGATCGCCGCCGCCACCGGCGCGCAGAAGCTCGCCGAGGGGGGTTCACCGGTGAAGGCGATGTTCCATGCCGGAGTGGCCGGCGGTAAGGAGAAGATCATGTCGGCGCTCGGCAAGGGCGGCAAGGGCGGCGGCAAGAAGCTCAAGGTCACCAACATCGTCGAGGCGGTCGAGGTCGGCGTGCCGGTCCGGGTCGCGTACGACCAGTGGACCCAGTTCGGCGACTTCCCGAGCTTCATGAAGAAGGTCGAGAACGTCGACACCGAGTCGGACGAGAAGCTGAGCTGGAAGGCGCAGGTCTTCTGGTCGCACCGCACCTGGGAGTCCACCATCGTCCGGCAGATCCCGGACAAGCTGATCCACTGGCGCTCCAAGGGCGACAAGGGCTTCGTCGACGGCACGGTCAGCTTCCACGAGCTGTCGCCCGACCTGACCCGGATCCTGGTGGTGCTGGAGTACCACCCGAAGGGCCTCTTCGAGCACACCGGCAACCTGTGGCGGGCCCAGGGCCGCCGCGCCCGGCTTGAGCTGAAGCACTTCGTCCGGCACGTGATGACCCAGACCGTCCTCGATCCGGACTCGGTGCAGGGCTGGCGCGGTGAGATCGAGGACTCGAAGGTGGTCCGCGACCACGAGACCGCCCTGCGCGAGGAGCAGGAGGAACGGCAGCGGCAGGAGGAGGGCGAGGAGCAGGAGGAGCGCGAGCCGCGCGGCCGGCGCGAGCCCGAGCCCGAGGAGGAGGCCGAGGAGGAACCGCGCGAGGAGCGCCGGCCCGCCGAGCGTGGCCGCCGCCGACCGCCCCAGCGCCGCCGCCCGGTCGAGGAGGACGAGTACGAGGACGAGTACGACGAGGACGAGTACGACGAGGAGCCGGAGGAGGAGGAGCAGCCCCCGCCGCGCCGCCGCGCCCCGGAGCGGGCCCGTCGCCCGCAGCCCCGCGAGGAGCCCCGCCCCCGTGAGGAGCCCCGGTCCCGCGAGGAGCCCCGCCCCCGCCGTTCCCCGGAGGCGCCTCGCCGTCCCGTGGTCCGCCGCCGACGGGAGGAGCGCGAGTGACGATCGCGACGAGTGAGGGCCAGGCCGGCGGCGCCCTGGAACGCGGGGGAGCCGGATCGAGCCTGGCCGACGTGGTGGAGACCGTGCTGGACAAGGGCGTGGTGATCGACGCCCAGGTGTCGGTCGCCGTGGTCGGCATCCAGCTGCTGGAGATCAACGCCCGGATCGTCATCGCCAGCGTGGAGACATACCTGCGTTTCGCGGAGGCGGTCGACCGGTTCGACATCACCCCGAAGGGCCAGAAGGGGCTCCCCGACCTGGTCGAGGGGGCCTCCGGGGCGGTCGGCGCCGGCAAGGCGGTGTCCGGGGTCGGCAAGACGGTCGGCGCGATCGGCGGCGCCGTCAAGGACGCCGTCGGCGAGCTCGGCTCGGACGACCGGGACCGGGGCCGCGAACGACCCCGCCGACGCCGGGACGAGGAGCGCTGAGCATGGCCGAGGAGACCGGACTCTTCATCTACGGCATCGTTCCCTCCGACGTGGAGCCGACCCCGGACGCAGCCGGGGTCGGCGACCCGCCCGGGGAGGTGGCGGCGGTCCGGCACGGCGAACTGGCCGCGCTGGTCAGCGAGGTCAGCCTGACCGAGCCGATCGGCCGGCCGGCGGACCTGACCGCGTACCAGGAACTGGTGGACGGCACGGCCGCGGTGGCGCCGGTGCTGCCGGTGCGCTTCGGCACGGTCGTCACCGGGCCGGACGCGGTCGCCGACCTGCTGGACGCGCACCACGAGCGCTTCGCCGCCGCCCTCGACGAGTTCGAGGGCCGGATCCAGTACACGGTGCACGGGCGCTACGACGAGGCGAACCTGATCGCGGCGGTGTTGGCGGACAACCCCTCCGCCGCCCAGCTGGCCGACGAGGTGCGCGGGCAGCCGGAGGCGGCTACCCGGTCGCAGCGGATCCGGCTCGGCGAGATCATCAGCCAGGCGGTGGAGCTGCGCCGGGAGGCGGAGAACCGGCAACTCGCCGACGCGCTCGGCCCGCTCGTCGTGGCGAGCGCGCCCCGGGCGCCGAGCAACGAGCTGGACGCGGCGAACGCCGCCTTCCTGGTCGACCAGGACCGGGAGGACGAGTTCGTCTCGGCGGTCGAGGAGTACGCCGAGCAGCGCCGGGAGCTGATCCGGATGCGGCTGCTCGGCCCGCTCGCCCCGTACGACTTCGTCAGCGCCCATCAGCTGATGGGGTGACCGGTGGACATCCTGTGGGCGCTGCTGACCCTGCCGTACGCGCCGGTGCGGGGGCTGACCGCGGTAGTGAAGGTGATCGCCCGGGAGGCGGAGTCGCGGCAGCGCAACCCCGTCGACATTCGGCGGGAGCTGGAGGCGCTGGACGCGGCGGAGGCCGCCGGCGAGATCAGCGCCGCGGAACGCGACCGGGGGCAGCAGCAGGTGCTGGAGCGGCTGACCGGCGGCGCCCGGCGGCCGGCCCCCGCCCAGGGCCGGAACCCGACCCGGAACGATCCCGGGTCCCGCCGCGAGAACGGCGGGACCCGGCGCCAGCCGGGCCCGGAACGGGCCCGACAGGGCGGCCCGGAACACGCGCGTCAGGGCGGTTCGGAACGGGCGCGGCAGCCCGGCCCGGAACGGGCGCGGCGGGTTGGCGTCGAGCGGGCGCACCAGGTCGGCACGGAACGGGCGCGGCGGATGTCGCGCGGCGGCGGCGAGGGAGGTGGGCGCGATGGTGGATCTGATCCGCGGCGACGGCGGTCGGGCGCGTAGGAACGAGCCTGTCGACGACCGGTACGACGACGAGGAGGAGTACCTCGAACCGATCTCGGCCGCCGAGGCGGCGCGCGAGGGGATGCGGCAGATCGTCGAGCTGACGGGCCGGGATCCGGTGGGGACCACCTCGCTCAAGGCGTCGCGCGACGGCTGGCTGGTCGGGGTCGAGGTCATCGAGGACCGGCGTATCCCCAGCTCCACCGACCTGCTCGGCCTCTACGAGGTGGAGCTGGACCTGGAGGGCGGCCTGCTCGGCTACCGGCGGGTGCGGCGCTACCAGCGCGGGAAGGGCGAGGTGGGTTGAGGTGAGCGTGCAGCCGCCGCCGGTGGTGCAGAACTCCGGCCAGGTCCTGCCCGCCGGCCACGAGCCGGCCAATCTCGGCGACATCCTGGAACGCGTGCTCGACCGGGGCATCGTGATCGCCGGCGACATCCGGGTCAGCCTGCTCGACATCGAGCTGCTGACGCTCAAGCTGCGCCTGGTCATCGCCTCGGTCGACACGGCCCGGCAGATCGGCATCGACTGGTGGGAGCACGACCCGTGGCTCAGCTCCCGGGCGAGGCCGCCGGTGGAGCCCGGCCCACGGGACCCGGAGCAGGTGGAGGCGGAACGACGTCCCCGGGTCGCCCGGGCGGCCGCCGACCGGGAGGAGCGGCATGAGTTCGACCGTTGACCTCGTGCCCGCCGCCGGGCCGGCGAGCCTCGGCGTCGGGGTGTGGCTGCACGGCGTGGTGCGGGACGTCGACCCGGCCCTGCTCGCCACGACTCCCGGGATGGACGGCGCCGCGGTGCGCGCGGTGCGGGCCGCCGGCCTGGTCGCCGTCGTCAGCGCCGCGCCGCTGGCCGAGTACGGCGAGGAGGCGCTGCGCCGGAACCTGGAGGACCTGGCCTGGCTGGAGCGGGCGGCCCGCACGCACCACGCCGTGGTCGCGGCCCTGTCCCGCGACGGCGCCGTGGTGCCCGCCCGGCTGGCCACCGTCCACCACGACGACGCCCGGGTCGCGGGGCAGCTCACCGCCCGCCGGGTCGAGCTGACCGCCGTCCTGGACCGGCTCACGGGCCACGACGAGTGGGGCGTCAAGGGGTACGTCGTGCCGGGCGCGACGCCCCGTGCGGCGGAGCCCGCCGGGTCGGGTGGCGCCGGGGCGGCGTACCTGCGGCGGCGCCGGGCCCAGCTCACCGCCCGCGAGGAGGGGCAGCGGATCGCCGTCGACGCCGCCTGCGCCGTGCACGAGGCGCTGGCCCGGCACGCGGTGGCCGCCCGGCGGCACCCCCCGCAGGACCGCCGCCTCTCCGGCGCGCCCACCGCCATGGTGCTCAACGGGGCGTACCTGGTCGGGCACGGGGCGCTCGCCGGATTCCGCGAACTGGTCGGCGCGCTCGCCGGGCGGCACCCGGAGATCCGACTGGAGCTGACCGGCCCGTGGCCGCCGTACTCCTTCGCCGAGGAACGGCCCGCCGAACCGGCGCTCACCGTGCGGGAGCCGGCGTGCTGACGGCCCGGGGGCCGGCGTGGTGACCACGTCGCTGGCGCCGAGCAGCGCCGACGACCCGCTGGCCTACCGGCCGGTGGCCCTGGTCGACCTGCTCGACCGGGTCCTCGCCACCGGCGTGGTGATCAGCGGCGACATCACCATCGCCATCGCCGACGTCGACCTGGTCCGGATCTCCCTGCGCGCCCTGGTCGCCTCCGTCGGCGCGCTCGCCCCGCCGGAACTGCCCGACGCCGCCCCGGACGACCTCGCCTGGACGCCGGGACCGCCGGCATGACCGCCCCCGGCGCCCGCGCCGACGGCCCCGCCGGGAACGCGGCCGGCCCGGGTGGGAACGCGGCCGGCCCGGGCGGCGGGGCCGGGACGGCGGGCGTGAGCCGCCCCGGCGGTGCCGGCACCCGCCGGGACGAGGCCGCCGAGCTCGCCGCCGCGCTCGGCGACACCCGGTGGCAGCCGCCCCGGGTGACTCCGCTGGACCGCCGGCTCGCCGTCGACCGGGACTCCGTCGAGCGGGGACTGGCCAGCCTCGTGCTCACCGTGATCGAGCTGTTGCGGCAGCTCATGGAGCGACAGGCGCTGCGCCGGGTCGACCTCGGCGACCTCACCGAGGAGCAGGTCGAGCGGATCGGCACCACGCTCATGGCGCTGGAGGAGCAGATGACGGGGCTGCGCGAGTACTTCGGCCTCGCCCCCGAGGACCTGAACCTCGACCTCGGGCCCCTCGGCCCCCTCCTGCCCACCGACTGACGCCCCCGGCCCGCGTCGGCCCGCCGACGGCGCCCGCGGCGCCACGCCGGCAGCCGGCGGTCAGCCGGAGCGTTTCTCGGCGTACGCGGCGAGCCAGGCGACCTGGGCCGGGTCCAGGGACGGGCGGACCCGGGCCCGGGCCGCCGCCACGTGCGCGCCGGTGACCGTGGACGCGGTCAGCGACTCCCGCATGGCGGCCAGCGCCGCCTCCCGCACCAGCGCGGCACAGTCCGCCGCCGAGAAGCCCTCCAGCTCCCCACCCAGCTCCGCGAGGTCCACGTCGGGCGCCAGCGGCACGTTGCGCGCCGAGGCGCGCAGGATCTCCGCCCGCGCCGGCCCGTCCGGCGGCGGCACGTAGACCAGCCGTTCCAACCGTCCGGGGCGCAGCAGCGCCGGGTCCACCAGGTCGGGGCGGTTGGTCGCGCCGACCACCACCACGTTGCGCAGCGTCTCCACGCCGTCCAGCTCGGTCAGCAGGGCGGCCACCACCCGGTCGGTGGTGCCGCCGTCGCTGGCCTGGCCGCGCACCGGGGCGAGCGCGTCCACCTCGTCCAGGAAGATCAGGGTGGGCGCGGCCTCCCGGGCCCGGCGGAACAGCTCGCGGACCGCGCGCTCGCTCTCGCCGACCCACTTCGACAGCAGCTCCGCGCCCTTCACCGAGAGCACGTTCGCCCGGCCCGAGCCGGCCAGCGCCGTCACCAGGTAGGTCTTGCCGCAGCCCGGCGGCCCGTAGAGGAGCACCCCGCGCGGCGGCTGCACGCCGAGCCGGGCGAAGGTGTCCGGGTAGGTCAGCGGCCAGAGCACCGACTCGGTCAGCGTCTCCTTGACCTCCGTCAGGTCACCCACGTCGTCCAGCGTCACGGAGGCCAGCTCCAGGGTGGACGCGGCCATGGTGGTCGGGCGGACCACCTCCAGCGCGGCGGTGAAGTCGGCCATCGCCACGGTCGGCGTCTCGGCCGACTTCTGCCGCAGCGCCGCGCGCACCCCGGCCTCACGCAGCAGCGCGGCCAGGTCGGCGGCGACGAAGCCGGGGGTACGCCCGGCGACCTCGTCGAGCCGCACGTCGTCGGCGAGCGGGACCTGGCGGGTCAGCACCGTCAACTGCTCCCGGCGCAGGGCGGCGTCCGGCAGCGGGACGCTGATCCGCAGCGAGAGCAGGTCCGGGGCGCGCAGCGCGGGGTCGACGGCCTCGGGCCGGCCGGTGGTGCAGACGACCGCCGCCCCCGCCCGTACGGTCTCGGCGACCACCTGACGGAACACGGTCGCCACCGGCCCCGGCCCGTCCGCCGGGGCGAGCGCCTCCACGTCGGTGACCAGCAGCACCCCGGGGCCGTCCGCGCGCACCTCGGCCGCGGCGGCGCGCAGCCGGTCGGCGGCGGCCTGGTTGGTCAGCGCGGCCACCTCGGGGGCCCAGAGCGGGCTCACCCGGGCCCCGACCCGGGCGGCCACGGCCCGCACGAGCGCCGCCTTGCCGGAGCCGGCCGGCCCGGCGATGAGCACGCCCAGTGAGACGGTGGTGCCCAGCCGGCCGAGCACCTCCCGGTGGTGGAAGCCGAGGTCGAGCAGCTCGGTGAGCTCCTCGGCCTGCGCCCGCAGCCCGGGCAGCTCGTCCACCGCGGGCGGCGCGTCGTCGACGGTCCGCCCGGTGGCGTCCACGGCGGCCGGGCGGCGTACGCCCGCCGGGCCGGCGCCCGTGCCACCCGCCCGGCCCGCGGCGGTCCCGTTCGCCGTCGTCCCGGCCGCGTCGGCGCGTCGCGCGAGCGGGGCGGGGCCGGTGCCGGCGGAGCCGTGGGTCGCCTGGCCGTGCTCCCAACCGACCACGGTGTCCATGGTGACCAGCGAGCCGGGCCCGGGCTCGGCGGCGACCACGGCGAGCAGGGTGCTGGTCCAGGCGTACCCGACGCTGTTGGAGAGGCTGCGTCGGGCGGCTTCCACCAGGCTGCGCACCGAGGCGTCCGGCAGCACGTCCTGCGGCAGCAGCGACACGTCGTCCCCGGTCGTCACCACCTTGCCGAGCAGGGCCAGCCGGAGCATCTCGGGGGAGACCACCGCGGCGATCTGCGCCGGCCCGGCGAGGAGCACCCGGCCGGCCGGCGTGACGGGCAGGGGGCTCACCGTCACCTGGCCGCCGTCGCGGATCCCGAGGTTGCCCAGCATCAGGTCGTCCGCGTAGAGCAGCGCGGTGCTGGCGGCCGGCTCGGCCGGCGCGACGATGCCGGCGGTCACCCGCCGGCCCGCCAGCCGCACCGGGTCGCCGGGGCGCAGCGCCAGCGCGGTGAGCACCTCCGGGTGCAGCCGGACGATGCCCCGCCGGGCGTCCAGGGCCGCCGGCCGCAGGCTCGCGGTCAGGGTCAGGTCGGGTTCCGCCACCGCCCGACCCTAGCCGCCGTGGTCACGCCGCGCCCGCCCCCGGCGCGTTCCGTGGCTCGCGAGCTGCGTCACCGTCGCTGAGCAGGGCGGGGTCGCGGCGGATCAGCTCGGCCAGCCGCGCCGCCGGGTCGGGGGTCAGCCCCTCCCGGGCCGGCGCCCAGGCCGGCACGGTCTTGACCGACATCGGCCACGCCGGCGGCGCGGCGACCTCCGCGTCGACCGTCACGCCCGCGTCGGTCCAGGCGACCCGCAGCGGGTACGCCCGCCCGTCGTGTTCGACCCGGACGCTGACCGCCGTGCCGGGGTGACCGGCCACCACCCGACGGACCGCCTCGGCGACCTCCACCACGGGATCGCGGGGTTCCGCGCCCCGCCGCGTGTCGGCCCAGCCGGGTCCGGCGTTGCGCCCCTCGCCCCGGGCGTCGGCGCGCCCCGGGTCGGGTCCGCCCCGCGCCCGCGTCGACGCGTCGGCCTCCCCGCCCGCCGCCCCCGCGTCGGCGGCCCGCCGCCGCAGCGCCTCCTCGCGGCGGGCCATCCGGGCCAGTGTCTCGTCCAGTCCACCTCTCATCACGACCACCCCTTCTCGTGAAACGGGTCGAACCCTTCTCGTGAAACGGGTAGAACCGCCGGAACGGTTCAGGACCTCCTCTCCCGGGTGGCCCGATCGAGTGCGCGGTCCAGGACGACCAGCAGGGTGTCCCGCACCGAGAGCCGGTCCCGGGCGTCGAACTGCACCAGGGCACGTGGTCGCCGACGGCCAGCGCCCAGCGGATCGCGTCGAGGTCGTGCGCCAGCCGCCCGTCGAAGGCGTTCACCCCGACCACGAAGGGCAGGCCAGCCCGCTCGAAGAAGTCGATCGCCGGGTAGCAGTCGTCCAGCCGGGCGCTGTCCACCACGACGAGGGCGCCGAGCGCCCCCCGGGCCAGGTCGTCCCACATGAAACCGAACCGGGCCTGCCCGGCGTGCCGAACAGGTACAGCTTCAGGCTGCGGTCGATGGTGACGCAGCCGAAGTCCATCGCCACCGTGGTGGTGGTCTTCGCGGAGCGTACGCCCGGATCGTCGACGCCGATCCCGGCGCTGGTCATCTCCGCCTCGGTGGTCAGCGGGGCGATCTCGGAGATCGCGCCGACCGTGGTGGTCTTGCCGACCCCGAAGCCGCCGGCGATGAGGATCTTGACCGGGATCGGTGGCGCGGCGGCCGGTGCGGGCCGGGGCACCGCGGCCACCCCGGTGGCCGGCGGACGGTGCGGCGGTGGCGCGGACGCGGCGGGTTGCGGCCCCGACGGGGAGCCGTAGCGGGTGGCGGCGCTGTTGGCGGCGACCCCGCCCAGCGGGGCGACCGGCCATTCAGGAGATCGCACGGAGTCCATCAATCACTCGCAGGATGATGTCGGGGTCGAGGGCGTCGGCGCCGTCGTGCACGTCCAGGTGGCCCGCGGCGCGGAGGTCGCCGACCAGCACCCGGGTCACGCCGAAGTGCAGCCGGGTCCGGGCGGAGATCTCGGCGACCGAGATCGGCTCGCCGCAGAGCGCGACGATCGCCTGCAACTCGGGCGCCAGCCAGGTCAGCGGCGCCGGGTCGGTCGCCGGCCGGGCGGTCACCTGCGTCTCCAGCCCGATCGCCGGGTCGGCGCCGGCCACCCGCCCGGCGGTGAGCACGAACGGGCGCGGGCCGGCCGGCCCGTCCTCGGCCGCCGGCGCGGCGGTGGCTCCCGGCAGGCCGGGCCGGGTGTCGTGCGGGGACGACGCGCGCAGGTAGGGCCGGATCCGGATCGTGGGCTCCGGGTCCGGTCCCTCGCCGGCGACCTCGGGGGTCATTGCTGAGCGGCGTTCTTCAGTTCGGCGATCAGTCTCGGGGTGAGGGCGCCACCGGCCCGCCCGGCGAAGAGCGTCATCTCGTAGGCGACGGTGCCGAGGTTCGCCGACCGGTCGGCGACCACCCCGAGCACGGAGCCGCTGCTGATCGCGCTGATCAGCAGGTAGCCCTCGGCCATGTCCACGACCACGCGGTTCAGCCCGCCGAGGGCGTACCAGCTGGCGGCGCCGCCGGCGAGGCTCGTCATGCCGGAGACCACCGCGGCGAGCCGCTCCGCGTTGGAGCGGTCCTTGATCGCCGACATGGCCATCAGCAGCCCGTCCGACGAGACGGCGATCGCCTCCAGCACGCCGGCCGTGCTGGAGGTGAAGGAGTCCAGCAACCAGTTGAAGGTGCGCGCCTCCGGGCTGAGGTCCCCGGCGCCCGGGTGCTGCTGGTCGACGTTGTCGTGCAGGAAGGGGCTGGTCACCGTGATGTTCCTTCTTCGTGTCGGCGGTCTTGGCTGACTTCACGCAGAGCGCGGGCGACGCCCGCCTCGAACTCGATGAGGAGGTCGCGGACCTCGTCCGGGTTTCCCGGCGGCGGGCTGTCGGGCTGACGGGCCGGGGCGACGGTGAGGTTCGCCCCGGGCACCCGCCGGGTCAGCCGGGCCGGCACGGTGCCGTCCGGCGGGCGTCGGCCCAGCCCGGCCCGGCGTACGCCGGACTCGACCGCCTCGACGAGGGCGCGGGCGGCGGCCGGGTCCGCGCCGGTGACCTCCACCGGCCGGACCCCCGACGGGACGGCCGGCGCCCCGGCCGGGCGCAGGGTCGCGCCCGGCACCCGCTGCCGGACGCCCGGCGGGGCGGCGCGGGCGGGGGCCTGCGGTTCGGAGCCGCCCGGGGCCTGCGGCCCGGTGCCGGTCGGGGCCGGAGCCTCGGCGGCGGCCGGCTCGTCGTTGGCGCCGA
Source organism: Micromonospora sp. NPDC023644 (assembly GCF_040640115.1). Taxonomy (NCBI): domain Bacteria; kingdom Bacillati; phylum Actinomycetota; class Actinomycetes; order Micromonosporales; family Micromonosporaceae; genus Micromonospora; species Micromonospora sp. NPDC023644. The sequence continues at coordinate 193,891 of NZ_JBFABA010000004.1, read as the reverse complement.
ACGCGTCCCAGGGGGCGCCGGACTCCATGCTGCGGGTGGCGCGGCTCAGCAGTGCCGCGTCGAACCCGGACGGCGGGGCCTCCGGCGCCGCCCCGACCGCCGCGCGGGGCCGGGGGGCGTCCGGCGCGTCGGCGGGGGAGCGCCGGTCGCGGGCGGGTACGGCGGCCCGGGCCACGGTCACCCCGGCCCGCTCGGCGCGGTGGATCACCAGCGACGTCTCCGGGACCTCCAGGTGCGCGGTCACCCCGCCGCCGGCGGTCGGCGCCAGCCGCACCGTCCAGCCGTGGCGGCGGGCGAGCCGGCCCACCACGAAGAGCCCCAGCACCTCGGTCGGCGCGAGATCGAGCCGCTCCCGCCGGGTGAGCCGGGCGTTCTCCTCCGCCAGCCGCTCCCGGGTCATGCCGATGCCCCGGTCCACCACGATCAGCCGTGCCCCGGAGCCGGTCGGCTCGCCGCCCACGGTGACCCGGGTGTGCGGCGGGGAGAACACCGTCGCGTTCTCCATCAGTTCGGCCAGCGCCAGGACGAGGTCGCCGACCGCGCTGGGCGCCACCGACACACCGGGCGGCACCTGCACGTCGACCCGCGTGTAGTCCTCGATCTCGCCGAGCGCGAGCCGGACCACGTCGCCGAGCGGCACCGGCGCCACGTGGGGGTCCGCGCCGGCCGAACCGGAGAGCACCACCAGGCTGCCGGCGTTGCGGCGCAGCCGGCTGGAGATGTGGTCGAGCCGGTACAGGTGCTCCAGCCGGCCGGGGTCGGTCTCCTGCCGTTCCAGCCGGTCGATCAGCGCGATCTGCCGGCCGACGAGGTTCTGCGTACGGCGGCCGACGTGGCCGAACATCTGCGCCACGTTGCGCCGGCCGGCGACCTGCCGCTCGACGAGCCGGGCGGCGGTGCTCTGCACCCGGTCGAACGCGCGGGCCAGGTCGCCGATCTCGTCGCGGGCCCGCACGTCGACCGGATCGAGGCGCATCGCCACCGCGCCCTCGGTCTCGTCGTCGGCGACCCGGGTCAGTTCCGCCTCGGCGACCCGGGCGACCCGGTCGGCGGAGCGGGTGAGCCGGGTCAGCGGCCGGGCCACCGTCCGGGCGACGGCCGCGCTGAGCAGCACCACCACGGCGAGGATCAGGGCGACGGCCCCACTGACCAGGTGCGCCTCGGTCAGCGCCCGGCGCTGCTGCGTGGTCACCTCGGCGAGGACGTCCGCGACGAGCTTCTTCTCGATGAACTGCCCGAAGGTGATCATCGAGCGGACCGAGGGGAAGAGCGCGTCCAGGGGGATGTCCCTGGTCGCGCCGGCCGGGTCCAGCGCGCTCCGGACGAGGAAGTCGGGACTGGTCCGGGCGGCCACCGCCGCGTCGTTGAGCGTCACCAGCTTGACCTGATCCGGCGTGATCAGACTGCGGAACCGCTGGTTGTCCGCCCGCAGCCCCGCCATGCAGGCGACGTACGAGGCGACCACCCGGGGGGAGCCGGTCGCCTTGACCAGCACGATCAGGGTGGCGCAGGCGCCCATCGCCTCGTCGACGCGGAGCAGCCCGTCCAGGGCCAGCACCTGCCGTCCGGCGGCCGTGTCGGTGTCCACCCCGAACGGCAGCCGCAGCGAGTCGATCAGCTTCGTGCTCACCGGCCCGTAGCCGCCCATGATCTGGTCCGGGGTGGCGGTACCGGCGAGCACCGCGGCCCGCAGGTCGGTCAGCCCACGTACGCCGCTCAGGGCCTCGGTGACCCGCGGCGGCAGCAGGTCGCCCCGGGTGGCCCGCAGGTCGGCGACCCGGTCGTCCACGCTGGCCGACCGCTGCATCAGCTCGGTCCGGGTGACCCGGCCGAGGAGCAGTCCGACGGAGAGGACGCGCTCCTGTTGCAGGTCCTGCACGAGGCTGCCGATCCGGCTGGCGACGCGGACCCGGTCGGCGGTGTCGCCGGCCCGTTGCGCGGCGGCCACCCGGCCGAGCACCGCCGGCACGGCCAGGCTCACCATGCTGAGCAGCGGGATGACGAGGAGCAGCGCGAGCTTTCCCCGGATCCGGAGCCTAGCGAGCAGCATCGGCGGGCCCCCACTGCGCGCTCCCGGGCCCGCGGGCCGACCCCGCCGGCTGGAGCCGCCGCGGTTCCGCGCCGCGGACGGCGGTCGGCTGCCACGGCGTGTCGTCCGGCCCGGCGGCGGCGCCGTCCGGTTCGCGCCGGACCTCCGCCGCGCGCCGCCGGGCCCGTCGGACGGCGGCGAGCCACACCGCGCCGAGCGCCGACCACAGCAGGAGGGCCAGCGCCCCGGCCGCCACGGTCAGCCAGCGGTCCCGGTCCAGGTCGTCGAGGCGGCCGGCGAGCAGGGCGTCGAGCTCGTCCAGGATGACGGGCTGGAGCTGCCGGGCGGCGGACTGCGCGTTGAGCCGGGCGCCGGCGACCTGCGCCTGGTCCACCGCCGCGTCGCGGCCGGCCGGCGCGGAGTGGGCCGCCAGCGCCTCGACGGCCCGCTGGTAGGTGTCGAGCGGCGTCAGCACGCTCGGGCCGAGGTCGGCGCTCTCCGAGCTGTCCACGGCCGCCCGCAGGTCGGTGACCAGGTCGCCGGCCGGGGTGAGGACGGCCACCCGGAGGGCGGCGATCTCGGCGGCGGTGCGGTTGCGGTCGGCGGCGGGCCGGCGGTCGGCGAGCACGGCCAGGTCGGCCAGTCGCCCGGCCGCCACCACCGTCTCGGGCAGGCCCCGGCTCGCGTCCTGGAGGAAGAAGGAGTCCGACCGGGGGTCGCGGACCAGGCCGGAGGTCTCCCGGACCTTGCCGTGCAGGGCCAGCAGCAGGTCGGTGGCCTCGCCGTACGCGGTGAAGGCCGCCTCCGGGTCGGCGGGGCCGCGCGCGCCCAGCGCCTCGATCCTGGCCCGCAGGCCGGCCCAGCGCTCCCGGGTGCGCAGCTCGTCACCGATCCGCGCGTCGACCGAGGCGGCGGCCTCGACCGCGCGGGTCAGCGCCTCGCCGTTGGCGGGCCGGGCGGCGACGGCGGCGGTCTGGGCGTCGACCAGGGCGTGGGTGACCGGGGCGAGGGCGCGCAGGTACTCCACGCCGAGCCGTTCCCGGCCGGCCAGGTCCCGGTCGTCGGCCGTGAGCCGCCAGGTCTGCACGAACAGCAGGGCCATCGGCGCGAGCAGGGCGACGAGGAGCAGCAACGGCAGTACGCGGCCCACCGCGGAGGGCCGCCGACGGGCCGGTGGCGCGGGGACTGTCATGGCTGTCTCCTCCGGCGGGAGCACGGGATCGGTGGGGTGTCGGGGGTCGACGGTGAAGTCCCGTGCACCGGACCGGAAAACTAACCGACCAGCGGGGAGCTGTTCCGACCGTCGAACAGTCAGCTTTGCGTCATGAAGCCCGAAGTGACCGATGGGTCACCCGTCGGGCACTCTCTGTGTCAGGCAAGAGAGTGACAAGGATGGATCGAGGGGATTTCCGACGAACATCGGAATTCACGTGATACGAATTCATCTTCGTGAGACGGTCTGGACCGCGCCGGTGGGACGCCGATCGGATCAACCGGACGGACGTACGGAGGATCTCAGCCAACGCTCAGGATCCGGGCCGTACCGTGTGCCGAATGAGATCGCCGTTGTCGGCCGCGTGGATCCGGCGTGCCCTGCCCACCCGCCGGCGCGCCGTCGCCGCGACGGTGGTCCTCGTGCTGCTCGCCGCCGCCGTGACCTGGGCCGTCCTGCCGCAGGGACCGGCCGTGCGCACCGAGGCGGCGATCGTGAACGTCTCCTCCGGGCCCGGCGGTGACGAGTCCGTCGACCTGGACACCACCTTCTACCTGCCCGAGGACGCCTCGGCCGGGAGCAAGGTGCCGGCGGTGCTGCTGGGGCACGGGTTCGGCGGCACCAAGGAGTCCGTCCGCGCCGACGCCGAGGAGTTCGCCGGCCGCGGCTACGCGGTGCTCACCTGGACCGCGCGGGGCTTCGGCCGCAGCGGCGGGCAGATCCACCTGGACCACCCGGACTACGAGGTCCGGGACGCGCAGCGCCTGCTGGACTGGCTCGCCGACCGCCCGGAGGTCCGCACCGACGCCGCCGGGGACCCGAGGGTCGGCGTCGTCGGCGGCTCGTACGGCGGCGGCCTGGCGCTGCTGCTCGCCGCGCAGGACCAGCGCGTCGACGCCATCGTGCCGATGATCACCTGGAACGACCTGTCCCGCTCCTTCCTGCCGGAGAGCACCGGGAAGGAGCCCACCGAGGGCGTGTTCAAGTCCGGCTGGGCCGGCATCTTCTTCGGCAGCGCCGGCAACGCCGGCGCCGGGCCCGCCGGGCTCAACGGGGCCCCCGCCGCCCAGCCGGAGGGGGCGCCCGCCACCGGCCCGCCCAGCCCGGGGCCGGGCGCCGGCCCGGGGACCGGTCCGGGGGGCGTCCCGGTCGAGGTCGCCGACCCGGCGTGCGGCCGGTTCGCCGCCGACATCTGCGCCGCGTACCTGCGGATCGCCACCACCGGCCGGGCCGACCAGGCCGCCGTGGACCTGCTGCGCCGCTCCAGCCCGGCCGGCGTGCTCGACCGGATCAAGGCGCCGACCCTGCTGGTGCAGGGCGAGGCGGACACCCTCTTCCCGCTCGGCGAGGCGGACGCGAACGCGCGCGGCATCGCCGCCGCCGGCACGCCCGTCCGGGTGGCCTGGTTCACCGGCGGGCACGACGGCGGCGAGGGCCCGAAGACCGACTCGGACCGGGTGAAGTTCCTGACCGTCCAGTGGCTCGACCACTACGTCAAGGGCGAGGGCCAGGCCCCGGGCGACGACTTCACCTGGTCCCGGATCGCCGGCTTCGACGCCCTCGACCGGGGACTGGTGGCCACCGGCTACCGCTACGCCGACTACCCGGGCGTCGGCGGCACGGCCCGTCGGGACGTACCGGTCGCCGGCCCGGCCCAGCCCGTCGCGAACCCGCCGTCCGGCAACCCGGCCGCCATCTCCTCGGTGCCCTTCGCCGGCGAGTTGTCGTCGCTGCTCGGCGGCGTGGCCGGGGACATCCCCGGCCAGCACGCCCGGTTCGAGTCGGCGCCGCTGGCCGAGGCGGTGGACGTGGTCGGCGCCCCGACCGTCGACGTCCGGGCGGCGTCGCCGACGGGGGAGGCGGTGCTCTTCGTCAAGCTCTACGACGTCGACCCCAACGGCGCGGCCACCCTGCCCAACGGCCTGGTCGCCCCGGTCCGGCTCACCGGCCTGCCGCCGACGATCGACGCGGCGCGGCCGGTCACCGTCACCCTGCCGGCGATCGTCCGCCGGTTCGAGGCCGGGCACCGGCTGCGCGTGGTGGTGGCGACCTCCGACCAGGCGTACGCCACCCCGGTCGAGCCGACCGTGCACACCGTGGCGGCCGGTGGCGCGGTCGGCCTGCCGACCGTCGCCGGCGACCCCATCCCCACCTCCGCCACCGTGTGGCGCTGGGTGCTGGTCGCGCTGATCGTGGCGATCGCCGTCGGGCTCGTCGTGGTCGTCGCGGTGGTCCGCCGCCGGCACCGCCGCCAGGACAGCTCCGTGCACCCGGCGTACGCGGGCGTGCCGCTGGCCGTGCGGCAGCTCCGCAAGGAGTACGCGGACGGCTTCGTCGCCGTCTCCAACGTCGACTTCGAGGTGCACCCCGGCCAGGTCGTCGGCCTGCTCGGCCCGAACGGCGCGGGCAAGACCACCACGCTGCGGGTGCTGATGGGGCTGACCCAGCCCACGGCCGGCGAGATCTACGTCTTCGGGCACCGGCTGGTGCCCGGGTCGCCGGTGCTGTCCCGGATCGGCGCGCTGGTCGAGGGGCCGGGCTTCCTGCCACACCTGTCGGGGCTGGAGAACCTGAAGGCGTACTGGCGGGCCACCGGGCGGCCGGCCGAGGACGCGCACTTCGACCAGGCCCTGGAGATCGCCGGCCTGGGTGACTCGGTGCACCGGAAGACCAACAACTACAGCCACGGCATGCGGCAGCGCCTCGCCATCGCGCAGGCCATGCTGGGGCTGCCGGAGCTGCTGGTGCTCGACGAGCCGACCGACGGGCTCGACCCGCCGCAGATCGCGGAGATGCGCCGGGTGCTCCAGCGCTACGCCACCGACGGCCGCGCGGTGCTGGTCTCCAGCCACCTGCTCGCCGAGGTGGAGCAGACCTGCACGCACGCGGTGGTGGTGAACAAGGGCCGCATCGTCGCCTCGGGCCCGGTCGAGGAGATCGTCGGCGAGTCGCCCAGCGTGCTCTTCGACGTGACCGACCCGAAGGCCGCCCGGGCGGTGCTGGCCGGCCTGCACGGGGTGCGGGTGCTCCCCGACGGCGAGGGCCAGCTCGTGGTGGACACCAACGGCACCGCCCGCAGCGAGGTCGTGGCCGAGCTGGTCCGGGCCGGCATCGGGGTGGACCGGGTGGTGCCGCGGCGCCGCCTGGAGGACGCGTTCCTCGCCCTGGTGGGCGAGAACTCTCGGGGAAGCGGGGACCGATGATGGCGGGCACGTCACCCATGGTGGGAGCGGCGGCCGGCTACCGGCCGTCGGCGACCCTGCCGTTCGGCGCCGAGTTCCGGCGGCAGGCCTCCCGGCGGCGTACGCAGCTCGCGCTCGGGTTCATGGTGCTGCTGCCGTTGATCATCCTGATCGCGTTCCAGTTCGACACGGGCGACGACGACGACAACGGGCGCGGGGAGTTCGGCAGCCTGGTGGAGTTCGCCACGTCGGGCGGGCTGAACTTCACGCTCTTCACCATCTTCGTCTCGGCGTCGTTCCTGATGGTCGTGGTGGTGGCGCTGTTCTGCGGGGACACGGTGGCCAGCGAGGCGAGCTGGGGCAGCCTGCGCTACCTGCTGGCGGTGCCGGTGCCCCGGGCCCGCCTGCTGACCGTCAAGCTGCTCGTCGCGCTCGTCTACTCGGCACTGGCGCTGCTGCTGCTCGCCGGCACCGCCCTGCTGATCGGCACGCTGCGCTACGGCTGGGAGCCGCTGCGCAGCACCGTGGCGGCCCAGCTCGAACCGGGCGAGGGGCTGCTGCGGCTGCTGGGCGTGCTCGGCTACCTGGCGGTCGTGCTCCTGGTGGTGGCCGGCCTGGCGTTCCTGCTGTCGGTGGTGACGGACGCCGCGCTCGGCGCGGTCGGCGGCGCGGTGCTGCTCTGGATCCTCTCCAGCATCCTCGACCAGATCACCGCGCTGGGCGCGCTGCGCGCGTTCCTGCCGACGCACTACAGCACCGCCTGGCTGGGGCTGCTGTCGACGCCGGTGCAGACCGACGACGTGGTACGCGGCGCGATCTCGGCGATCAGCTACGCGACGCTGTTCTGGGGCCTGGCGTTCTGGCGCTTCACCCGCAAGGACGTCACCAGCTGAGTCGCCGGGCGCCTCACGGCAGCGGCACGGGACTGCTCGGCGCCGGCCTGCTCGGCACCGGGGCGTCCGGCAGCGGCCTGGTCGGCAGCGGCCTGGTCGGCGTCGATGTCGGGTCGGCCGCCCGCTTCTTCCAGGCGCTGACGCCGATCCGGCCTGTGTTGCCGAGGTCGATCGGCCCGTCCAGGCCGACGGCCTGCGCGGGCCGGCCCACGGCGGGCGCGACCTCCAGGCGCTCGCCGTTGGTGGCGACGACCGTCGGATCGGTGACCAGGTTGCGCCAGAGCACGGCGGCGCCGGCCCGCTCGCCGGGCCGCAGGGTCAGCGGCCGGGGCGGGTCGTCGAAGCCCGACGTGATCTCCTTGGCCCCGTCGACCACCCGGACCGGTACGGGGTTGCCGTCGCCGTCGAACAGGCGCAGCACCGGGTAGCCGTCGAGCCGGTAGGGCTCCGTGCCGCAGTTGACCAGTTCCAGGCCGAGCGCGCGCAGACCCATCGCGGCGCTGGTGCCCGGTGAGCTGATCCGGACGCCGGATGCCGGGCACCCGGTCGTGGGAGTGGCCCAGAACGCCGTCGCCGACGCGGTCGCCGTCGGCGTAGTGCCGGGCATCGTGGCCGGCGCCGGACCGGCCGACGGCGGGTCGGTCGCCGGCGCGCAGGCGCCGAGCAGGACGAGGCCGGCGATCGCGAGCCCGACCGCCCGTGCCGGACCTGGCAGGCCGTCGCGTGAGCGCGGCGCGGGTCGGCCTGCGGGTCGGCGTGCGTGCTGGCGTGCGGGTCGGCCCGCGGGCCGGCGTGCGGGGAGTGCCATCGCCCGATCATCGCACCGGCCAGCGCGCCGCCGACCCCAGACATCGCCCGGCGGAGGTCCGGCGGGCGCTGTCGAGCTGCCCCATCCGCGCGACCGGCCGGAGCGCCCTTGCGGTGCCTGTCGAGCGGAATCGGCTACGACAACACCCGGCCCGGAACCCCTGGCGAGGCGACGGCGGCGGGTGCGACGCTCCTGGCCGGACACAGTCGGGGGACGGCTTCTGTAATGACGTGGCGCCTGTGAGTGAGAATCGGGTATGGCCACTCCGCCCGCCGTGCCGCCGCCTCAGCCGCCACCTGAGCCGTCGTCCGCGCCGCTACCTGAGCCGTCCGCGCCGCCACCTGAGCCGTCCGTGTCGCCGCCTGAGCCGTCGTCCGTGCCGCCACCTGAGCCGTCGCCCGTGCCGCCACCCGTGCCGTCGTCCGTGTCGTCACCTGGGTCGTCGTCCGTGTCTCCGCCCGTACTGCCGGCTGAGCCGTCGTCCGCGCCCGTAGCGCCACCGGAGCAGCCGTCCGGGTCGTCGCCCCGGCCGAAGGCCTGGGCCGTGCTGGCGGACGAACGCCTGCCCGGGTTCCGCGGGCTCCCGCCGAAGCAGCGTGCGGTGTACGTGACCGCCGTCGCCGTCGTCCTCGTGGTCGGCGTGTTGTTCGCCTACCACGCCAACCTTCTCCTGGACCGGTCGACGGCCACCGATCGGGCCCGCTCGGACAGCCAGGCTGCGAGGGCGGTCGACCGTGAGCAACCCGCGTTCACGTCCACCAGCACTCCGCTCGACTACGACAAGTACCTGCCCGAGGCCTTCGCCGTGCTGCTCGACCGGCCGCTGACCGAGGGCGAGCAGGCCACCCTGACCGCCCTGACCGGCGAGGCGTCGCGGGTGTGGGAGTTCATGAAGCCGCTCGGCGGTCGGATCGTCGAGCGCGCGTCCTATGTGGCGCCCTTCGAGGACGGCAACGAGAATCGCGGCAACGCCCAGACGTTCGACCTGAACCTCAACAGCGACCGCGTCGCCGGACTCACGATCAACGACATGACCGCCGTCAAGGACTCGTGCCGCGCACCCACCGCGCAGACCGTCGTCGTCATCCCCCCGGCGGGTGCCGAGTCCCGGCAGGGCCTGCTGTGGGACCTGACCGGCGGGCCGACGGACAAACCGCACGGCCCGTACGTCCTGGCCGAGGGCGAGCCGCAGGAGGGCCAGCTGTACTTCCGCCGCAACGTCGTCGAGCTGGGCAACGGTCAGTCGAACATGGCGTTCCGTATCCAGCCGGAGGTGTCCACCCACACCTGTGAGTGGCACATCGTCGCCTCGTACACCGACACGACCGGTTCCCACGAGCAGCGCATCCCGAGCGGTGCCGGCACGTTCACCACCGAGGCCGTCCCGTCGCAGCCCGTGCAGTACTTCGAGCGCGTGCCGACCTCGGGGTGGGGCTGCCTCGGCGAGGTGAGCCAGGAGGGTTGCCCGGCGACCGGGAGCGTACGGCTGCCGAGACCGCCAACCCACCGACCGGTCCCGGACTGAGGCGGCGCGGGGACGTCAGCGGGAGCGGGACCTGCGCTTGCGGGTGGGGGAGTCGGCCGCGGGGACCGTGTCCCCCGAGTCCGGGGCGTCGGCGGTGCTCCCGTCGCTCGACGCCCCGGCCACCCGGGCGTCGGTGTGGCTCAGCTTGGCCAGCGTCGTGCCCCTGAGCTGGTAGACGGCGGTGCGCCGGATGCTCAGCTCCGCCATCGGGCCGTCCGCCGGCCGGGTCAGGTAGACCACCGTCGCCCTGCCGTCGCGCACGCTGACGCTCTCCACCGGCGTACGGTCGCCGAGGTCGACCTGGGCCTGATAGTCCGGTTCGCCGCTGACGTTGCGCCAGGCGGCGAGGGTGAAGAAGCGGCCGGTGCCGCCGCCGTCGAGCATGACCACGCCGATCGCGTCGTCCGCTCCGTCGCCGTCGAGGTCGCCGACGGCGCACGGCCGCTGCAACGTCACCGTCGTGCCGTCGCGGTCGGACCAGCGGCCGTCGGTGAGGCGGATCGGGGCGGCGTACTCCCGGTAGCGGACCTTCCGGCTGCCGACCCGGCTGTTACGCAGTTCGAGGCAGGTGAGCCCGTCACCCGTGCGGCGGGGGGTCGGGGTCGCCCGGGTGGTGTCGACGTCGTCCCGCTTCGCGGCGGCGCCGGCCGGCCGGTCGGCGGACCGGTTCCGCTTCTTCCGGTTGCCGGTGGAGCAGGCGGTGGTGACGACCAGCAGGCAGGCCATGGAGAGCGCCACCACCGGGACGAGCTTGCGACGCATCGCGCGTTCCTTTCCGTCGATGTGCCCGCACCGTAACGGGCCCGCGCCAGCGCCCTTGTGGACGGTGGACCGACTAGCCGTGGGAGCGTTCCCATGGAGAGGGAAAGAATCGACATCGTCGAATGGGTGGCGGCATCCTGGTGTCGTCCCCTCGTCCTGACCGGAGGTGCCCTGATGTTCGCTGACCGGATCGGTGGCCCGGCCCTGTCCCTGTTCCGCGCCGTCGTCGGCCTGCTCTTCCTCTGCCACGGCCTGGCCTCGCTGCTCGGGATCCTCGGCGGAAACCGGGGCACCGGCGAGGCGGTCCCGCTCGGCGAGTGGCCGGGGTGGTGGGCCGCGCTGATCCAGGCGGTCTGCGGCGGGCTGGTGCTCGTCGGGCTGCTCACCCGGGCGGCGGCCCTGCTGGCGTCCGGCTCGATGGCCTACGCGTACTTCGTGGTGCATCAGCCCGACGCGCTGCTCCCGCTGCGCAACGGCGGTGAGCTGGCCGTCCTGTTCTGCTGGTCGTTCCTGCTGATCGCCGTGTTCGGCCCCGGCGTGTGGGCGGTCGACACCCTGCTGCGCGCCCGGCGCCCCGGCGGCTCCCGCTCGGTGACCGCCTGAATCCGTACCGTCGAGGAAGGGTCCGCCGGCCCTGGCCGGCGGCTGCGGGATCGCTCACAGCGTGGGATCTCCCGTCGATCCGGGCTGCGCGGGTGCTTAGACTCGACGGCACAACTGCATACCTCATCCAGAGGGGCTGAGGGATACGGCCCGACGACGCCCCGGCAACCACCCCGCGCGCTCACCGCAGAGCGACCGGCGGGGCAGGTGCCAATTCCGTCCCCGCCGCAGGGTGCGATGCGGGGAAAGATGAGAGGACCCGCGACATGACGTCGACGTTCGCCCCCTCCGGCATCGACACCACCGCCAGCCCCGCCCGCGCCCTGGCCTGCCGCGCCTGTTCGGCCCGCTACCCGCTCGCCGCCCAGCACGCCTGCTACGAGTGTTTCGGCCCGCTGGAGGTCGACTACGACGCCGCCGCGCTGGCGGCCGTCACCCGGGAGCAGATCGAGGCGGGCCCGCAGAACATCTGGCGGTACGCGGCGCTGCTGCCCGCCGGTCAGGACCCGGCCTCCCGGGTCACGCTCGACCCGGGCCTCACCCCGCTGGTGGCCGCCCCGCACCTGGCCGCCGAGCTGGGCATCACCGCCCCGCTCTGGGTCAAGGACGACAGCGCGAACCCGACCCACTCGTTCAAGGACCGGGTGGTCTCGGTGGCCTTGACCGCCGCCCGCGCGCTCGGCTTCAGCCGCTACGCCTGCGCCTCCACCGGCAACCTGGCCAACTCGGTCGCCGCGCACGCCGCCCGGGCCGGCGCGCCGTCGGTGGTCTTCATCCCCGGCGACCTGGAACAGGGCAAGGTCATCACCACCGCCGTCTACGGCGGCGAGCTGGTCGCCATCGACGGCTCGTACGACGACGTGAACCGGCTCTGCGGCGAGCTGGTGGAGACGGACGAGTTCGAGGACACCGCGTTCGTCAACGTCAACGTCCGCCCCTACTACGCCGAGGGCTCGAAGACGCTCGGCTACGAGGTGGCCGAGCAACTCGGCTGGCGGATCCCGGCGCAGGTGGTGATCCCGATGGCCTCCGGCGAGCTGCTCACCAAGATCGACAAGGCGTTCGCCGAGCTGGTCGAGATCGGCCTCGTCGAGGCGCCGGCCGGCGGCTGGAAGGTGTTCGGCGCGCAGTCGGCCGGCTGCAACCCGATCGCCACCGCCCTGCACGCCGACACCGACACCATCACCCCCGTCCGGCCGACCGGCATCGCCAAGTCCCTCAACATCGGCGACCCGGCCGCCGGCATCTACGCGCTGGAGGCGGTGCGCCGCACCGGGGGCTGGATGGAGTACGTCGACGACGACGAGATCCGCGCCGGTATCCGGCTGCTGGCCCGGACCACCGGCGTCTTCGCCGAGACCGCCGGCGGGGTGACCGTGGCCGTGCTGCGCAAGCTGGTCGAGTCGGGCCGGCTGGACCCGGCCGCGGAGACCGTCGTCTTCAACACCGGCGAGGGCCTCAAGACCCTCGACGCGGTGGCCGGCGAGGTCGGCCCCACCCACCGCATCAAGCCCTCGCTGCGCGCCGCCCGCGACGCCGGCCTCCTAGGCTGACCCCCACCCCACCCCACCCCCCCTGCCCGCGGCTGTTGTTCTCCGCGTCGATCATGAGGTTGACGGCGAAGTCGATCGCGAACGGTGCCGCAAACCTCATGATCGACGCGGAGGCCGGACCCCGGGGAGGGGTGGGTGGGGGATTCGGGGGGTAACTGGGTTTTCGCTGTGAGTGCGGAAAACGCGCCGAGAATGACTTGACGGCGGTAACCGGACGGCGCAAGATGCTCCGTGCGGGAGGGCGTCTCGCCGGAGACTTTCAGTTCTTGCGACCCAACGCCGGAGGCGTTGTGCGAGCGTCCCTCCCGACCAACTTCCGATCGGGCCAGCGGCTAATTCGCTGGCCCGATCGTCGTCGTGTGGCGCACCCTCAGCCGATGAGCATCTCGATCGCGCCGCTCGACGCCGCCGACCAGGCCGCGATCGACGAGGCGTACCGGATCGGCGCGGCGGCCAACGACGCCGACCTGCCGGACTTCCCGCCGTTCTGCCGCCGGCGCTTCGAGGCGGCCATCCGGCACCCGCTGCCGGGCAACGATCCGCTCTGGGCGCTGGCCCGGCTCGACGGCGTGCCGGCCGGCTACCTCGCGCTGGACCTGCCGCAGCTCGACAACACCGAGAACGCCACCGCCGAGGTGATCGTGCACCCGGAGTTCCGGCGTCGCGGCGTCGGCCGCGCGCTGCACGGGCACGCCGTACGCCTGCTGCGCGAGCGGGGCCGCAAGCGGGTGGTGGCGATGACGGTCGCCGCGCTGCCCGGTGGCCCGGCCCGCTCCGGGGCCGGCGCCGCCTTCGCCGCGACGACCGGCGCCCGGCCGGCGCTGGCCGAGGTCCGCCGCCGCCTCGACACCACCCGGCTCGACCACGCGGGCCTGGCCGCGTCGCTGGCCGAGGCCCGGTCCCGCGCCGCCGGGTACCGCACCGTCCGCTGGCAGGGGCGGACCCCCGGGGAGTACGTCGCCGACATCGCCTACCTCGACGGCCGGCTGATGGCCGACGCGCCCCTGGGCGACGTGGAGTGGGAGCCGGAGCGGATCGACGTCGAACGGGTCCGCGGCATCGAGCGGGCGCTGGAGGCGCGGGGGCGGCGGCGCTACCACGCGGCGGTGTGCCACGAGGCCTCCGGTCGGGTGGTCGCCTGGACCCTGCTCGACGTGGGGCCGTCGGCCGACTGGCACGCGTTCCAGCAGATCACCATCGTCGACCCGGCGCACCGCGGTCACCGGCTCGGCCTGCTCGCCAAGGTCGAGAACCTGCGCCACCTGCTGGCCCACGAGCCGGCGGTACGCGCGATCGACACCTTCAACGCGGCCGAGAACGCCCACATGGTGCGGATCAACGAGCAACTCGGGTTCCGCCCCGTCGACGGGTGGACCGACTGGCAGCTCACGATCTGAGTTGTGACACGGCCCTACTGATCCTGGGGCTTCCTGTTGCATGATGGCGGGCATGACGGAGACCCCGCACCCCCTGTACGACAGGCACGCCGACACCCTCAACCGTGCGCTGACCGCGATCACGGAGCGCGGGTACTGGTCCGCCTACCCCGAGTCGCCCAGCCCCCGGGTCTACGGCGAGACCGCCGCCGCCGACGGCAAGGCCGCCTTCGAGGCGTACCTCGGCGGTGACTTCCCCCTCGACCAGCCGGGCGCGGCCGACCGGGTCGCCACCGAGACCAGCCCGTTCGGCGTCGAGCTGAACGTCCGCTACCCGCACGCCGGCGCCGACGAACTGCTCGCCGCCGCCTCCGCCGCACTGCCCGGCTGGCGCGACGCCGGCCCGCAGGCCCGGGTGGGGGTCTGCCTGGAGATCCTGGACCGGCTGCACAAGCACATCTTCGAGCTGGCCAACGCGGTGCAGTTCACCAGCGGCCAGGCCTTCGTGATGGCCTTCCAGGCCGGCGGCGCGCACGCGCTGGACCGCGCGCTGGAGGCGGTCGCCTACGCGTACGCCGAGATGACCCGGCACCCGGGGACGGCGGGCTGGGAGAAGGCGGCCGGCAAGGGCGACCCGCTGCGGATGACCAAGACCTTCCACGTGGTGCCCCGTGGTGTGGCGCTGGTGATCGGCTGCAACACCTTCCCGACCTGGAACTCGTACCCGGGGCTGTTCGCCTCGCTGGTGACGGGCAACCCGGTCCTCGTCAAGCCGCACCCGCGCGCGGTGCTGCCGCTGGCGATCACGGTGAAGTACGCCCGGGAGGTGCTCGCCGAGGCCGGCTTCGACCCGAACCTGGTGCTGCTCGCCCCCGAGGCCCCCGGCGAGAAGCTCGCCTCCACGCTGGCCCTGCACCCGGCGGTGAAGATCATCGACTTCACCGGCTCCACCGAGTACGGCGACTGGCTGGAGGCCAACGCCCGGCAGGCGGCGGTGTACACCGAGAAGGCCGGGCTGAACACGGTGGTGATCGACTCCACCGACGACTTCGCCGGGATGTGCCGCAACCTCGGCTTCACCCTGACGCTCTACAGCGGCCAGATGTGCACCACGTCGCAGAACATCCTGATCCCCCGCGACGGCATCGCCACCGACCAGGGTCACAAGAGCTTCGACGAGGTGGCGGGCGGGATCGCCGCGGCGGTTGCCAAGATCACCGCGGACCCGGCGCGCGGGGTGGAGATGACCGGCGCGATCGTCAACGACGGGGTGCTGGAGCGCCTCGACGAGGTCACCAAGGTCGGCGAGGCGGTGCTGGAGTCGCGTACGGTCGAGCACCCCGCCTTCCCCAGCGCGGTGGTCCGCACGCCGACGGTGGTCCGGCTGGCGGCCGACGACACCGCGACCTACTCGAAGGAGTGGTTCGGGCCGATCTCGTTCGCCATCGCCACGGACTCCACCGCGCACAGCCTGGAGATCCTGCGCTCCACGGTCGGCGAGAAGGGCGCGCTCACCGCGGCGGTCTACTCCACCGACGAGGCGGTCCTCGACGCGGCCGAGGCGGCGGCGATCGAGGTCGGGGTGCACCTGTCCTGCAACCTGACCGGCGGCGTCTTCGTGAACCAGTCGGCGGCCTTCTCCGACTTCCACGGCAGCGGCGCCAACGCGGCGGCCAACTCCGCGCTCACCGACGGCGCCTACGTGGCCAACCGGTTCCGCATCGTGCAGTCCCGCCGGCACGCGTGATCCGTCCGGCTGCCCGGACCGACCCCCGCAAGGGCCGGTCCGGGCGGCCGCGTCAGGCCGGGCGGCGCATCTGGAGTTCGGTGAGCGCCGGGACGGTGGGGTGCGGGACGCGTACGCCGGTGTCGACGAAGCCCAGCCGCCGGTACGCGCGACAGGCCCGGTCGTTGCCGACCACGACCTCCAGCATCAGCTCGGGCCGCCCGCAGGCCCGGGACCAGGCCGCGACCGCGTCGACCAGGTCGCCGAGGAGGCCGGTGCCGCGCCAGGGCGGGGTGACGTAGACGGCGTACACCACGGTCAGCCCCGGCTCCCCGGGGGCCGCCGTGCCGCCGGCGTGCCCGACGAGCCGGCCGCCCGGGTCCGCGACGAACTGCGCGGTGCCGGCCCCGGCGGAGACGGCCGCGATCCGGGCCGCGTAGTCCGCGTGCGGGCGGGCCGCCGCGTCGGCGAGGGTCTCCAGGAAGGCGAGCGGGGCGTCGGCGAGCATCTCCAGCCGCAGGGCCCGCATCCGGGCCGCGTCGCGCGGCCGGACCCGCCGGACCGCCGCCCGCCGCGCCGGTCCCGACCCGTCGGGCGTGCTCGTCATGACGCATCCCTATCACAGCGATGAACACCGATGGCACTCGGTCTGAATTCGCCCGATTTGCGGTCGTGCGCCGTCGTCACGCTTCGTGTAGCGTGCGATTTCGGTCACCGTTTCAGCGGCTCTCGTCGATCGCCGGGCCGGTGGTCCTCCGGTGCCGGCCCGCCCGGCCTCCGGGGTCGTGGAACGCCGCGCAGAGTGAGGAAGTGCACCGTGGCACAGGGCACCGTGAAGTGGTTCAACTCCGAAAAGGGCTACGGCTTCATCGCCGTCGACGGCGGGCAGGACGTCTTCGTCCACTTCTCGGCGATCGAGATGGACGGCTACAAGGCGCTGGACGACGGCCAGCGGGTCGAGTTCGAGATCGCCCAGGGCCAGAAGGGACCCCAGGCCGAGCGCGTGCGCGTCGTCGCCTGACCGGGCGTTCCTGCCGCCCCGGCGGCGGCCGACCGCCGGACGATTCGGTGGTGGGGCGCCGGGCGGGGTGGCCCGGGGGTCGGGCAGTCGTCAGCCGGCCCGTCCACGGGGGCGGGCTTCGGCGCGGTTGCGCCGGCAGGGAAGGATCGTGAGCCGTTCCAGCCATCGCTGAGGAGGGTTCATGTCCGACCAGCCGCCCCAGGCCGCGCCGCCCCCGGGAGATCCCGACCCCACCGCGACGCCACCCGGCGGCCCGGCCGCACCCGAGCCCGGCGCCGCCACGCCCCCGGCCGGCGGGGAACCGGCCGTCCCGGGCGCGGGAGGACCGCCCGTCCCGGGCCCGGGCTACCCCGTGGTCCCGGGCTACCCCGTGGTCCCGGGCGGTCCCGTGGCCCCGGGCTACCCCGTCGTCCCCGGCGGTGGCGCGCCGGCGGGCCCGCAGGACTGGGTCTTCCCGCCCACCGGCGGGTACCCGGTCGGCTCCGGCCCGTACGGCGGGCAGCCGTGGTACCCGGGCGCCCCGGTCGCCTATCCCGGGCAGCCGGCCCACGGGTGGTACCCGCCGGGGCACGGCCTCGACCCGGCCGACCTGCTCGTCACCCCGCCCGGCGCCGGCGTCAACGGCTGGTTCAACCGGTGCGTCGGCGCGGTGCGCCGGGGCTGGCGGCTGCTGCTGCCGATCCTGCTGCTCACCCAGGTGCTGCCGGCCCTCGTGGTGTCGGTGGTCTCGTTGGTCCTCGACCCGACCGCGAAGTGGGAGCAGTCGACGGCCGACGACCCCGCCGCGCTGCCCGACACCTTCGTGACCGACATGGGCGTCATGCTGTCCGTGGTGCTCGGCAGCGCCCTCCTCTTCGGTCTGGTGCAGAGCCTGGGCTGGGCGGCCGGCACCTGGGTGATCGCCCGGCAGGCGGCCGGTCAGCCGGTGGGCATGGGCGCGGCCCTGTCCTACGGGGCGCGCCGGGCCCTGGGCCTCTGGGGCTGGACGCTGCTGATGAGCGTGATCATCACGCTTGGTGTCTGCTTCTGCGTCATTCCCGGCATCTACTTCGCCTTCGCGCTCAGCATGGCCGGCCCGGTCTACCTGTTCGAGCGGCAGCACCCGATCGGCCGTTCCTTCCGGATGTTCCACGACCGGCTCGGTCTGCTGCTCGGCCGGGTGGCGCTGGTGGCGGCGGCGGTGATCGTCGGCAGCGGCGCCGCCGGCATGGTGGAGGGCGTCGGCGCGCTGCCGTTCGGCACCACCCCGATGGACTCGCCCGGCACGGCGGTCGGCGTGATGGCGGTGGCGCTGGTGGCCGCGGTGCTGGCCCTGCCGACCCACCTCGCCCAGCTGGTCGGTTTGGTCGTCACGTACGCCGAGCAGCGCGCCCACGAGGGGCCGGTGGACAGCGCGCGGCTGGCCGGTGAACTCGGCTGACCGGGGCGGTCGTGCTTGCACTCGACAGGGGAGAGTGCTAAACAAGTCATTGGCACTCGCATACCGTGAGTGCCAATGGTCGGGGCGGTAGGGCCACGGTCGTAGCAGCGTCCAGACGCGGCTGCGGCACATGGCCGGTCGTCGCGGGCTATCCGGCCCGACCGAGGAGACGTCGTCGTCGCCAGGTGGCGACGTCCCAAGGTGCGTACACCAGGCGGCCCATCCGGGACACACACTCGGGTGGCCCGTGAGTGTCCAGGAGGACAACGCCGTATGGCCAAGATGATCGCGTTCGACGAAGAGGCGCGCCGCGGCCTCGAGCGGGGCATGAACCAGCTCGCCGACGCCGTGAAGGTGACCCTCGGCCCCAAGGGCCGCAACGTCGTCCTCGAGAAGAAGTGGGGTGCCCCCACCATCACCAACGATGGTGTGAGCATCGCCAAGGAGATCGAGCTCGAGGACCCCTACGAGAAGATCGGCGCCGAGCTGGTCAAGGAGGTCGCGAAGAAGACCGACGACGTCGCCGGTGACGGCACGACGACGGCGACCGTCCTGGCCCAGGCCCTGGTCCGCGAGGGCCTGCGCAACGTGGCCGCCGGTGCCAACCCGATCGCCCTGAAGCGGGGGATCGAGGCCGCCGTGGCCAGCGTCTCGGAGGAGCTGCTCAAGCTCGCCAAGGACGTCGAGACCAAGGAGCAGATCGCCTCCACCGCCTCCATCTCCGCCGGTGACACCAGCGTCGGCGAGATCATCGCCGAGGCGATGGACAAGGTGGGCAAGGAAGGCGTCATCACCGTCGAGGAGAGCAACACCTTCGGGCTGGAGCTGGAGCTCACCGAGGGTATGCGCTTCGACAAGGGCTACATCTCGGCCTACTTCATGACCGACCCGGAGCGCATGGAGGCCGTCTTCGACGACCCCTACCTCCTGATCGTCAACAGCAAGATCTCGTCGGTGAAGGACCTGCTCCCGATCCTGGAGAAGGTCATGCAGTCGGGCAAGCCGCTGCTGATCATCGCCGAGGACATCGAGGGCGAGGCCCTGGCGACCCTGGTCGTCAACAAGGTCCGGGGCACCTTCAAGTCCGTCGCCGTCAAGGCGCCGGGCTTCGGTGACCGCCGCAAGGCCATGCTGGCCGACATCGCCATCCTCACCGGTGGCCAGGTCATCAGCGAGGAGGTCGGCCTCAAGCTGGACGCCGTCGGCCTCGACATGCTGGGCCGCGCCCGCAAGGTCGTGGTGACCAAGGACGAGACCACCATCGTCGACGGTGCCGGCGACGCCGAGCAGATCCAGGGCCGGGTCAACCAGATCCGGGCCGAGATCGACCGGAGCGACTCCGACTACGACCGCGAGAAGCTGCAGGAGCGGCTGGCCAAGCTGGCCGGCGGCGTCGCGGTGATCAAGGTCGGCGCGGCCACCGAGGTCGAGCTGAAGGAGCGCAAGCACCGCATCGAGGACGCCGTCCGCAACGCGAAGGCCGCCGTCGAGGAGGGCATCGTCCCGGGTGGTGGCGTCGCGCTGGTGCAGGCCGGCAAGACCGCCTTCGACAAGCTGGACCTGGTCGGCGACGAGGCGACCGGCGCGCAGATCGTCAAGATCGCGCTGGACGCCCCGCTGCGGCAGATCGCCGTCAACGCCGGTCTCGAGGGTGGCGTGGTCGTCGAGCACGTCCGCAACCTCAACCCGGGTCACGGCCTCAACGCCGCCAACGGTGAGTACGTCGACCTGCTGGCCGCGGGCATCATCGACCCGGCCAAGGTGACCCGCTCGGCGCTGCAGAACGCCGCGTCGATCGCGGCGCTCTTCCTCACCACCGAGGCCGTCGTGGCGGACAAGCCGGAGAAGACCCCGGCCGCCCCGGCTGGTCCGGGTGGCGGGGACATGGACTTCTGAGTCCAGCTCCAACGCCGGAAGGGGCGGGCCGCGTCAGCGGTCCGCCCCTTTCGCTGTCACGTCGGCAGTGGCCGTTGGTTGCGTCTCTTCTGCGCCCGGTCGTACGGCTGCGGGATCTGCACCGGCTCGTCGACCAGCGTCACCGGCTCGTCGGCCGGCTCGTCGACGCCAAACATCTCCGCCTGCTGCTCGGCGTCGCCGTAGTCGAGCCGGTCGAACGGCAGGGGGCCGGGGCGTTCGTCGTCCGTGGTCATGGCTGCCTCCTCTACCGAAACGGTAGGGCGCGGACGATCACCGATGCGGGCGAATGGCATTATAAGGATCTATGTCCCGTTTGCCCTGTTGTCAGGCCCCGAGCGCCTTGCGGTACAGGAAGAAGACGCGTTCGATCCGGGCACCCGCGCTGCCCGAGTAGAAGGGGACCGGCCCCACCCAGCCGATCTGTGCCGCCGTCACGCCCGCCGCCCGCTGGTCGCGCAGGCACCGGCGCAGCAGCACCCCGCCGATCCCCGAGCCCTCGGCGGCCGGGGCGGTGCCCATCGGGCCGAACCAGCTCGGCCGGGACGAGCCGTACGCGGCGAAACCGAGCACCTCGCCGTCGCGCTCGGCCAGGTGACAGCCCGCCCCCTCCCGGCCCACCGAGCCGGCCAGCTCGGCGTCCCAGGCCCCGCCGAAGGTGGCGCGGGCGAACTCCACCAGCGCCGGCAGGTCGCCCGCCCCGGCGCGGCGGACCGTCACCCCCCGCCCGGCCAGCCGCGTCTCCGCGGGCTCCGTCGGACGCAGCGCGGGCGAGTCGTCGTACGACAGGTCGGCGGTCATGTTCCACGCCGTCCGGTCCTGCCGGTAGCCGAGCGCCAGCGCGGCGCAGACCGCCGGGGTGTAGCGCACGTCGATGCCGGGCCAGGCGTAGTACGGCGGGTTGCCGGCGAGCAGCACCTCGGCCGCGCCGAGGCCGGCGAACCGCGCCTCGGCGACCGCCAGCAGCGCCCGCCCGACACCCCGCCGCCGCTGCTCCGGCGCCACCGCGACCAGGTCGACGTGACCACGGGCGTCGCCGTCGCCGACGGCGAGGGAGCCGACGAGCACGCCCACGAGGCGCCCCTCCCGGTACGCGCCCCACGCGACCACCGGACGGTGACTGCCGGCCCGCGCCCAGAGCGCGTCCACGATCGCCGGCGCCTCGGCCGCGTCCTCCGGCAGGTCGAGTGCCCGCCCGCAGAGCTCCACCACGGCGGGCCGCTGGTCGGGCCCCAGCTCGACGATCTCCAGGTCCATGGACGCCGACCCTAGATCACCGGAGCGTTCCTGTCGGGAAGGGGCCCTGTCGGCGCCACCCGGCCGGCGGGCCGCCGTGGCGTGCCGCGATGCGACCCGGTCGCGTCAGCCGGCCGGCTCCGGCTCCGGCTCCGGCTCCGGGTCGGGCTCGGGGAGGGTCGGCGCGTCGGTGGGGTAGAGGCCGGCGACGAACCCGTAGACCTGATCGCCGGACCGGGGGATCTGGGCGAAGCGGCGGGCCAGCGCCTGCACCTCGGCCCAGAATGCGCGTACCTCCTCGACCGGGATGCGGGCGTGGACGAGGGTGCAGCGCAGATGGTCGGCGGCGTGGGCCGCGGCGGACTCGGCGACCGCCTCCGCGAGCCCGTTGACGGCGGTCGCGACCCGCTTGTCCTCGGGGCGGGTGAGCGCGCCGATGTAGAGCGTGCGGGCGACTCGGCCGTAGTACCGCTCGTCGATCGCCCGCACCCGCCGGGTCCGCACCACCCGGAGCAGGCCGGCGTCGACGAGGGCGTTCACGTGGTAGGCGACGCTGCTCTTGGGCCGATCGACCGCCCGGGCCAGTTCGGTCACCGTGGCGGCCCGTTCCAGGAGCAGCTCCAGGAGGGTCGCGCGCAGGGGATCGGCCAACGCGCGGAGCTGCGCGGGCGCGGTGACCACGAGCATCTCGTCGAGGTCGTAGTCCGGGATCCGCTCATTGCTCGACATTTCTCGACCGTTCTAGAATCATGGATCATTCGATCGTTGTCGTCTGTTGACAGGAGTGTAGAGATGGCCGACGTCGTTCTGTTCCACCACCTGCGTGGGGTCACCGACGGGGTGCGCGAGTTCGCCGAACGGTTGCGGGCCGGCGGGCACACCGTGCACACGCCGGACCTGTTCGACGGCGAGCGACCGGCGACCCTCGACGAGGGCTTCGCGCTGACGAAGCGCATCGGGGGCGAGGCGCTCCGCGAGCGCGCCGACCGCGCCGTGGCCGACCTGCCCGTCGGTCTGGTCTACGGCGGCTTCTCCTGGGGCGCCGCCACCGCCCAGCGGCTCGCCCAGACCCGGCCCGGCGCCCGGGGCGCGCTGCTCTACGAATCCTGCCTGCCCGTCACCGGCGAATGGGCCGTCGGCCCCTGGCCCGCCGGGGTCCCGGTGCAGATCCACGGCATGGACGCCGACCCGTTCTTCGCCCTGGAGGGCGACATCGACGCCGCCCGCGAGCTGGTCGGCATCGTCGGCTCCGACCTCGCCGAGCTGTTCGTCTATCCGGGCGACCAGCACCTGTTCACCGACAGCACGCTGCCGTCGTACGACGCGGACGCGACGACCCTGGTGGTGCGGCGGTCGCGGGAACTGCTCGACCGGCTGCGCTGACCCGGCCCTCACCCCCGCGCCGCCTGGACGGCGGCGTACGCGTCGACCAGGCCGGCGCCGGTGATGTTCGCGTCGCCGCCGCAGGTGTCCGTCCGGGAGGCGTACGTCGCCTCGGCCCGGGTCGCGGTGTCCCGCAGGATCTGCCGGGTGCGGGGCAGGTCGCCGACCAGCGCCGGGTTGGCCGACCACATCAGCGCCACCACGCCGGCCACCTGCGGGGTCGCCATCGAGGTGCCGCTCAGGGTGGCGTACCCGCCGCCCGGCATCGCCGACAGCACCTCGTCGCCCGGCGCGACCAGGTCCGGCTTGGTCGCCCCCGGCACCGGTCCCCGCGACGAGAAGCTGGTCACCCGGCGCTGCCGATCCACCGCGCCGACGGTCAGCACGTCCGCGTAGGGGGCGGGTGGGTCGTCGATCGAGCCGCAGTACGGCCCGGTGTTGCCGGCCGCGGCCACCACCATGATGCCGGCGGCGTCCAGGGCGGCGGTGGCCGGCCGGAGCACGCCCGGGTCGCAGCCCTCGATCGCCGGGCAGCCCCACGAGTTGGTGAGGACGTCCGGGGCGCGCGCCGGGCGCCCGTCGGCGAACGGGTCCCCGCCGGCCGGGAAGGGCGCCAGCATGAACTGGAGGCAGTCCAGGTAGTACGCGGGGTTGCCCAGGTTGCGGTCCAGGTTGACGCAGCCGACCCACCGGGCGCCCGGGGCCACCCCGATGCCGCCCCGGCCCACCGCGCTGCCCACCGTGTGGGTGCCGTGCCCGCCCTGGTCGGTCGGCGCCCGGGTGCCGTCCCACGGGTCGTGCCAGGAGTCGTCGCCGCCCCGGAAGCCGCCCGCCAGGGCGGGGTGCCCGCCGTCCACGCCCGAGTCCGAGCTGCCCACCACGATCCCGGAGCCGTCCACCCCGAGCTGGGACCAGACCCGGTCCGCGCCGAGCATCCGGACGTTCCACTCCGGGCCGGCGGGCGCGGGCGCGGTGCCCCGACTGCGGCCGGCCGGCGCGGGCAGCGGTCGCACCCGCTGGCTGACCAGCACCCGGGCCACCTCCGGCCGGCGCGACAGCCAGGCCCGCACCGCCGGCCCGCCCGCCACCTCGACCGCGTTCACCAGGTAGTAGGGGGTGTGCTCCAGCCGCAGCCGGCGCAGGTCCCGCCGCAGGTCGGCCTGGGTCCGCTCGGCGGTCGCGACCAGCCGCCGGTGGACCTCGCCGACCCGGGCGTCCCGGCCGGCCCGACCGGTCGTCGCCGGGACGCCACCGAGGTCAGCCTGCTCGCGGAGCACCACGAACAGCCGCTCGCCGTGCAGGCCGGGCTGGCCCGCGCCGACGGCCACCACGCCGAGGCCGACCAGCAGGGCGCCGGCGGTCGCCGCGGCGACCCGTCGGCTCGGCCGCCGGCCCCGGGTCAGCAGCACGCCGTACGCCACGGCGAGGACGGCCGCGACGGCGAGCCCGGCGCCCGCGGCGGCGGCCACCCAGAACGGCACGTCGCGGGTGCCGGCCAGGACGAGGGTGATCTCCTCGGGGTCGGTGAAGGCCAGCGGGCCGAGCACGCCGAGCCCGACCAGCCAACGGGCCGCGGGCCGGACGGCGCCCGTGCCCGGCCGCCCGGCCGGGAGGGGGCCCGAGGGCCCGGCGGGCGCGGTGCCCGGAGGGCGGGCCGGGCCGGCGGGGGCCGGGCGGCGGGCCGCCGCGTGCAGGGCCGCCAGCGCGAAGCCGGCCGGTGGCAGGGTCAGCAGCAGGGGGAGTTGGGCCCCGGACTGCCCGACCCCGGCGGCGAGCAGCAGCAGCGCGACCCCGGCGACCAGCCCGCCGACCAGCACCAACCGGGCCGGCCGGGGTGGCTCGCCGACCGTGAAGCGCGACCAGAAGGCGTCGTCCAGCAGCGCCGCGGCCAGCACGCCCACCGCGCCGGCGGCGACTCCCGCGAGCACCGTCTCCAGCAGCCCGCCGAGCGCCCCCAGCCAGACCCAGGGCAGCAGCAGCGCCAGCCCGCCGGCCACCCCGAGCAGCGTGGCGGGCGGCGCGGACGCCCGGGGCGTCACGACGGCCGCGCGGCGGGCCAGCGCCCGCAGGACGAGGGCGGCCAGCGCGGCCGTGGCGGCCAGCGCGGCGAGGTACGCCTCGTGGTGCACCGGCGGGATCGCCCGGAGCAGCCCCAGCGCGCCGAGCGCGAGCGCCGCCGCCAGCCAGGCCCGGCCGGCGGCACGGACCGCCGCCGAGCGGGGCAGCAGGGCGAGCGTCAGCGCGGGGGCGCCGACCAGCAGCACGGTGAACAGCACGGTCGCCGGCCAGAGCCAGACCACGCGGTCCAGCCCGGAGGCCAGCACGATCTGGTCGGCCAGCCACCCGCCGCTCTGGCCGACCACGACGAGCCCGACCGTCCAGCAGCCGGTCACCGCCGCCGCCACCACCGCCCAGGGGCTCTGTCGGCCGGGCGCGGCCGGCGGGCGTGGGGCGGGCTGACCAGCGGGAAACGGGGGGCCGACCTCCATCCTGCGACAGTACGGCGCGGACGGGCTGTCCCGCCCGCTGGCGGCGACCGTTACCGTGGACGGGTGCGCGACCCCAACGTGTCTCGAACGACGGCCGGCCAGCTCTCCCCCGAGCGCCGGGCCGCCGACCTGCGCCGCCTGCGGGCCGAACGCTTCGACGTGCTGGTCATCGGCGGTGGCGTGACCGGAGCGGGGGCCGCCCTGGACGCCGCCTCGCGCGGGCTGAAGGTGGCTCTGGTGGAGGCGCGCGACTACGCCGCCGGCACCTCCAGCCGCTCCAGCAAGCTCATCCACGGGGGCCTGCGCTACCTGGAGCAGTTGGAGTTCCACCTGGTGCACGAGGCGCTGACCGAGCGTGGGCTGCTCGCCACCCGGCTGGCTCCGCACCTGGTCCGGCCGGTGCCCATCCTGGTCCCGCTGCCCGACGGGCAGGGCGTGCGCGGCCTGCCCGCGCGGCTGTTCCGCCGCTCCTACTACGGCGCCGGCGTGGCGGCCTACGACGCCTTCGCCGGGGTCTTCGGCGGCGGGCGTGGCATGCCGCTGCACCGGCACCTGACCCGCGAGGGGGCCCGCCGGGTCTTCCCCAGCCTGCGGGCCGACGCCGTGGCCGGCGCGATCCGCTACTACGACGGTCAGGTCGACGACGCGCGGCTGGTGGTGACCCTGGCCCGCACGGCGGCCAGCCTCGGCGCGTCCGTGGTGACCAGCACCCGGGCGGTCGGGCTGATCCGGCAGGCCCGCGAGGTCACCGGCGTGCGGGTCCGCGACCTGGAGGCGCCCCCCGGCTCCCCGGACGCCGAGTTCGAGGTGCGTGCCCGCACCGTCATCGCCGCCACCGGCGTGTGGAGCGACGACATGTCGCGGATGCTGAACGACGTCGGGCTGCGCCCCGGCATCCGGGTCCGGGCCTCCAAGGGCGTGCACCTGGTGGTGCCCCGCTCGGCGATCACCGGCGAGGCCGGGCTGATCCTGCGTACGGCCACCAGCGTGCTCTTCGTCATCCCCTGGGGCGGGCACTGGATCATCGGCACCACCGACACCGACTGGCGGCTGGACCGGTCCCACCCGGCCGCGTCCGCGCGGGACATCGAATACCTGCTGGACCAGGTCAACACGGTGCTCGACCGGCCGCTCACGACGGCCGACATCGAGGGGGTCTACGCCGGGCTGCGCCCGCTGCTGGCCGGCGAGGCCGACTCCACCTCCAAGCTGTCCCGCGAGCACGCCGTCTTCGAGCCGATGCTCGGCCTGCTGCTGGTGGCCGGCGGCAAGTACACGACGTACCGGGTGATGGCCTCCGACGTGGTCGACCGGGCCGCCCACCGGCTCGGTGCCGTACGCCCCTCCCGCACCGCCGACCTGCCGCTGCTCGGTGCCGACGGCTACCCGGCGATGTGGCGGGACCGGGCGGACCTGGCCCGCCGGCACGGGCTGCCGGTCGGGGTGGTCGAGCACCTGCTGGAGCGCTACGGCACCCTCACCCGCGACCTGCTCGCGCTGATCGACGCGGACCCGCTGCTCGCCTCCCCGCTGGCCGGCGCCCCGGAATACCTGGCCGCCGAGGTGACGTACGCGGCCCGGGCCGAGGGGGCGCTGCACCTGGAGGACGTGCTCACCCGGCGGACCCGGATCTCCTTCGAGACGGCGCACCGGGGCCTGGAGTCGGTGGGCCACGCGGCCGAACTGATGGGCGCGGTGCTCGGCTGGGACGAGGCCACCCGGGCCCGCGAGGTGGAGCACTACCGGGCCCGGGTGGAGGCGGAACGCCAGTCCCAGCTGATGCCCGACGACGCCACGGCCGACGCCGCCCGGCTCGGCGCGCCCGACGTGCGGGGCTTCGCGGCGGACCGCGGCGCGGACGACGACCAGGCCGAAGTGCCGTCCTCGTCCCGCTGACCGGCCCGGCCCCGAGCCACCCCCTACGTTCGCCGCCCGACCCCGGTCAGCGGTTCCGGCCCTCACCCACGGTGGGTTAGGTTCCGGCGCGTGCCCCCCGTTTCCTGGTCGCGTCCGGCCCGGGTGTCCGCCGCCGCCCTGCTGGCCGCCGCGCTCGTCGGCTGCTCGCTGCCCGGAAGCGCCGCCGACGGCCCCGCGCCGGGACCGGCCGGCAGCGGGCTGTCGCAGCGGGGGCCCGGCGACGCGGCGACGGCCGGGAAGGGCGAGGTCAGCCTCCTGCAGCGGGTCGGTACGGACGGCCCGCTGCGCACGCTCAACGTGGAACCGGACGGCAGGTGGGAGTGCGTCGACTGCGCCGGCGACGGCGTGACGTCGACCGGCGTGCTCAACCCGGAACACGTCACCCGGCTCCAGGGGCTGCTCGCCGACCCGGGGCTGGCGAAGGAGTCCGACCAGGTCCGGCGCTACCAGGTCGTCTGCATCGACGCGCTGACGTCCAGCCTGATCACCTCGGCCGGCCTGGTCACGTCCCAGGACTGCCCGGGCGAGGAGCACCCGCCGATCGCGCACGAGATCCTGCTGCTGCTCACCCAGGCCACCCCGGCCGAGATGACCGCCTGACGGACCTGCGCCGCCCGCGCCCGGACCGCGGCGGTCAGAGAACCTTGCCCGGGTTGAGCAGGCCGGCCGGGTCCAGCGCCGCCTTGATCGCCTGGTGCACGCGTACGCCCACCGGGCCGATCTCGCGGGCCAGCCAGTCCCGCTTGAGCAGGCCCACGCCGTGCTCGCCGGTGCAGGTGCCGCCCAGGTCGAGGCCGAGCCGCATGATCTCGTCGAACGCGCGCCGGCCGCGTTCGAGGCTCGCCGGGTCGGCCCGGTCCACCACGATGTTCGGGTGCATGTTGCCGTCCCCGGCGTGGCCGACCACGCCGATCGGCACGTCGCACTCCAGCGCGATCCGGGCCACCCCGTCGAGCAGCGCCGCCAACGCGCCGCGGGGCACCGCCACGTCGTCGATGACCAGGCCGCCGTTGCCGCCCGGGTAGGTCTCCGCCGCGAACTTCTCCATTGCCGGGTGCGCGAGCCGGCGGGCCTGCAACAGGGCCGCCGCCTCCACGGCGTCGGTGGCCGCGTAGACCTCGTCGGCGCCGGCCGACTCGCAGACCGCGGCCAGGCCGGCCAGGTCGTCGGCCGCGCGGGAGCCGGTGTCGGCGGAGGCCAGCAGCAGCGCCTGCGCGTCCGTCCGCAGCCCCATCGGCCGGTACGCCTCGATCGCCCGCAGGTGCGTCCGGTCGAGCAGCTCCAGCAGGCTGGGGGAGAGCCCCCGGGCGGCGATGTCGGCGACGGCCGCGCCGGCGGCGGCGGTGGACGGGAAGACCGCCACCATGGTCAGCGACTGCGCCGGGGCGGGCCGCAGCGCCACGGTCACCTCGGTGATCACGCCGAGTGTGCCCTCGGAGCCGACGAAGAGCCGGGTGAGGTCGTACCCGGCCACGCCCTTGGCGGTGCGCCGGCCGGTGCGCAGCACCTCGCCGGAGGCGAGCACCACCTCCAGGCCCAGCACGTACTCGGTGGTGACCCCGTACTTGACGCAGCACATGCCGCCGGCGTTGGTGGCGACGTTCCCGCCGATCGTGGACGACTCCCACGAGCCCGGGTCGGGCGGGTACCAGAGCCCCTGCTCGGCCACGGCGGCGGCGAGCGTCGCGTTGACCACGCCGGGCTGCACCACGGCGATCCGGCTCACCGGGTCGATCTCCAGGACGGCGTCCATCGCGACGGTGCTCAGTACCATCGCGCCGTCGACGGCGTTGGCCGCGCCGGCCAGCCCCGTGCGCGCCCCCTGCGGCACCACCGGCACGCCGTGCCGCGCGGCGGCCCGCAGCGCGGCGGCCACCTGTCCGGTGGTGCGGGGACGGACCACGACCAGGGGCGTGCCGGCGGCACAGAGGTCGGCCTCGTCCCGCTCGTGCATCCGCAGCAGGTCCGGGTCGGTCAGCACGGCGTCGTCGCCGAGCGCCGCCCGCAGGTCGTCGAGGAGGGGGGATCCGGCCATGTCGCCGAGGCTACGGTCGGTCCCGCGCGATCACCAACCGGCCCTCGGGCGGGGTAGTTTGGCCGACATGCTCTACCTGGACCGGCCCGCCTGGCCGTGGCGGGGGCGGCTCTGGTCCCACCTGATCAGCGACGTCTCCCCGGCCGAGCTGCACGCCTTCGCCGAGGCGCTGGGGGTGCCCCGCCGGGGGTTCGACCGGGACCACTACGACATTCCCGCCGAGCGGTTCGCCATGGCGGTCTGGCTGGGCGCCCGGGTGGTGCCGAGCCGGGAGCTGGTGCGGCTGCTCCGGCAGGCCGGGCTGCGCCGCCCCAAGCACCTGGCCCGCCCGCGCCCCGAACCGCCCCGCACCCCCGTCGACCTCCCGCCCCTCGCACACTGCGTCGATCATGCAGTTGTGGTGCCTAGCAAAAGCCACGAAGGGGCGCTTCTTGCCCACCACAACTCCATGATCGACGCGGGAGGGCGGGAGGGCGGGAGGGCGGGGGCGGGGTGAGGGGTTAGGGGAGGGTGGATAGTTCGCGGGTCAGGTTGGCACGGGCGCGGGCCTCCCAGCGCCGGGCCGGCTCCGGCAGCCGGAACAGCGCCGGCAGGGCGAGCAGACCGGCGAGCACCCGGGCGCGGCCGGCCCGGAAGGCCGGCTCGGGCACGTGCGCGTACTCCCGGCGGATCGCCGCGGCGTAGCGGTCGTACGCCTCGGGCGGCGTCGCCAGGACGGCGAGGTCGGCGTCGCAGAGCAGCGCGCCGTCGGCGTCGCCCGGCGCCACGGCGTGCCCGGCGGTGAGCAGCACCAGCCGGCGGACCTCGGCCACGGCGTCGGCCGGCAGGCCCGCCCTGGTGAGCAGCGTGCCGGCGAGCGCCGCGCTGTCGCGCTCGTTGGCGTCGCCCCCGGCGCGCGGGTCGTAGACCGCGTCGTGGCACCAGGCCGCGAGGCGCACCAGGTCCGGCCGCCCGGCCGCCGGCGCGTGGGCGTCGACCACGTCGAGGACGGCCGCCAGGTGGTCGGCGTCGTGGTAGTGCCGGTGCGGCTCCCGCCAGCGGGTCAGCAGGTCCTCACCCACCCGGTTCAGCTCCGCCACGTCGGTCATTCCGGCGCCCCGGGCCGCGGCCCGCCACCGGTCGAGAAGGTCGACCACCCGGTCGAGTCTGCCGTACCGCCGGCCGCGCCGAGGATTCACCCGGCGCGGCTCGGGTAGTCCCCGCCATGGCCGTGGCCCGGGACCGTCGACCCTCACTGGTGCGACGCGCCATCCTGCGTGACCGGGCGGCGGACGTCGACGGGGCCCGGATCGCCGGTGCGGTGGAACAGCTGCGCCACCGCAGCAAGGCCACCCTGCACGACCGCCTGCACCGGCTGCGGATGGCGATGGGCCTCGCCGTGCAGGCCGGCCTCGCCGCCGGACTGTCCTGGCTGGCGGCGCACGAGCTGCTCGGCAACCCGCAGCCGGTCTTCGCGCCGATCTCCGCGGTCGGCACCCTCGCCGCCTCGGTCGGCCAGCGGTTCCGCCGCACGGTGGAGCTGATCGTCGGGGTGGCGATCGGGGTCGCCGTCGGCGACTTCCTCATCTACCTGCTCGGCACCGGCCCCTGGCAGCTCGGCCTGGTGGTCACCCTGGCCATCGTGCTGACCATCTTCGCGGGCGCCAGCGTGGCCATCGTCATCCAGGCGGCGGCCACGGCGGTGCTGATCGTCACGCTCAGCCCGTCGACCGAGAACCTGGAGATCCCCCGGTTCATCGACGCGTTCATCGGCGGCGGCATCGCGCTGCTGGTCACCGCGATCCTGCTGCCACTCAACCCGCTGCGGGTCATCAACCGCGCCGCCCGGCCCGCCCTGGACCTGCTCGCCGCCCAGCTCGACGTCACGGCGAACGCCCTGCGGGAACGGGACCGGGACAAGGCCCAACGGGCACTGGACCGGCTGCGCAACAACCAGGAGGAGCTGACCGCCTTCACCGAGGCCATCGAGGGGGCGAAGGAGACCGCCATGCTCTCGCCGGTGCGGTGGCACCGGCGGGACGAGCTCACCCACTACGCCGAGGCCGCCGGCCCGATCGACCGGGCGATGCGCAACGCCGGCACCCTGACCCGGCGCGCGGTGACCCTGATCGAGGACGAGGAGCCCATCCCGGAGACGATGCCCGACGCGGTGGCCCACCTCGCCGAGTCGGTGCGCCTGCTCAAGCACGAGTTCGCCGTCGGCGACGAGCCGGAGCAGTCCCGGGAGCGGGCGCTGCGGGCGGTCAGCGAGGCCGGCCGGGCGTACGCCGAGGGGGTCGGCTTCTCCGGCAGCGTGGTGGTCGCGCAGGTGCGCACCACCGCCAGCGACCTGATGGTGGCCTCGGGCGTCACCCAGGAGGAGGCGAACCGCGGGGTCCGGCAGTCCTTCGGCGACCAGGACCGGCCGCGCGGTGAGGGTGAGCGGGAGGGGGTCCCGAAGCCGCCCACCGCCCCGCCGGTCGGCTGACCGCACCTCCGTCGACCCGCTCAGGCCCGCAGGGCGCGGGCGAGGCGGTGGACGGCCTCGTCCATGAGCTCGGGTGGGGCGGCGGCGTAGGTGAGGCGTAGGTGGGGGGCCGGGGGTTCGGCGGCGTACCAGGGGCGGCCGGGGAAGACGACGACGCCCTCGGCGGCCGCGGCGGCGGTGAGCGCGACGTCGTCGGTGCCCTCCGGCAGGCGGGCCCAGAGGTGCAGGCCGCCGCGCGGGACCGGTTGCCGGGCGAGCTCCGGGAGGTGCCGGCGGAGCGCGGTCAGCAGCGCCTCGCGGCGGGTACGCAGCGCGGTGCGCAGGGCGCGGCGGTGCCGCGTCCAGGCCGGGGCGGTGACGAACTCGAGCGTGGCCTGTTGCAGTGGGCCGGCGACGAAGAAGTCGTCGAGCAGCCGGGCCGCCCGCAGCCGGGCGCCGGCCGGGCCACGGGCGCCGATCGCGGCGACGCGCAGCCCGGGAGCGGTCGACTTGGTCAGCGAACGCAGGTAGACGACGTGCCCGTCGGGGTCGTCGGCGGCCAGCGGCGGCGGGGCCTGGCCGTCGATGGTGAGGTCGCGGGCGTAGTCGTCCTCGATCAGGAACGCCCCGGCGTCGCGTACGGCCTCTGCGACCTGGGCCCGGCGGTGGTCCGCCAGCGTCGCGCCGTGCGGGTTGGCGTACAGCGGCTGGCAGTAGAACAGCCGGGCGCCGGTGCGGGCGAACGCGGCGGCGAGCTGGTCGGGCCGTACGCCGTCGGCGTCGGCGGGCACGGGCACCACCCGGAGGCCGGCCGCCCGGGCGGCGGCCAGGGCGCCCAGGTAGGTCGGCGACTCGACGAGCAGGGTGTCGCCGGGCGTGGCGAGCGCCCGCAGCGCGGACGACAGCGCGGCCTGCCCGCCCGGGCAGATCACCATGTCCTCGGCGCGCAGCCCGGCCCCGGCCTCGCGGGCGAACCAGGCGCGCAGGTCCTCGCGTCCCTCGGCCGGCCCACGCTGCCAGGACGCGGGCTGCCGGGCGGCGCGGGTGAGCGCGGCGCCGAGCGCGGCGGCGGGTTGCAGATCCGCGTCCAGGTAGCCGCCGGAGAGCGGGATCGCGCCGGCGGGCGGTAACGCGAGTAGCGCCTGCATCTCGTCCTCGCCCGGCCGGCGCGGGCCGAGCGCCACGGTCTGCCACGACAGGTCGGGCGCCCGCCACTCACGCGGCGGGGCGGCCACGAAGGTGCCCCTGCCGGACCGCGTCTCGACGAGCCCCTGGGCCACCAGCTGCCGGACGGCCTCGGCGACGGTGACCGGCGAGGCCTGGTGCCGGGCGGTCAGCTCGCGCACCGAGGGCAGCCGCGTGCCGGGATCCGCGCCGGCCACGAGCCCACGCAGATCTTGGATGACGCGGTCGGCTGCGTTACCGTCATTCATGAACGGGAACAGTAGCGCTACTGTCAGGACCACGGTAACGGCGGACCGGACGATCGGTCTCGCCCTCGGCGCGCTGGGCGTGCTCGCCTTCAGCATGTCGCTGCCCGCCACCCGCGTCGCCGTGCAGCAGCTCGACCCGTGGTTCGTCGCCTTCGGTCGGGCCGCCGGCGCGGGGCTGCTGGCCTGGGCGTACCTGCGCTTCACCGGCGCACCGCGGCCCACCCGCGGCCAGTGGCGGCGGCTGACGATCGTCGCCCTGGGCGTCGTCGTCGGATTCCCGCTGTTCACCTCGCTGGCGCTCATCACCCAGACCTCCGCGCACGGCGCGGTCGTCATCACCGTGCTGCCCGCCATGACCGCCGTGTTCGCGGTGCTGCGGGCCGGCGAGCGACCGCCGCCGCTGTTCTGGGTCGCGAGCGCCGGCGGGCTGCTGGCGGTGCTCGCCTTCCTCGGCGCCAGCGGCGCGGTGCGCGGTGCGCTCTCCCCGCCCGACCTGTTCCTGCTCGCGGCGGTCGTGCTCTGCGGCCTGGGGTACGCCGAGGGCGGCGCGCTCGCCCGCGAGCTGGGCGGCGCCCGGACGATCTGCTGGGCGTTGCTGCTCTCGCTGCCGGTCACCGTCCCCGTCATGGTCGTCGCCGCCGTGGCCGCTCCTCCGCACGCCGACACCGTCGCCTGGTCGGCGTTCGGCTACCTCACCCTGGTCTCCATGTTCCTCGGCTTCTTCGCCTGGTACGCGGGCCTGGCCCGGGGCGGCATCGCGCAGGTCGGCCAGATCCAGCTCGCGCAGCCGGTGCTCACCCTGGTCTGGTCGGCGCTGCTGCTCGGCGAGAGCGTCACCCCCGCCTCGATCGCGGCGGCGCTGGCGGTGCTGGCGTGCGTCGTGCTGATCCAGCGCACCCGCGCGAGCGCGCCGGTGCCCGCGGCGGAAGGGACCTGACGGGTACGCGTCGCGGCGCCGGTGCGGCCCGCGCGGCGACCCGGCGGTCGTGCCCCCGGCGTCGGCTGCGCCCGCCGGCCCCCGGCCGGCGGGCGCTCCCGGTCGGTCAGGCCAGCGCGGCGAGGGCGGCGAGCAGCCGGTCCACGTGCCCGGTCGTGCTGCCCAGGCCGATGCTGGCGCGCAGGGCGGTCGGCGGCAGGTCCCGCCGGCCGCTGCGGGCGGCCGCCTCGCCGAGCAGCCGCCGGGCCAGCGGGTGGGCGCAGAAGAGGCCGTCGCGCACCCCGATGCCGTACCTCGCGGCCAGCTCCGCCGCCACCTCCGCCGAGTCGCGGCCGGCCACCACGAACGACACGATGCCCACCCGGGGCGCCGCCGGCCCGAACGCGCGCAGCTCCAGCACGTGCGGCAGGGCTGCGATGCCCTCGCGCAGCCGGGTCAGCAGGGCCTGCTCGGCGTCGTGCAGGGCGGCCCGGTCGGCGTCGGCCAGGGCGGCGCAGACCGCCGCCAGGGCGACCGCGCCGAGCAGGTTCGGCGTGCCCGCCTCGTGCCGGGCCGGGCCGGCCGCCCACCGTACGTCGTGGGTGGCCGCACCGACATGGCTGGTGGCGCCCCCGCCGGCCAGGTACGGCGGCGCGGCGTCCAGCCAGTCCGCCCGCCCGACGAGCACCCCCGCGCCGAACGGCGCGTACAGCTTGTGGCCGGAGACGGCGAGGTAGTCGACGTCGAGGGCGGCGACGTCCACCGGGGCGTGCGGGGCGAGCTGCGCGGCGTCCACCGCGATCCGGGCCCCGTGCCGCCGGGCCACCCGGGCCAGCTCGGCCACCGGCCAGCGCTCGCCCGTCACGTTGCTCGCGGCGGTCACCGCGACCAGCACGGGCGGGCCGTGCCCGGCGCCGGGGCGCGCGGGCCCCGACCCGCCCCCCGCGTCCGGCCGGCGCAGCTCGCCGAGCGCCGCGTCCAGCGCGCGGACCGCCCCGGCGGGGTCCCCGGGCACCGGCAGCCGGACCGAGCCGCGCGGCCAGGGCAACAGGTTGGCGTGGTGCTCCCCGCCGAAGGTGACCACCGTGGTGCCGGCGGGCAGCGCCCGGGCCAGCAGGTTCAGCGCGTCGGTCGTGTTGCGGGTGAAGACCACGTGGTCGTCGGCGCGGGCGCCGAGGAAGTCGCCGACCGTCTGCCGGGCGCGTTCGTAGGCGAGGGTGCAGCGCCGCGACAGCGCGCCCGCGCCGCGGTGCACGCTGGCGTACCAGGGAAGCAGTTCGGCCACCGCGTCGGCGGCGACCCGCGCGCAGGGCGCGGTGGCCGCGTAGTCCAGGTTGACCTGGCCGGGCACGCCGAGCACGTCGAGCGGCGCGGCGACGGCGGGCGGCTGCGGCGCGGGCGGGGGTACGAGGGTGACGGTCATGGCCGACCTCCGGGTCCTGGGGACCCCGGGTGGGCACACGGGCGGGGTCCGCGCTTGCCCGGCACGCGGATCGGGCCGGGCCCGGTCATCACCCGGGGCACCCCACCGCGAACTCGACGAGGGTTGCCGGCCAGCAAGCCGGGGCTTGACGCTGGCGCTCGTGACCTGCCGGCAGCATAGCGGGGTGAATGCGGCCGGACCAGCCGGCCGGGGATGGCTACGCTGACCGCATGGCCGACACCCCGCCCGGCGCACCCCTGCCGCCGTCGCCGACCGCGCCCGCCGTCCCGCCGCCGGGTGGGGCCGGGCCCCGGATGCCGTTGCGCCGGCTGGGTTGGCGCCGGTTCCTGGTGCTGGCCGGGACCGTCCTGTTCATCGCGGCGTGCGCGGTGTTCATGGTCTTCACCCTGGGCGAGAACCTCGGCGTCGAGGCACTGCTGATCGGCGTGGTCGCCGCGATCCTCCCGGTTCCGGTGCTGGTGGGCTGTTTCCTCTGGCTGGACCGCTACGAACCGGAGCCCCTGAAGTACCTGATCTTCTGCTTCGCCTGGGGCGCGTTCGTCTCCACCGCGGCCTCGCTGACCGTCAACGAGTTCTCCGCCGGGCTGTTCGAGGAATGGGGGCTGCCGACCGCGCTGACCGCGGTGCTGGTCGCGCCGTTCATCGAGGAGCTGACCAAGGCCCTCGGGCCGCTCCTGCTGCTGATCTTCCGGCGGCGGGAGATCTCCGGGATCACCGACGCCCTGGTCTACTGCGGGCTCTCCGCGATCGGGTTCGCCATGGTGGAGAACATCCTCTACCTGGGCGGCTACGGCTACGCCACGGGCGTGGAGCGATACGGGCCGGCGACCGGCACGCAGCAGGTCATCGCCATCTTCATCGTCCGGATCCTGCTCTTCGGCTTCGCCCACCCGCTCTTCACCTCCATGACCGGGGTCGGGCTGGGCATCGCCGCGCGCGCCGCCAGCCGGGGCGTCCGGGTGCTCGCGCCGCTCGCCGGCCTGCTCCTGGCGATGATGCTGCACGGCCTCTGGAACCTGCTGCCGACGCTCACCCAGGCCACCGGCCAGACGTTGATCATGCTGTACGGCTTCATCGGCGTGATGGTGCCGGTCTTCTTCGGCATGGTCGGGCTCGCCGTCTGGCTCCGGGCCTGGGAGGGGCGGCTCACCGAGCGGACCCTGCCCGACTACGTCCGGGCGGGCTGGCTCACCCCACCGGAGGTGGCGGCGCTGAGCAGCCTGGGACGACGGCACGCCGCCCGGGTGTGGGCCAAGCGGGTGGCCGGCGACGGCGGGCTGAAGGCGATGCGCGGCTACCAGTTCGCGGCGACCCGGCTGGCGCTGCTGCGCGACGGCGCGCTGCGCGGCCTGGACCGACGCCCGGCGGACCGGGAACGGACCGCGCGGGAGGAACGGGAACTGCTGGAGGCGATCGGCGCGTACCGGTCGTTCTTCGTGGGCCGGGACCCGCAGGCGCCGGCCGGGATCTGGGACGGGCACCGCTACCACCTGCGCTTCCCGGACGGCACGCAGCGGTCGGTCGAGGCGCCGGACGAGCCCGTCGTGCCGATCCCGGTGGTGCTCGTCCCGCCGCCGCCCCCGGTGCACCCGGCCGGCTTCGGCCCGCCCGGCTGGTACGGCCAGCAGCCACCGGCACCCTGGCCCCCCGGCCACCACTGACGCGGACGCCGGGGGGATCCCGGATCCGCGACCGGGGCCGCCCCGCTCGGGCCGGCCCCGGTCCGTCAGGTCATCAGGCTGGTGAGGAAGTCACCGAGGCCCTGCGCCATCGCCATCAGTCCCGCCCCGATCGCCTTGAACATCTCCGCCGCGCCGTCCGGCCGGAAGGCCATGAAGTAGATCAGGAACGCGACGCTCCCCCAGATCAAGAGCTTCTTCACGAGTACCGGCATCGTCCCTCCCCAGGGCCGGTGGTGCGGCTGGCTTCCCGGCCGGGGGCGACGCAAACGGCACCGACGCCCTCATCCGGGCGGGGCGGGTCGGGGTGGGGTCAGAGGTAGAGGCCGGTGGAGTCGTTCTCCACCCGCTCGGCGGCCACGGCGTGCACGTCGCGCTCGCGCAGCAGCACGTACCCGCGGCCGTGCAGCTCGACCTCGGAGCGGTCGTCGGGGTCGAAGAGGACCCGGTCGCCCGAGACGATCGCGCGCACGTTCGGCCCCACCCCCACTGCGGTGGCCCAGGCGAGGCGCTTGCCCACGGCGGCGGTCGCCGGGATCACGATGCCGGCGGTCGAGCGGCGCTCACCCTCGCTCCCCTCCATCCGCACCAGCACGCGGTCGTGCAGCAGGCGGATCGGCAGGCCGGAGTCGAGATTCTGGTCGGCGGTCACGCCGGAAACGCTACCGTGTCCCGGTCGGCGGGCCGTGGGCGGTTACGCGCCGGGGGTCGAGGGCAATGGGTGGCGGACCTGCCCTACGGTGGCGTCGTCGGACATGTCCTGTCCGCCCACCAGCGTGGGCGGGCCGGTTCTCTTGCCAGGAGGTGCGCTTGAGCCGCTTCGAGCAGATACGCGGACGGCTCCGTCGCGCGTACGAGTCGGGCCGGGAGTCGGTGCGCGCCCGCCGCGTGGACCCGGCCGACGACCCCGAACCGGCCGGCGTGGCCTCGCCGACGTCCCCGGGCCCGGCGGCGGCCCCGTCCGCGACCGTGGTCGGCGCCCCGACGCCCGGGGCGATGCACAACTCCACCGCCAGCCGCGACGACGCGGACGTGCCGCACGCGCTGCGGATCGCCGCCGCGTGGTCCTGGCGGCTGATCGTGATCGGCGTCGTCGCCTGGGCGCTGCTGAAGATCGTCGGCACCGTCCGGATCGTGGTCATCCCGCTGGCCGTGGCGCTGCTGCTCTCGGCGCTGCTCGCGCCGGCGGTCGGCTGGCTGCTGCGGGCCCGCTTCCCCCGCTCCCTGGCGACGGCGGTGGTGCTGGTCGGCGGCCTGGCCGGGGTCATCGGCACGCTGACCCTGGTGGTGAACGAGTTCATCCAGGGCGTGCCGGAGCTGAGCAAGAAGTCCTCGGAGGGCGTCCGGCAGATCCAGGACTGGCTGAAGACCGGCCCGCTGCACCTCTCCGACGGCCAGCTCGACAACTACATCGACGAGGGCCAGAAGTGGGTCAACAACAACACCGAGAAGTTCACCAGCGGCGCCCTCTCCACGGCCGCCACGCTGGCTGAGGTGTTGACCGGCACGCTGCTGGTGCTCTTCGCCACCTTCTTCTTCCTGCGGGACGGCAACAAGATCTGGCGCTTCCTGGTCCGGTTGCTGCCGGTGGCGGCCCGCTGGAAGGTCGACGACGCCGGGCGGGCGTCGTGGGCCACCCTGGTCGCCTACGTGCGGGCGACCGTGCTGGTCGCCTTCATCGACGCGGTCGGCATCGGCGTCTTCCTGGTCATCTTCGACATCCCGTTCGCCTTCCCGCTCGCCGCGCTGGTCTTCCTCGGGGCGTTCATCCCGATCGTCGGGGCGACCCTGTCGGGCGTCGTCGCGGTCCTCGTCGCACTGGTCGACAGCGGCCCGGTGACGGCGCTGATCATCCTCGGCGCGGTGATCGGGGTGCAGCAGGTGGAGGGGCACCTCCTCCAGCCGCTGATCATGGGCCGGGCGGTGGCCATCCACCCGCTCGCGGTCATCATCGGCATCGCGGCCGGCGTGGTCCTCGCCGGGATCACCGGCGCGCTGGTCTCGGTGCCGCTGATCGCGGTGCTCAACACGGCCGTCCGCCGGCTGGCCGCCCGCACCGTTCCGGACACCCCGCCCGACGCCGTCGTCGTCGCCTCCCAGGCGCCCTGACCCGACCGCGCGGCCACGATCCGCGCAGCCGCACCGAGAGGGTGGCCTCCCGAGCCGGGGAGGCCACCCTCTCGGCGTGCGGATCCCGGGCCCGCCGCGTTCCGGGCCACCGGCCGGGGCCGGGGCCGACGCGGCGGCGGCCAGGCCGGCGTGCCCCGGACGGGCGGGTGAGCGGCGGGCCTGGCTGGCGGGGGCGCGGTCAGGTCTTGGCGAGGCGTTCGAGGGCGCCGCGGGCGACCTCCGGCCGGGTGGTGTACCAGAACGGCGGAAGCGACCGGCGCAGGAACGGCCCGTAGCCCCGGGCGGTCTCCAGGCGCGAGTCGAGCACCGCCACCACGCCCTTGTCGCCCGTCGACCGGATCAGCCGCCCCACCCCCTGGGCCAGCCGGATCGCCGCGATCGGCACGCTGACCGACGCGAAACCCGACCCGCCGCCGGCGTCCACCGCCGCGGCCCGCGCCGCCGCCAGCGGCTCGTCCGGCCGGGGGAAGGGCAGCCGGTCGATGACCACCAGCTGGCAGGAGTCGCCCGGCACGTCGACCCCCTGCCAGAGCGACATCACCCCGAACAGGCAGCTGGACTTCTCCTCCCGGAACCGGCGTACCAGCAGCGGAAGCGCCTCCTCACCCTGAAGCAGGACCGGCAGGTCGGTCCGCGCGCGCAACAGCTCCGCCGCCTGCTGCGCGGCCCGTCGGGAGGAGAAGAGGCCGAGCGTACGCCCGCCGAGCGCGGTGACCAGCGTGAGCAGCTCCTCGCCGGCCGCGTCGGGCAGCCCGGAGACGCTGGGCCGGGGCAGGTGCGCGGCGACGTACAGGATGCCCTGCCGCCCGTAGTCGAACGGCGAGCCGACGTCGAGGGAGCGCCACCCCGGCCCCGAGGTCGCCGGGGCTCCCGCCGTGCCGGTCGCCGGGGTGGCCCCGGCCGCTCCGGCGCCGTCCGCCGGCCCCGTGCCGGCGGTGCGCCCGGCGGACCGGGCGGCCAGGGCGGCGGCGGCCGGTGACGGCGGGTCGGCCGGGGGCGCCTCCAGGCCCAGCGCCCGGGCCACCGTGTCGAACCGGCCGCCCAGCGTCAGCGTCGCCGAGGTGGCGACCACCGTGCGCTCCTCGTACAGGTGGGTGGCGAGCGTGCCGGCGACCGAGAGCGGCGCGACCACCAGCGCCCGGCGGCCGGTGTTGTCGTTCTTCTCCACCCAGGCGACGTCGTGGTCGGCCTCCTCCAGCAGCCGCTGCGCGGTCGCGGAGAGCTCGTCGAGCACCGCCTTGGCCTGCTGCTTGCGCACCGGGTCCGGGTCGTCGGACTTGACCTCGCCGATCGCGTCGAGCGCCGCCCGGGTGGCCGCGTCGAGCAGGGTGCACGCCTCGCGCAGCGGGGCCGGCAGCCCCGAGGTGATCCGCCCGGCCGGCGCCTCGGCCAGCCCGACCGCCAGGGCGTCGCCGGCCGCGGTGAGCGACTCGGCGACGTCCGGCCGCAGCAGCGGGCGGGCCCGCTTCGCGGAGCGGTCGATCAGTTCCGGCACCAGCTCGGCCTGGGCCGCCGAGGAGACCCGGTCGGCCAGCTCGTGCGCCTCGTCGACGATGAGCAGCTTGTGCGGCGGCACGATGTGCCGGCCGGCGAGCATGTCCACCGCGAGCAGGCTGTGGTTGGTGACCACGATGTCGGCCTCCCGGGCGCGGGCCCGGGACGCCTCGGCGAAGCACTCCGCGCCGAACGGGCAGCGGGACGCGCCCACGCACTCCCGGGCCGGCATGGAGACCAGCCGCCAGGCCTGGTCGTCGACGCCGGGGTCCAGCTCGTCCCGGTCGCCGGTGTCGGTCTTCTCCGCCCAGTCGCGCAGCCGCTGGACCTGCTTGCCGAGCCGCCCCGCCTCGCCGAGCCACCTGGTGCCGCCGCCGGGGCGCGCGGCCGGGGCGTCGAAGAGGGTGTCCTCCGGCTCGTCCTCGGTGGAGTTGTCCAGCCGGGCCAGGCAGAGGTAGTGGTGCCGCCCCTTCAGGACCGCGAAGGTGGGCCGCCGGCCGAGCACCGGCTCCACGGCGTCGGCGAGCCTGGGCAGGTCGTGGTCGACCAGTTGGGACTGCAACGCCAGGGTGGCCGTGGAGACCACCACCGGACCGTCCACGGTCAGCGCGGGCGTCAGGTAGGCCAGCGACTTGCCGGTGCCCGTGCCGGCCTGCACCAGCAGGTGCTCCCGCGCCTGCACGCACTCCTCGATGGCGGTCGCCATCTGCTGCTGACCGGGACGCGCCGCCCCGCCCGGCACCGCGCCGACCGCGGCGGCGAGCAGCTCCACCCCGCTCGGCCGGGCCCCCCGTCGCCGGCCTCCGGTGCGGGGCGAGGGGGCGGCGGAACCGGTGGCGAGGCGCGGAGTCACCGTGCGACGGTACCCGCCGTCCCCGACACCGGCCGCGCCGATCCTGGCGTGGCGTCGTCACGGTACGGTCTCCCGCCGACCGCGTCCGGTTACTTCCGTGCGGCGACGGATGGGCGGTATCGGTTAGGGTGCGACTCATGCCGAGCGACGTGGTCCGCGTGATCTACCGCAAGTACGACGGCAGCGCGCACCGTGACTACCCGGCCCGCCGCCTGGCCGAGGACGACCTCGGCGTCTGGCTCGGCGTGACCGAGGGCACGAAGTCCGTCTACCACGGCCGGCCGTCGGTGGAGCAGATCCCGTTCGTCCTCCTGGTGCCGCACCACGCCTGGTGGACCGGCATGTTCAACCCGCCGCCGCGCACCAGCGAGGTCTACTGCGACATCGCCAGCCCGGCCCGCTGGGAGAACGACGACACCGTCCACCTCATCGACCTCGACCTGGACGTGGTGCGCCGCCGGACGACCGGCCTGGTGGAGCTGCGCGACGAGGACGAGTTCGCCGAGCACCGCGCCCGCTTCGGCTACCCGGACGAGGTCGTGACGCAGGCCGAGGCGGCGGCCCGGTGGCTCCTCGGGGCGCTGGACGACGGCACCGAGCCGTTCGCCACGTCCTACCGCAAGTGGCTCGCCCTGGTGGTCTGACCCCGCCGGCACCGGCCCGGGGCGTCACCAGCGCGGCGGCCAGCCGTCCTCGGCCGCCAGCGGCGGCAGGTCGCCCAGCTTCTCGGGGTTGAGCTGGTGGAAGACCCCGGTCACCCGGCCGCCGTCCACCGCGAGGGCGGCGACCACCCGCAGCGGCCGGCCGTCGGAGTGCGGGGTCTCCAGGTGCAGGCCCTCCACGCCGTCGACCAGGACCCGGCGGGCGCGCAGCGCGCCGCCGTACCGGCCGGCCCGGCCGAACAGCCCCAGGATGAAGCGGGCCACCGCGTCGGCCCCGACGACCGGGCGCCGGGCCGCCGGGAAGTGCCCGCCGCTGTCGCCGATGGCGACCACGCCCGGGGCGAGCACCCGCACCAGCGCGTCCAGCTCGCCCGACTCGACGGCGGCCACGAAGGCGGCGAGCACCCGCCGCTGCTCGGCCGCGTCGGCGGTGTGCCGCGGCGCGTCGGGCGCGTGCACCGTCCGGCGGGCCCGGGAGGCGAGCTGGCGGGCGGCGGCGTCGGTCGTGCCGAGCACCTCGGCGATCCGGGAGAACGGCACGGCGAAGACGTCGTGCAGCACGAAGGCGACCCGCTGCTCCGGTGCGAGCCGCTCCAGCACCACCATCAGGGCGGTGCCGACCTCGTCGGCGCGGACCGCCCGCTCGGCGGGGTCGGGCGCGAAGCCGTCGAGGCGCGGGCCCTGGTCGAGCGGCGTCACCACCGGCTCCGGCAGCCACTGGCCGGGGTACGCCTCCCGCCGCACCCGCGCCGAGCGGAGCACGTCCAGGCAGATCCGGGCGCAGGTGGTGGTGAGCCAGGCGCCGAGGTGCCGGATCTCGGCCCGGGCCGCGGGGTCGGCCAGCGCGGCGGCGTACCGCAGCCAGGTCTCCTGCACGGCGTCCTCCGCCTCGCTGCGGCTGCCGAGCATCCGGTGGGCCACCGCCAGCAGCCGCCCCCGCTCGGCCTCGAACTCCGCCACCAGATCCCCCACCGCCACACCCCTCCCGCTCCCGCCGCGCCGCCGCCCCCATCCTCCCGCCCCCGCACCCGCGCCCCCAGGAGCGGGTCGATCATGCGGTCGTGGTGCCCCGCGTAGGGGGCGGAAGCGTGGATTCCGCCCACCACAAGTCCATGATCGCGGGGCTGGGGGACGCGGGGGAGCGGGAGGCGGGGGCGGGAGTTGGCGGGCGGGTGGGGTGGATGTGGGTGATGATCCGGGGATGCGAGCGACTGAGGAGGGCGGCGTGGGCCGCGACGGCGGGGACCGGACCGACGGTGTCGTGGGGCCGGTCGGGGGGACCATGCGGGAGCTGCTCCGGGTGCCGCCGGGCGGGGCGGTCGACCTCCGCTCGGTCGATCCCCGGTCGACGCCCGGGCTGCCCGGGCCGGAGGCGACCGGCCCGCGGCGCAAGGAGTGGGCCCGCGGCCAGGTCGGGCTGGTCGGCGCGGAGCTGGGCCGGCAGCAGGAGATGCTCTTCGCCGACGCGAAGGCCCGGGAGGCGGGCCGACCCGGTGGCGCCGGTGGCCGGGAGGCGGGTCGACCCGGTGACGCGGGTGGCGGGGAGGCGGGCCGACCCGGTGGCGCGGGTGGCCGGGAGGCGGGCCGACCCGGTGACGCGGGTGGCGGCGCGGGCGGGCCGGGCGCGGCTGGCGGGCGCCGGGTGCTGCTGGTCCTGCAGGCGATGGACTGCGGCGGCAAGGACGGCACGATCAGGCGGGTGGCCGGCGCGATGAACCCGCTGGGGCTGCACGTCCGCTCGTTCGGCCCGCCCACCCCCGAGGAGCTGCGGCACGACTTCCTGTGGCGGATCCGGCGGGCGCTCCCGCCGCCCGGCCACGTCGGGGTCTTCAACCGCTCGCACTACGAGGACGTGCTCGTGGCCCGCGTCGAGTCGCTGGTGCCCGAGCCGATCTGGCAGGCCAGGTACGACGAGATCAACGCCTTCGAGCGGGAGCAGGTCGACGCCGGGGTGACCCTGGTGAAGGTGCTGCTGCACATCTCGTACGCCGAGCAGGGCCGGCGGCTGCTGGCACGGCTGGACGATCCGCGCAAGCACTGGAAGTACGACCCCTCGGACGTCGACGCCCGCGCCCGCTGGAACGACTACCAGGCCGCGTACGCCGAGGCCCTGAGCAGGTGCGGCACGGACGCCGCGCCCTGGTACGTGGTGCCGGCGGACCGCAAGTGGTACCGCGACTGGGCCGTCGCGCACCTGCTCCGCGAGACGTTCGACACCCTCGATCTCGGGTATCCGCCTGCCGGTTTCGACGTCCGGCGTGAACGGGAGCGGCTGCTGGGACCCGGGAGAAGGGCGTAGGTGAACGGCAGGTGAACGACCGGTGAATGTGGCCTGACCAGGGGGAGGCCGCGCAATTCCCGGTTCCGTCGTTTTCTAGCATTCCCAGGCGGGCACCCTCCGGGCGACCGACACCCTTCCACCGACACGACGAGGTCCGTGCTGTGAAGTTTTCCTTT
The DNA here is from genome assembly GCF_040640115.1 of Micromonospora sp. NPDC023644. Lineage (NCBI taxonomy): Bacteria > Bacillati > Actinomycetota > Actinomycetes > Micromonosporales > Micromonosporaceae > Micromonospora > Micromonospora sp. NPDC023644. The sequence continues at coordinate 149,292 of NZ_JBFABA010000004.1, read as the reverse complement.
CGCCCGAACGAGGGCGCCTTCTACGAGCTCTTCACCAGGGCCGCGCAGAACCTGGTGAAGGGCACCGAGCTGCTCAACGAGCTGGCCCTCCCCGGGGTGGAGGTGCAGTCGGTCAGCGAGCGGCTCACCGAGGTGGAGCACGACAGCGACCAGATCACCCACGAGCTGTACAAGAAGATCAACTCGACCTTCATCACCCCGTTCGACCGGGAGGACATCTACCGGCTCGGGTCGCTGCTCGACGACGTGATGGACCACCTCGAGGCGGTCGGCAACCTGCTCTACCTCTACGGCCTGACCAAGCTCCCCTCGCTGCCCCGCGAGATGCACGAGATGGTCAACGTCCTCGACGCGCAGGCGAAGCTGACCGCCGACGCGATGCCGCGCCTGAAGTCGATGAAGGACCTCGAGGACTACTGGATCGAGTGCAACCGGCTGGAGAACGACGGCGACCAGGTGTACCGGATGCTGCTGGTCCGCCTCTTCTCCGGCGAGTACGACGCGCTGACCGTGCTGAAGATGAAGGAGGTCGCCGACGAACTGGAGGCCGCCTGCGACGCCTTCGAGCACGTGGCCAACACCGTCGAGACCATCGCGGTCAAGGAGTCCTGATCCTGTGAGTCCCGAACTCATCGCCGTGCTGGCGGTGATCGCGGTGGCGTTGGCGTTCGACTACACCAACGGCTTCCACGACGCCGCCAACGCGATCGCGACCAGCATCTCCACCCGGGCGCTCACACCCCGGGTGGCCCTGGCCATGGCGGCGGTCGGCAACTTCATCGGCGCGCACTTCGGCGCCGAGGTGGCCAAGACCGTCGGCAGCGGCCTGGTGAAACTACCCACCGGCACGGCGAGCCTCGGCATCGTCTTCGCCGGCGTGATCGGCGCGATCGTCTGGAACCTCGTCACCTGGTACTTCGGCCTCCCGTCGTCCTCGTCGCACGCGCTGATCGGCGGCCTCGTCGGCTCGACCGTCGCCGCGTCCGGCACGGTGCTCTGGACCGGCATCGGGGAGAGCGTGATCATCCCGATGGTGCTCTCGCCGATGGTCGGCTTCCTGCTCGGCTACATCGTCATGATCGCCGTGCAGTGGATCTTCCGGAAGGGGCACCCGGGCCGGCTCAACCGGGGCTTCCGCTGGGCGCAGACCGCGTCGGCCGCCGCCATGTCGGTCGGCCACGGCATGCAGGACGCCGCCAAGACCATCGGCATCGTGGTGCTCGCCCTCTACGTCGGCGGCTACCAGGACGACCCCAGCTTCATCCCGGAGTGGGCGTTCTGGACCTCGGCCGCCGTGCTGGCCGCCGGCACGTACGCCGGTGGTTGGCGGATCATCCGGACGCTGGGCCGGAAGATCATCGACCTGCGGCCGCCGGAGGGCTTCGCCGCCGAGACCGTGGCCAGCGGGGTGCTCTACTTCAACGCGCTGGTCCTCGGCGCGCCGATCTCGACGACCCACACGATCACCTCGGCGATCATGGGCGTCGGCGCCACCAAGCGGCTCTCCGCCGTCCGGTGGGGCGTGGCCGGCAACATCGTCGGCGCGTGGATCCTCACCTTCCCGGCCGCCGGCTCGATCGGCGCCCTGATGTACTTCCTGGTCCGCCCGCTGTTCAGCTGAGCCGCGACGAAGGGCCCCCTGCCGACGCGCGACGCGTCGCGGGGGGCCCTTCGCGCGCAACCCCGTCAGGAGTAGTCGACGCCGATCTGGGCGCGGACGGAGTCGAGGAGCGCCATCACCTCCAGCGTGGCGGCGTGGGGGACCAGGGGGCTCTCCATGAGGCCCTCGGCGAGGCAGCGCTGGACCTCGACGGCCTCGTACTGGTAGCCGCCGCCGACCAGCTCGTCGGTGATCGTCTCCGGCTCGGCGCCGGCCCGGCGCAGGGTCAGCGAGCCGGGGCGGAAGAACGGCTCGGGCAGGTCGATCCGGCCGGTGGTGCCCGTGACCGAGGCGACCAGCGGGGGCGCCCCGACCATGCCGCAGCTCAGCGTGGCGACCGCGCCCGAGTCGTAGCCGAGGACGATGCCGGTGTTCTCGTCCACCCCCTCCGGGCTCAGCCTGGCCCAGGCGCGGACGTGGTCGGGCACGCCGAGCAGCAGGTGGGCCAGGCTGACCGGGTAGACGCCGAGGTCGAGCAGGGCGCCGCCACCGAGGGTGCGGGCCCGCATCCGGTGCTCCGGCGGGAACGGCCCGGCCACCCCGAAGTCGGCCCGGACGCCGGTCACCGTGCCGATCGCGCCGTCGGCGACCAGCTCGCAGAGCCGGCGGACGAGCGGGTTCGTCCGCATCCACATGGCCTCCATGAGGAAGACCCCGGCCGCGCGGGCGGTCTCCACCAGCTCGACGCTGGTCGCCAGGTCGAGGGTGAACGGCTTCTCCAGCAGCACCGCCCGGCCGGCCGCGAGGCAGGCCAGGGCCGCCTCGTGGTGCGCGGCGTGCGGGGTGGCGACGTAGACGACGTCCAACTCGTCGTCCGCGGCGAGTTCCGCCCAGGAGGCGTACGCCCGCGGCACGCCGTGCCGGGCCGCGAACCGCTCCGCGCTCTCGGCGGTACGCGAGCCGACCGCCGCGAGTTCGGCACCCGGGACCAGGCGCAGGTCCTCGGCGAAACGGGCGGCGATGTTGCCGGTGGCCAGGATGCCCCATCGAGTCATGCCGGCCACGCTAGCGAAGATCACCCGACGGCGGCGCGGGCGATCCACCCGTCGGGAACTAGGCTCGGCGCATGACGATCGACGCCGACGGCTTCCCCGCACCCCCGGCGCTCGTGGCGCACGCCCGCCGGTTCCGGTCCGAGGGCGGCACCCCGGCGGTGCCCCGGGTCGCGGCCACCGTGCTGCTGCTCCGCCCCGCCGGCGACGACTTCGAGGTGTACCTGATCCGACGGGTCGCCGCGATGGCCTTCGGCGGGATGTACGCCTTCCCCGGCGGCGGGGTCGACCCCTCGGACTCGCAGGCGCACCTGGACTGGGCCGGCCCGACGCCGGCCGGGTGGGGCGAGCGGCTGGGGCTGACCCCCGAGGCCGCCCAGGCGGTCGTCTGCGCCGCCGCCCGGGAGGTGTTCGAGGAGGCCGGCGTCCTGCTCGCCGGCCCCGACGCGCAGACCGTGGTGGGCGACGTGAGCGGTGACGACTGGGAGGCCGACCGGGTGGCGCTGGAGCAGCGCCGGGGCGGCTTCGCCGACCTGCTCGCCCGGCGCGGGCTCACCCTCCGGTCGGACCTGCTGCTGCCGTGGAGCCGGTGGATCACGCCGGAGTTCGAGCCGCGCCGCTTCGACACGTACTTCTTCGTGGCCCTGCTGCCGGAGGGGCAGCGGACCCGGGACGTCTCCGGCGAGGCCGACCACACCCTGTGGGTCCGCCCGGCGGACGCCCTGGCCCGGGCGGAGGCGGGCGAGCTGACCATGCTCCCGCCCACCCTGGTGAGCCTGGCCCAGGTGGCGGCCGGCGGCGACCTGGCCGGCGTCGCCCGCGCGGCGGCGACCCGGGACGCGGCCACCCCGGTCACGCCCCGCCTCGACGCGCCCGCCGACGGCGAGGCCCGGTTCGTGCTGGACTGACCGTGGTCGCTTCGGGCGCGGAGGTCGGCGAGGCTAGGCCACGAAGATGCAGAACGGGTGACCGGACCGGTCCGCGAACACGTACAACGGCTCGTCGGGGTCGTCGGACCGGTCGAGCAGGAGTTCCGCGCCCAGGGCCTCCGCCCGCGCACGCTGCCTCTCCAACTCGGACGCGTCCGGGACGGTGAAGTCGAGGTGCAACTGCATCGGGACGTCGTGCCGGGGCCAGGTGGTCCGAGGCAGGCGGTCGACAAGTTGGAAGGCGAGCCGGGCCGCTCCGTCCGGGTCGGTGAGCACGAGCCAGTCCGGGTCGTCGGCCGTCCCGTCCGCCGGTGGCTCGTCACCGGGGCGGTACCGCAGCCCGAGCAGCTGCCGGTAGAACTCGGCAAGCTCCCGTGGGTTCGTGCTGTCGAGCACGGTGTGCAGCAACTGCGGATATTCCGACATGCCCGTCCTCCGCATCGACCGTAGGCGTTCCCCGACCCTAGAGCAGATCCCGGGGCGCTGCCGGGCTTGCCGCGGCGTGGCCTGGGAAGGGGAGGGCCCCTTCCCGAAAGAGCGGGAAGGGGCCACTGCCTCGCCGCTCAGCCGAAGCGGCCGGTGATGTAGTCCTCGGTCTTCTTCACGCCGGGGTTGCTGAAGATCTTCTGCGTGTTGTCGTACTCGATGAGGCGGCCCGGGTCGCCGGTCTTCTCGATCGAGAAGAAGGCGGTCCGGTCCGAGACGCGGGCGGCCTGCTGCATGTTGTGCGTGACGATGATGATGGTGAACTTGTCCTTGAGCTGGAACATCAGGTCCTCGATGGCCAGCGTGGAGATCGGGTCGAGCGCCGAGCAGGGCTCGTCCATCAGCACCACCTGCGGCTCGACGGCGATGGTCCGGGCGATGCAGAGCCGCTGCTGCTGACCGCCGGAGAGGCCGGCGCCGGGCTTGCCGAGCCGGTCCTTCACCTCGTCCCAGAGGTTGGCCGAGCGCAGCGCCCGCTCGGCCGCCTCGTCCAGGATCGACTTCTTCCGGACGCCGTTGAGCCGCAGCCCGGCCACCACGTTCTCGAAGATGCTCATGGTGGGGAACGGGTTCGGCCGCTGGAAGACCATGCCGATCATGCGCCGGACGGCGGTGACGTCCACGTCCCGGTCGTAGATGTCCTGGTCGTCGATGGTGAGGCTGCCCTCGACGCGGGCGCCGGGGAGCACCTCGTGCATCCGGTTGATCGACCGCAGGAAGGTGGACTTGCCGCAGCCGGACGGGCCGATCAGGGCGGTCACCGTCTTCGGCTCGACCGTCAGGTTGATGTTCTCGATCGCCTTGAAGGCGCCGTAGTAGGCGGTCACGTTCGAGGCTTCGATGCGCTTGGCCATGGTGGTGGTACCTCCGGGGTTCATCGGCCGAGCCGGTTGCGACGGGCCAGCAGCTTCGCCGCGACGGTCAGGATCAGCACGAGGGCGACCAGGGTGAGTGCCGCGGTCCACGCCCGCGCCGGCGCGTACCTCGACGCGTCACCGGCCTGCTGGTAGACGAAGAGGGCCAGCGACGACTGGTTGTTCTCGAACGGGTTGAAGTTGATCGCCGCCCCGCCGCCGGCGACGAGCAGCACCGGGGCGGTCTCGCCGGCCGCGCGGGCGATGGCGAGCATGACGCCGGTGACGATGCCCGGCAGGGCGGTCGGCAGCACGACCCGCAGGATGGTCTTCCACTTCGGCACGCCGAGGGCGTACGCCCCCTCGCGCAGCGGCGCCGGGACGAGACGCAGCATCTCCTCGGTGGAGCGGACCACGGTGGGCAGCATCAGCACGCTAAGCGCGAGCGCGGCGGCGAAGCCGGAGAAGCTGGGCCGCCCGTCGTTGAACCACGGCGAGACGATCAGCACCCAGAACGCCAGCACGAACAGGCCGGCGACGATCGACGGGATGCCCGTCATCACGTCCACGAAGAACCGGATCGTGAGGGCGAACCGCCCCCGGCCGTACTCGACGATGTAGATCGCGCAGAGGATGCCGAGCGGGACGGTGATCAGGGCGGCGATGCCGACCTGCTGGAGCGTGCCGACGATGGCGTGGTACGCGCCGCCGTTCGCATCCCGCGCGCCGATGTTGTTCATCGAGGTGAGGAAGAAGTCGGCGTCCAGGCGTTGCGCGCCCTTGCTGACCAGGGTCCAGACCACCGACGCCAGCGGCAGGACGGCCAGCACGAACGCGGAGTGGATCAGCGCGCTCCAGGTGCGGTTGCGGGCGGACCGCCGCCCCTCGACGCGGTTCGCGGCGGCGAACAGGCCGGCCAGGTAGAGCAGCGCGCCGAGGACCACCACCAGCACGGGGCCGCCGGTGTCGGTGCCGTACACGAACGCGGCGGCGACCAGCAGGGCGGCTGCCGCGATGGCCGGCGCGGCGTACTTCGGCAGGCGCCGGGCCCGCAGCGTGGGCGGCTGGGCCGGCGGGCGGGTGCGGTGCGAGGTGACGATGGTGCTCATGCCGCCACTCCGCTTCGCTGCGTGGCGCCATGAGGCACCGGGGCACTGTGACGATGGTTCGCTCGCTGGTGCTCGCTCATGCGGCCGACTCCGTGAACTCCCGGCGGCGGTGGATGATCGCCCGCGCCGTGATGTTGACGATCAGCGTGATGGCGAAGAGCACGAGGCCCGAGGCGATCAGCGCGCCCCGACCCGTGTCGTTCGCCTCGCCGAACGTGTTGGCGATGTTGGCGGCGATGGTGTTGCCGCCGCTCTCGATGAGGTTGAACGAGATGCCGAAGGTGATGCCGAGGGTCATCGCCAGGGCGATGGTCTCGCCGAGCGCCCGGCCCAGGCCGAGCATCACGGCGGCGACGATGCCGGGGCGGCCGTACGGCAGCACCGCGGTGCGGATCATCTCCCAGCGGGTGGCGCCGAGGGCGAGGGCGGCCTCCTCGTTGGCGGTCGGGGTCTGCAGGAACACCTCGCGGGAGAGCGAGGTGATGATCGGCAGCACCATGATCGCCAGGACCAGCGCGCCCAGCATGATGGACTTCCCGAACGGGCCGTCGCCGCCGAAGATCGGGATCCAGCCGAAGTACGTGTTCAGCCAGGCGGAGAAGTCCCGCACCGGGTTGATGAAGACGTCGCGGCCCCAGAGGCCGAAGACGACGCTCGGCACCGCGGCCAGCAGGTCGATCAGGAAGCCCAGCGTGGTGCCGAGCCGGCGCGGCGCGTAGTGGGACAGGTAGAGGGCGATGCCCAGGGCCACCGGCACCGCGATGAGCAGGGCCAGCGCGGAGCTGAGCACGGTGCCGAAGGCGAGCGCCCCGATGCCGAACTTCGGCTCCGCGTCGTTCGGGAACCAGCCCTCGAAGGTCCAGAAGCTCTCGGTGTTGGCCCGTAGCGCCGGCACCGCCTTGGCGACCAGGAAGACCGCGATCGCCGCGATGACGACCAGGACGGCGGTGCCGGCGGCGAGGGTGAGGGCGCGGAAGGCCCGTTCGGCGCCGAACGCCCGGGCCCGGGGCAGCGCGCCGCCGCCGCCCAAGCCGGCTCCGCCCGGGGTACGGGTGCTGACTGGTGCCTCGGCCAGACGCGCCGAGGCACCGGCGGGCCGGTCGTGACCTTCGGTCACGCGCGTCCCGCCGGTGCCGGCGTGGGCCGAGCGGTGAGGGGTTTCACCCATCTGCTCGCTCGCTTCGCGTTGAGGTGGTGGTGACGGTGTCGATGCGGACGGCTCAGGCGAGGTTCTTGACCGCGGCCTCGACCTTGGTGCGGACCGAATCGGGCAGCGGGGCGTAGCCCAGCTCGGTCAGGTCGGCCTGGCCCTCGGTGCTGGCGGCGTGGGCGAGGAAGCCCTTGACCAGCGGGAGCTTGTCGGCGGCGAGGCCCTTGGTGCAGACGATCTCGTAGGTCACCAGGACGATCGGGTAGGCCCCGGCCTCCTTGGTGTTGTAGTCGATCTTCATCTTCAGGTCGTCGCCCTGGCCGACCACCTCGGCGCCGGCGATGGTCTTGCCGGCCGACTCGGCGGTCAGCTCGGCGAACTCGCCCGCGCCGTTGCCGACCTTCGCGGTCTTCAGGCCGCCGTTCTCGGCGTACGACCACTCGACGTAGCCGATGGTGCCGTCCTGGCCCTTGATCGCGCTGGCCACGCCGTCGGACTTCGCCGCGCCGGTGCCGCCCGGGGCCTTCCACTCCTTGGCCTTGCCGAAGGTCCAGTCGGACGCGGCGGTCTTGGTGAGGAAGTCGGTGAAGTTGTCGGTGGTGCCGGAGGAGTCCGAGCGGTGCACCGCGTTGATGGCGGTCGACGGCAGCTTGGCGTCCGGGTTGTCGGCCTTGATCGCCGGGTCGTCCCACTTGGTCACCTTGCCGGCGAAGATCTTCGCCAGGGTGGCCGGCTTGAGCTGGAGGTTGTCCACGCCGCTGACGTTGTAGGCGATGGCGACCGGGCCGATCACCATCGGCAGGTTGATCGCGGCGCCGCCGACGCACTTGGCGTTGGCCTGCGGCTGCTCCTCCTCCTTGAGGGCGGAGTCCGAGCCGGCGAAGTCGGCGGTGCCGGCGATGAAGGCCTGGATGCCGGCGCCCGAGCCGGAGGGCTCGTAGTTGATCTTGGCACCGGAGCACTTCTGCTGGTACGCCTTGATCCACTCGTCCATCGCGTTCTTCTGCGCCGACGAGCCCTGGGCGTTCAGCGTGCCGGTGGCGCAGTCGGCGGCGGCGGCCGACCCGGAGGCGGAGGCGCTGCTCGCGGGCTCGTTGTTGTCCGAGCCGCATGCGCTGAGAGCGAGCGTCGCGGTAAGAGCGAGGCAGGCGAGAGTGCCGTGCCGCTGGAGCTTCACCTGAGGGGTTTCCCTTCACGTCTGACTTCGCACCCGGATTGGGGCCCGGGGTGCCGGCGCTGACCGGCTGATCCAAAAGCTAGGAGCGCCAGGTAGCCGGTTCGCCGGTCGGAAGTGAACGGGGAGTGAACAGGTGCGGCAGCGCAGATGACCGCTCGCTGAGGGTGAGTTGTCCGTTAAGTGAACTCGGATGCCCCTGTCGGAAGTATGGGGATTTTCCCGGTAGGCCGCCATCTCCCGGATGCGTTGCCGTCATCCGGCGGTGACCGTGCCGGGGCGGCACGCGCGGGCCCGGGCCGTCGCGACCCGGGCCCGCGCCGGCGTCAGGCCGACTGGTAGTTGACGTGCGCCGACCAGAGGGCGAAGCCGAGCCGCTCGTAGAGCGCCACCGCGGCGGTGTTCGACTCGTCGACGTAGAGCATGACCCGGTCCAGGTCCCGCCGGTCCCGCAGGTACGCCAGCCCGGCCGCGGTCAGCGCCCGGCCCAGCCCGCCGTGGTGGGCCGACGGGTCCACGCCGAGGACGTAGACCTCGCCGATCCGGGCCGAGCCGGCCTGCTCGTGGACCTTCGTCCAGTGGAAGCCGAGCAGCCGGCCGGTGGACCCGTCGACGGCGAGCAGGAAGCCCTCCGGGTCGAACCACGGCTCGGCGAGGCGTATCCGCAGGTCGGCGGCGGTCCAGCGGCCCTGTTCCGGGTGCTCGGCGAAGGCCCGCGCGTTGACCGCCAGCCACTCCTCGTCGTCGACGCCGGGTCGGAACGCGCGCAGCGTCACCCCGTCCGGCAACGGGTGGTCGGCGATCGGGCCGGTCAGCGGCCGGCGCAGCTGCCAGAGCACCCGGGCCCGGCGCAGGCCCAGGTCGACGGCGAGCGCGGCGGCCGAGGGGTGGTCGCCGTGCGCCCAGACCCGCAGCGGGCCGTCGGCCGCCGCCAGGACGCCCCGGGCCAGCGCCCGCCCCGTCCCACGTCGCCGGTACGCCGGGTGCACCACCAGCTCCACCCCGACCCCCGTGGCCGCGTCGGTGGTGTCCAGGTGCGCGTACCCGGTCAGGGTGCCGTCGTCCGCCCGGGCTGTCAGGTGCACCGCGGGCGCGTCGGCGTCGCGGAGCCGGAGCAGGACGTGCTCGTCGAACGGGTCCGCCCCGTCCGCGTCGCCGGCGACCCGGGCGAGGGCCGTCACGTCGGCGATCTCCGTGGGGCTGAGGCGGTCGGCCCGGGTGACCCGGCCGCTGCTCGCATCGGGGTTGCTCATGACGTCACCGTAGTCCGGTCCTCACTCGGCGCCGCCGGCCTCGGGCGGGTCGCCTTGCGGTGCGGCGGTCGTCACACCGCCGGGTCGCCTGAGGACGAACGTCCGCCCGCCGCCTCACGTCGTCCCGTCGGGCAGTGCCTCCACCTTGAACCGGCTGGTCAGGTCCGGCAGGATGCGGTGCAACGCGTCCACCGTGCCCTGTCGGTCACCGCCGGCGTCGTGCAGCAGCACGACCGAGCCGGGTACGACGCCCTCGACGACCGTCGCCGCGATCCGGCCGGCGCCCGGCGTGTCCCAGTCCGTCGGGTCGACCGTCCAGTGCAGTGGCGTCATGCCGAGTTCCTGGGCCACCGACACCACCTGTGCCGTCCAGGCGCCGCCGGGCTGCCGGTAGTACGCGATCGGCGCGTCGGGCACCGCCGCCCGGATCGCCTCGCTGGTGCGCAGCAGGTCCGCCCGGATGGCGGCCGGCGACCGCCGGCCGAGGTTGACGTCGTGGTTCCAGCTGTGGTTGCACAGGGTGTGCCCGTCGGCCGCGATGGCCCGGATCAGGTCCGGGTGGCGCTGCGCGTTCTCGCCGACCACGCAGAAGGTGGCCCGCACCCGGTGCTCGCGGAGCAGGGCGAGCACCTGCGGCGTGTACTGCGGGTCCGGCCCGTCGTCGAAGGTCAGCGCGACCAGCGAGGTGCCGCTCGTGGTCTGCGTGCCGAACGGCCCGTCCGCCGTCCCCGGTGACGGCCCGTCGGTCGGGCCCGGCGGCGGCGTGCCGTCGGGGCTGGGGCCGCCGTCCTGCCCGGCCTCCGCCGGGCTGCTGCCCGGTTCACCCTCCGGCGTGCGGTGGGGAGTGTCGTCCGCCGGCGGCTGGTCGGCGTAGTGCGGGCCGGTGGCGCTGGTGGTCACGCTGGACCGGGTCGGCGGGTCGGGGACCAGGCTGCGGCCGAGGGCGTACGCGGAGCCGAGCAACCCTGCCACCACCAGCGCGACGAGACCGACGGTGCGCGCCGCCGAGGGGTCCCGGACCAGTGGGCCCGTCCGTGCCGATCCGCCGCCCCCGTGGTCGATACGCACTCCGCCGCCCCCTTTTGCTTGCAAACCCGGCAGTCAGAATAGAACCGACGAGATGCGCAAAAAGGGCATATGCGGATAGTCCCCGAGGGAGCCGGAAAGTCAGACCGGCAGGGGCGCGTGCTCGCTCTCCGGCAGGGACCGCGACGGAGGCACGACGAACTTGTAGCCCACCTGCCGCACCGTGCCGATCATCGACTCGTACTCGGAGCCGAGCTTGGCGCGCAGCCGCCGGACGTGCACGTCGACGGTGCGGGTGCCGCCGAAGTAGTCGTAGCCCCACACCTCGCGCAGGAGCTGGTCCCGGGTGAACACCCGGCCCGGGTGCTGGGCCAGGAACTTCAGCAGCTCGAACTCCTTGTAGGTGAGGTCGAGCGGCCGGCCCTTGAGTTTCGCGGCGTAGGTGTCCGGGTCGATCGTCAGCTCGCCGGCGCGGATCGAGCCGCCCGCCCCGGCGGTGGCGTTGCTCAGCCGCCCGACGGCGAGGCGCAGCCGGGCCTCCACCTCGGCCGGGCCGGCGGTGGCGAGGATGACGTCGTCGACGCCCCAGTCGGCGTTCAGCGCGATGAGGCCGGCCTCGGTGACCACCGCGACCAGCGGCACCCCGAGCCCGGTGGCGTGCAGCATCCGGCAGGTCGCCCGGGCCTCGCTCAGCTCGGAGCGGGCGTCGACCAGCACCGCGTCCGGACTGGGGCCGGCGACCAGCGTGCGGACGTCGCGGGGCGCGGTGCGGACCGAGTGCGGCAGCAGGTCGAGCGCCGGCAGCACTGCGGATGGTTCGCCTGCGCGCGCGGTCACCAGCAGCAGGATCTCCACGATCACCTCCGTCCCGGCGGCGTCGGCCGCGCGCGACCAGCGCACTCCGCGGCGGGGTGTGACGCTGATGAACTTGCGTGGGTCCCGGCGTCGCTGACGGGGCGGGTAACGGGTCGAGCGTAACCGATCGCCCCGGTCGCACCTCCGCGTCCTTTCCCGTTTGCCCGGCTTGCCCGTGATCGTGCCCCAGGTTTTAACGTTGCCGAAACCGTGACCCGCGCGCCGGCCGGCCGGTCTGGCACGATCGGGGCGTGTTTCCCTCCAGCTCGCCCGAGACCGGCCGCGACCAGTGGCCCGACGGGCCCCGCCCCGGGCCCTCCGGCCCCTCCCGTGGCCAGCCGCCGGCGCCGCGCACCGGGCCGGCCCCCGACGACGACGGCGATCGCCGGGAGCGCAGCGGGCCGCGCCGCGCCCGCCGGCCCGGCGAGCCGGCCCGCCGGCCCGACGACGAGCCGGACGACGAGCCGGACGAGGAGCCGATCGAGCCGGTCGAGGTGCGCCGCCCGCTCGCGCTGACCGTCGCCGGGTTCGCCGTCCTGCTCGGGGTGGGCCTGGTGCTCGGGGCGCAGACCTCCGGCCCGGGCCACCGGCTGCCCTTCGCGTTCATCATCTTCGGCGTACAGCTGCTCTTCGTGCTGGCCTGGACGATGGCCATGCGGCCGCCCGCGCTGCTGCTGGTCGCCCTGGTCAGCGTGGGCGCCGCGGCGGCGGCCGACACCGCGGCCGTGCAGACGGACGTCGCCGGCCTGGCGCCGCTGGGCTACGTCGCGGCGGGCGGTTTCGCACTCGGGGTGCTCGGCCAGCTCGTCCGGCGGGTCGACCGGGTGCGGGTGACCGACTCGCTCGGCAGCACCCTGCTGATCGTGGTCGGCGTCGTCGCCTTCGCCACCCTGATCGTGCTCAGCCGGATCCCGGCGGGCACCCAGGCCATCACGGTGTGCCTGACCGCGAGCGCGGTCGCGCTCACCGTCGCCCGGCTGACCGACGCGGTGGCGCCGTGGCCGCGACTGGCCCCCCAGGTGCCCCGGGGCGCGGCCGGCGTGGTCGTCGGCGCGATGGCCGGCACGCTGGTCAGCGCCGTCCTCGGCAGCTACCTGGTGACGCCCTTCACCCCGACCCGGGCCGCGATCATCGGGCTGGTCGCGGCGGTCGCCGCCGTGCTGGCCGACCTCGCCGTCGGCTACGCCGAGGCGGGCCGGCTGATGGCGGGGGAGCCGCCGACCATGTGGGTGGCCCGGCACATGCAGGGGCCGCTCGGCGGCTTCGCCCTGGCCGCGCCGGCCGCGTACGCGATGTGCAAGCTCGTTCTCTGACGCGGCGATTGAGGTTTTCGGAGTTCGGGTACCACCGGTGGGCCGCTTCGCGGCACCCTCGGCACTGACGACAGGAGGCGGCGTGGACCACGACGACACGTACGAGGAGCGGCCCCGGCGACGCGGGCGCAAGGTGCTCATCACCCTCGTCGTGCTGCTGCTGGTCCTGGGCGGCCTGATCGTGGTGGCCGACCGGGTCGCCGTCGGGGTGGCCGAGCGGGCCATCGCCGACCAGGTCCGGCAGGAGATCGCCAAGCAGGGGGCGCAGTCATCGCCGCCGGAGGTGGAGGTCGGCGGGGTCCCGTTCCTCACCCAGGTGCTCGACGGCCGCTACGAGCGCATCTCCATCGCGCTGCGCGACGTGCAGGGCTCGGTCCGGGGCGACGCGGTCGCGCTGCCGAAGCTCGACGTGGACGCCCGGAACGTGCGCGCCTCGCTCGACACCATCCGTTCGGGGCAGGGTGACGTGGTCGCCGAGACGGTCGACGGCACGGGCACCATCAGCTACGACAGCCTCGCCAAGCTGCTCGACCGGCCGGGGCTGACCCTCGGCGAGCAGAACGGCCGGCTGGCCGTCACCGCCCCGGTCGACATCCTCGGCCAGCGGCTCACCGTGACCGGCACCGCCGACATCGCGGTCGGCAAGGAGGGGCAGGTGTCGCTGCGCTTCAACGACCTGAACGCCGACGGCCTGCCGAACCTGCCGCTGGCCCGGACGCTGTTGAGCAACTACGCCCGCAGCATCTCCATCGACGTGCCCCTGCCCGAGCTGCCGTTCCAGCTCGCCGTCCGGGAGGTCCGGCCGCTGCCCGAGGGGCTGGCCGTCACCGCCGACGCGAGGAACGTGCCGATCAACTCCGCCGCCGGCTGATCCGCCGCCGGCCGGGGGCGTCCCGGATGCTGGTCGGCCCGGTGGTGTCCCCGCGCCCGGCTGGTAGGCTCCCTGCTCATGGGGACGCTCCTCACCAAACGGCGCGCGGTCGACCTGTGCCGCGTGGCCACCTGCCTGTGTCGCCCCGTCATCTGACGGCGGGGCTGTCCTCGGTCGCCTAGCGGCCATCGGCACGCAGGGGCTCTTTCTTCTCCCGTGCTCTCTTTCAACGCCCGGCAGCGGCGCCGTCGCACGAACCCGTGATCCGTCCATACGGTGGATTCCGCGCGTGGTGCGATCGTCACGACTTTCGATGCCCTCGTGCTGGTTCACCATTCATCCTCACCAGGGAGTGATCTGATGAGTCGCGACACCGCACTCGTCTCGGCCGAATGGGCCGAGAAGAACCTCGACGCCCCGGGCGTCGTCTTCGTCGAGGTCGACGAGGACACCTCGGCCTACGACACCGGCCACATCGCCGGCGCGATCAAGCTGGACTGGAAGACCGACCTCCAGGACCAGGTGCGCCGGGACTTCGTCAACAAGAGCCAGTTCGAGGCGCTGCTCTCCGAGCGGGGCATCAGCAACGACGACACCGTGATCCTCTACGGCGGCAACAACAACTGGTTCGCCGCGTACGCGTACTGGTACTTCAAGCTCTACGGCCACCGCGACGTGAAGCTGCTCGACGGCGGTCGCAAGAAGTGGGAGCTCGACGCCCGTCCGCTGGTCACCGACGCGGTGACCCGCCCCGCGACCCGGTACGTGGCGCAGGAGCCGGACACCTCGATCCGGGCCTTCCGCGACGAGGTCGTGGCCGCCATCGGCACCAAGAACCTGGTGGACGTACGCAGCCCCGACGAGTTCGCCGGCCGGCTGCTCGCCCCCGCCCACCTGCCGCAGGAGCAGGCGCAGCGGGCCGGGCACATCCCCACGGCGATCAGCGTGCCGTGGTCCAAGGCGGCCAACGAGGACGGCACCTTCAAGTCCGACGACGAGCTGCGCAGGATCTACGCCGACGCCGGGCTGGACGACAGCCGCGAGACCATCGCGTACTGCCGGATCGGCGAGCGCTCCTCGCACTCCTGGTTCGTGCTCCAGGAACTGCTCGGCCACCGCAACGTGAAGAACTACGACGGATCCTGGACCGAGTACGGCTCGCTGGTCGGCGTGCCGGTCGCGCTCGGCGACGAGCCCGGGGAGGCCTGAGTCATGACCGCAACCACCGCTGCCAGCTGCGCCGCTCCCGACCAGGCCGCCCCGCTGCCCGCGAGCCTGGACCTGGAGAAGGAGACCGTGATCACCGGCGTCGTCCGGTCCGACGCGGGCGAGGCCGTCCCGGGCGCGTACGTTCGGCTGCTCGACTCGACCGGTGAGTTCACCGCCGAGGTGGTGACCTCGCCGGCCGGCCAGTTCCGGTTCTTCGCCGCGCCGGGTTCCTGGACCCTGCGGGCGCTCTCCCGGCACGGCAACGGCGACACCGCCGTGACCGCCGCCCGGGGCATCAACGAGGTCGCCGTCACGGTCGCCTCCTGACCCCCCACGCTCTGATCGGCCCGTGGCCCGTCCCCTTCGCAGGTGGCGGGCCACGACCGTCTCCGGGCGCGGCCGACCGGCGTGACACCATGGCCCCCGTGAACGGCGTACAAGCGGCGGGGCAGGCCCCGCCCACCGGTCCCGGCCAGCCGACGCCCTCCCGGCGGTGGTGGCGTTGGCTGCTCGCCGCCACGGTGGCGTGGGCGGTGCTGCTGGCGGCGCTGACCTGGGTCTCGGTGCGGGACGACCCGCCGACCGTCCGCGAGCAGCGCAGCCTGACCGAGGCCGGCCCCGTCGTCGACCGCGCGGCCGGCGCACTGGTCGCGGCGGCCGGCGACACGGCCGTGCTGACCCCGCCCGAGGTCGAGCGGGGCTGCCGGGTCACCCCGTTCGCCGACGGTGCCACCCTGACCCGCGGGGTGGACGTGTTCGTCGCCGTGGGCCTGGAGCGGTCGCTGCTGCAGCGGGTCGCCGACCGGCTCCCCGAGAGCTGGCGGGCCGGCGTCCGGGCGACGTCGGAGGACGGCCCCCGGCTGCGCGCCGACGCGGGCGAGTTCGTCACCGTCTCCGGCGAGGTCGAGGCGGACGGCCTCGTCCGGCTGACCGTCGACACGGGGTGCCGGCCGGTCGGCGACGGCTACGCCGCACCGGCGGTCGGCGCCGACCACGGGGAGACCGAGGCCCTGGCCGCGGCGCTGCGGGCGCTCGGCGGCCCGCCCGGGGCGACCCCCGAGCTGGTCGTCGCCCCCTGCCCCACCCGCGGCACCGCCCGCACCGCCCGCTCCGCAGGCGTCCCGGCCCCGCCGTCCCCGGCCGACGCGCTCGCCCCCGTCGCCCGTCCTGCGATGCTGCGGACCGCACAGGCGTACGCCTACCGGCACGGCGCCGCCATGGTCGTCGCCGATCTCTCGGGCGACCAGGTCGTCGTCACCGTCAACACCGGCTGCCCGGCCTGACCGGACGGTCAGCGCCCGCGCGGGTGCTCGTGCGGGTTGCGGCTGCGGCCGAGGGCGTCGACGTGGCCCCAGCGGCCGGGGATGTCCAGCAGCTCGACCCGCCCCATGCCCTCGGGCACGGCGGGGTCGATGATCAGGTGGTCGCCCTGCGGCTCCAGTCCCAGGATCACCCGAAGCAGCAGCAGCGGCGTGCCCGCCGACCAGGCCTGCGGGCTGCACGCGGTGGGGTACTCCACCGGGTAGTCGGTGAGGGTCCGCTCGTAGCCGGCGAAGGCCTCCGGCAGCCGTCCGCCGAAGAAGCGGGACGCGGCCAGCATCCCGTCGCAGATCTGCCCGGCCTCCCGGCGGAAGCCGTACCGCCACAGCCCCCAGGCGATGATCGAGTTGTCGAACGGCCACACCGTGCCGACGTGGTATCCGACGGGGTTGTAGCGCCCCTGGTCGTCGGCGAGGGTCCGGACGCCCCAACCGCTGAAGAGTCGCGGCCCCAGCAGGTGTTCGGCGATCCGACCGGCCCGCGACTCGTCCACGATGCCGCTCCACAGCAGGTGCCCGATGTTGGAGGTGAGGGCGTCCACCTGCCGGCCGTCGGCGTCCAGGGCGAGCGCGTAGTACTCCCGCTCCGGGATCCAGAAGTCCCGGTTGAACCGCATCTTCAGCTCGGCCGCCTCCCGCTCCAGCCGGTCGGCGTACGCGGGGTCGCCCCAGAACTCCCGGGCCAGCCGGGCGCCGCGGATCTTCGCGTCGTACGCGTAGCCCTGGAGTTCGCAGGTGGCGCGGGGGAAGCCGGGGAACCGGCCGTCGCGGTACGAGATCGCGTCCCAGGAGTCCTTCCAGCACTGGTTCGCCAACCCGGTGTCCGGGTTGCGGGTCTGGTACCAGAGGTAGCCGGTGCCGAGCAGGTCCCCGTACGTGTCGATCCAGGCCAGGGCGGCCCGGGCCTGGGCCTCCAGTCCCCGCACCAGCCTGTCGTTGCCGGTCCACCGCTCGTACTCGTCGAGCAGGATGACGAACAGCGGCGTCGAGTCGGCCGAGCCGTAGTACGGCGAGTGGGGCTGCTCCTCGAAGCCCGCCGTCTCGCCGTAGCGCAGCTCGTGCAGGATCTTGCCCGGCTCCTCGTCCCGGAAGTCGTCGATCCGGTGCCCCTGGAGGCCGGCCAGCATCATCAGGGTCGGCGGGATCAGCTCCGGCAGGAAGGGCACCACCTGGAGCGAGGTGATGATGCTGTCCCGGCCGAACAGGGTCATGAACCACGGCAGGCCGGCGGCCACCAGACGTACGCCGAGGGTGATCGACTCGTAGCGCAGCGCCGCCAGGTCGTGCAGGCTCTGCCGGTACGCCCCGGCCAGCGGCTGGCAGTCGCAGCCGAGCTTCGGCGCCCGGGCGACCAGTTCGGCGTGCTCGGCCCGGATCGCGTCCGGGTCGCGACTGCCCCCGTACCGCGGGAGGTTGGCCCGGATGTCCTCGCCGCGCGCACCGTAGACGACGGTCGACACGTGCAGCCGGGTCGTCCACTCGCCGCGCGGGCCGACCCGGATCCGGTAGGTCATGCCGGAGACCTCGATGTGCGCGGGCGCGCTGGTGCTGATGACCGTCTCGCGGTGGAACCCCTCCCGGCGGTAGGCCAGACGCAGCTCGTCGTCGCCGACGGTGGCGCTGGCCTGGCCCTGCTTGTGCCGGACGTGCTTGATCTCGAACAGGTCCGCGAAGTCGGCGGCCATGTCGAGGTGGACGACGAACTCCATCTCCTCTCCGGAGTGGTTGAGCAGGGTCAGCTCCTCCACGAAGCTGCCGCCGATCGCCCGGCTGCGGATCACCGAGACCTTCGCGTCCAGGTAGTGCGTCGGCTCGCCGGGGACGAGGAAGAACCGGGTGCGGAAGGACTCCGCGGTGTCGACGGAGAGGGCGTGCAGTCGCTCGCCGTCGAGGGTCAGCAGCCAGGTGGAGAGGTGGCGGGTGTCGAACGAGAAGAGCCCGGTCGGGAAGTCGAGGGACGGCTCGATGTCGCCGGAGTTGTCGCTGACCAGGAAGGTGTTGCCGTCCAGGATGCTGACCAGTTGCTTCACCGCAGCCGCCCGGCCTGTGCGCGCGCGACCTCACGGGGATCCCGGGTGCCGGGCGGGTCGGGGAAGAACCGGCGGAACAGCAGGAAGAGCACGACGTCGCCGCTGAAGCTGCTCTCGTTGCGGAACACCGACGAGATCGCCTGGGCCCGGCCGGTGACGAGCCTGTCGAACAGGTCCTGGCTGGTGTACCAGATCGCGTCGGCGGGCCCCCGGTTGCGGCTCACCTCGATCGCGCCCGGCCGGAGGTGGATTAGCCAGTGCACCGTCCGGGTGCCGCGCGAGAGGTCGATCTGCATCGTCCCGCTGACCGGACTGACCAGCACGTCCGGGGCGCGCGCCGGCAGTGATTCGAAGAACCGCTCCGTCGCCTCGGTCACACCCGAATCGTAGGCATCTGCCCGACCTGCCGGGTCGGTATCGGCGGGCAGCCGTCAGTAGACCAGGGCCTGGGCCCCCTCGGCCATCGCCTCCTCGACGAAGACCGCGGCGCCGGCGATGCGGACGCCCGGGAGCACGTCGCCCGGCCCGATCTCCCGCCGGGCGGCGCACTGGGTGCAGGCGGTCACCGTGCCGGTGGTGAGGATCACGTGCAGCAGTTCGGCCAGCGGGGCCGAGTGCGGCAGCTCGAACTCCTGCGCCCGGCCGGGCAGCGCGAACCAGGTGGACTCCCCGGTCAGCCAGAGCGACACGTGCACCCCGGCGGCGGCCGCGGTGGCGGCGACGGTGAAGGCCTGGGCGCACCGCTCCGGGGCGTCCGCGCCGGCGGTGGCCTTGACGACGAGAGAGCGGTCCATGGGGCCCAGCATAGGATGGTCGCGATGGTTACCGAGATCGGGTTCGTCAGCCTGTTGGTCGCCGGTCTGGGCGCGCTCGCCGGTGGCCTGGTCTACCTGGCCGTACGCATATCGAGAGGACGCTGGTGAGCGACGAGAACCCCCTGCAGCCGCCGCCGTGGCTGAACGCGCCGCCGGTCGACCCGTACCCGTACGAGGAGAGCCACGACCTGCGCGTCGGCCCGAAGCTGCATCCCACGCTGGACGGCCTGCTGCCGTACGTCGGGGTGTGGCGCGGCCGGGGGCGGGGCGGCTTCCCCACCATCGAGGACTTCGACTTCGCGCAGGAGATCCGGATCAGCCACGACGGCCGGCCGTTCCTGTTCTACGAGTCGCGCGCCTGGCTCCTCGACGAGCAGAGCCGCCCGGTCCGCCCGGCGGGTCGCGAGGTCGGCTGGTGGCGGCCGGTGATGGACGGCGACCGGGCCACCGACGAGCTGGAAGCGCTGATGACCGTGCCCACCGGGGTGATGGAGCTGCACATCGGCAAGCGCAAGGGCACCCAGATCGAGTTCGTCACCGACGCGGTGGTCCGCACGTCGACCGCCAAGGAGGTCACCGCCGGTCACCGCCTCTTCGGCATCGTCGAGGGCGCCCTGCTCTACGCCCAGGAGATGGCGGCCCTCGGCCACCCGCTCTCCCCGCACCTCTCCGCACGCCTGACCCGGGTGGCCGGCTGAGGCTCCCTCCCGGGGTCAGGGGAGGGGGAAGGCCAGGAGCGCCTGGAGGGCGGGCGTGCGCGCGCAGCGGCGCAGCGGGACGCCGTCAAAGGCGCGGATCTCCACGAGCCCGCGGACGGACGAGCTGAGCCAGACGCCGTCGGCGGTACGCAGCCCGGCCGGGGTGACCAGGCGCTCCTCGGCGCGCAGGCCCAGCTCGTGGGCGTGCGCGAGGAGCCAGGCGGCGGTCACCCCGGGCAGGATGCCGGTCTCCGCGGCGGGCACCGTGCAGAGGGTGTCACCGGTCAGCCACACCAGGTTGGCCGTGGGCCCCTCCAGCGCGTACCCGTCGGAGGAGACCCAGAGCGCGTCGTCCACGCCGGCACGGGCGGCCCAGCGTCGGGCGGCGGTGCTCACCGCGTACGAGGTGGACTTGATCCCGGCCGGCAGCCAGTCGAGCTCGGCGCGGGCCCGCGCCGCGACGCCGAGCGGCAGGGTGGCCACGGTGACCCCGTCCCGGCGGGCCGCCCGGGCCGCCGCCGGCACCTCGGCCAGCGTGGCGTAGACGGTGGGCGGGCCGCCGCCCTCCGGGCCCCGGGTGCAGACCAGCCGCAGCGCCCCCTCCACCCCGGCGGGCCAGCCGGCGCGGACGGCGTCCAGCAGCTCGACCAGCACCTCGGCGGCGGGCAACGCCAGGTCGACGGCCGCCGCCGCCCGGGCCAGCCGGGCCAGGTGCGCGTCGCGCAGCCACGGCCGCCCGTCGCGCAGGTGCATCGTCTCGAAGAGCCCGTCGCCGTGCAGCACGCCCCGGTCGTCGCCGCGCAGCACCGGCTCCCCGGGCGGCACCAGTCCGCGCCCCGGTACGGCGATCCTCGACGCCACCATGACCGCCGAGCCTAGCGGCGGACGAGTCGACACCGACGGCGGGCGCGGCGGAGCGAACTATGATCGGACGGTGTCCGAATCCTCCCTCGCGGAAATGCTCCGCGCCCGTGGGCTACGGCTGACGGCGCAACGGCAGTTGATCCTCCAGGCTGTGCTGGACCTGGGGCACGCCACCCCGGAGCAGGTGCACACAGCCGTCCGGGAGGTCGCCGCAGGGGTCAACATCACCACCATCTACCGCACGCTGGAGCTGCTGGAACGGCTCGGCCTGGTCACCCACACCCACCTCTCGCACGGCTCGCCGACCTACCACGCGGCCGGCGAGGACCAGCACGTCCACCTTGTCTGCCGGGACTGCGGCGCGATCGACGAGATCGATCCGGAGCTGCTTCGCCCGTTGACCGACGAGTTGGCGAGCCAGCGCGGGTTCCGGGTGGACATCGGCCACGTCTCGTTCTTCGGCGTCTGCGTCCGCTGTGAGAACGGGGACCGGAAATGATCGACATCGCGGGCGCGGTGAGCGTCGAGAGCATCGACGAGGCCAGCCGGGACCAGCCCGAGCCGGCGCACGCGGCGGCCGGCGTGCGGGGTGTGGCGGCGCACTACGGCGACCCGATGCGCGAGCAGCGCACCCTCGACACGGCGGTCGGCCTGGTCGACCGGTCGCACCGGGGCGTCGTCGCGGTGCCGGGCGAGGAACGGATCGCCTGGCTGCACACCCTCACCAGCCAGCACCTGGCGCAGCTCGGCGCGGGCCAGGGCACCGAGCTGCTGGTGCTCTCCCCGCACGGGCACGTCGAGCAGCACGCCATGGTCGCCGAGGACGGCATCACCACCTGGCTCGACACCGAGCCGGGCGCCACCGCGGGGCTGCTGGCGTACCTGGAGCGGATGCGGTTCTTCAGCAAGGTCGAGCCACGCGACGTGACCGCCGAGCGCGCGCTGCTCTCCCTGGTCGGGCCGGAGGCCCCCGCCGCGGTGGAGACGCTCGGCGTGACGGGGCTGGCCGCGCCCGACGTGGTCGCGGTGCCGGGTCCGAAGTTCCGCTCCGGCGAGCAGCCGCCCCGGCCGACCGCGCTGTACGACGTGCGCCCGCTGCCCGTGGGCGGCTGGGCCCGCCGGGGCCCGCTGGGCGTGGACCTGCTGGTGCCCCGGGCCGCGATGGAGCAGGTGGTCACCCAGCTGCGGGGCAACGGGGTGCCGGTCGCCGGGCTGTGGGCGTACGAGGCGGTGCGGGTGGCCGCCCGGCGGGCCCGGGTCGGGGTGGACACCGACCACCGGACCATCCCGGCCGAGGTGGACCTGGTCGCCCCGGCCGTCCACCTGGACAAGGGCTGCTACCGGGGTCAGGAGACCGTCGCCCGGGTGCACAACATGGGCCGGCCGCCGCGTCGGCTCGTACTCCTGCACCTGGACGGGGTGACCACCGACCAGCCGCCGGTCGCCGGCACGCCGGTGACCCTCGACGGCCGGGCGGTCGGCTTCGTCGGCACGGCCGTGCACCACCACGAGCTGGGTCAGGTCGCCCTGGCCGTGGTCAAGCGCAACGTCGCCGACGACGCCCGCCTCATGGTGGGGGAGACCGCCGCCGCGATCGATCCGGCCTGACGGCCCGCCAGCGAAAGAATCTCTGCTTCACGGCGCCGAGGCCGGAAAAGTTCCGGTCGACTGGCCCGCTGGCCTCGGTCTAGGATCCGGGCATGACGACAGGGACGTTGATCACGGTTGCCCCCACCGGCGCGGAGTCGGCCAAGGCCGAGGTGCCGGCCCTGCCGGTGACGCTCGACGAGCTGCTGCTCACCGCCAAGGAGTGCGAGGCGCTCGGCGCCGCCGTGATCCACGTCCACATCCGCGACGACGAGGCGAAGCCCACCCTGGACCAGGGGCGGCTGCGGGAGACCGTGGCGGCGCTGCGGGAGAGCACCGACCTGATCGTGCAGCTCTCCTCGGGTGGTGCGGTGACCGACCCGGAGGCCGACCGGCTCGCGGTGCTCGACGCCGGGCCGGACATGGCCTCCTGCACGATGGGCACGCTCAACTTCGGCGACGACGTCTTCCTCAACCGCTGGGAGTTCATCGTCGACCTGCACACCCGGATGCAGGAGCGCGGCATCGTGCCCGAGTACGAGATCTTCGACCTCGGCCACCTGACCGCCCTGCAACGGCTGCTCGGCAAGTACGGCCTGCCGGCCGGCGGCCACGTGCACGTCGACTTCGTGATGGGCGTGCCGGGCGGCATGCCGGGCACCACCCCGGCGCTGGTCGCCGCCCTCCAGGCGCTGCGTGACCTGCCCGAGGGCACCACCTTCTCGGCCACCGGCATCGGCCGCAGCACCATCCCGGTCATGCTGGCCTCGCTCTCGGCCGGCGGGCACCTGCGGGTCGGCATGGAGGACACGGTCACCTACGCCAAGGGCCGTCCGGTCGAGTCCAACATGCAGCTCGTCGCCCGCGCGGTCGGCTTCGCCCAGCTCGCCCAGCGGCCGCCGCTGACCACCGCCGAGGCGCGCGGGCTGCTCGGCGTGCCGGCCCCCGGACGGTAAGCGGCGGCCGGGGCGGCGCTGCTGTACACCGGATCGCCGACGGCCTGCTCACCCGCCCGCCGGGCGCGGTCGACGGTGCCGGTACCGTCCACCCTGTGGGAAAGACGTACGAGGGCGGCGCGCCGCTCGCCGAGGTGGTCCGGTCGGGGTTCGTCGAGGGCGCGCACCGGGGTTCGGTGGTGGTGCTCGACGCCGCCGGCGCGACGGTGGCCGGCGCCGGGGACGTGACCTCCCCGGTCTTCCCGCGCTCGTCCAACAAGCCGATGCAGGCGGTCGGCATGCTCCGCGCCGGGCTGGCGCTGGCCGACCCCGCCGACGTCGCGCTGGTCTCGGCCAGCCACGCCGGGGAGGACTTCCACCTGGCCCGGGTCGGCGCGCTGCTGGCGCGCGCCGGGCTGGACGAGTCGGCCCTGCACTGCCCGCCGGACCTGCCCGTGGGCGACGAGGCGCGGGCGGCCGTGCTGCGGGCCGGCGGCGGGCCCACCCGGACGCAGATGAACTGCTCCGGCAAGCACAGCGGGATGCTGCTGACCTGCCTGGCCGCCGGCTGGCCGCTCGACGGCTACTGGCGACCGGAGCACCCGTTGCAGCAGCGGCTGCGGGACGCGGTCGAGGAGTTCACCGGCGAGCCGGCCGCGGCGGTCGGGGTGGACGGCTGCGGCGCCCCGGTGCTCGCGGTGTCGCTGACCGGGCTGGCCGGGGCGTACCTCCGGCTGGTCTCGGCGGAGCCGGGCTCCGTGCCGCGGACGGTGGCCGACGCGATGCGCGCGCACCCGGAGATCGTCGGTGGTACCCGGGCCGAGGACACCCGCCTGATGCGCGGCGTCCCCGGGCTGCTCGCCAAGGTGGGCGCCGAGGGGGTCCTCGCCGTGGCGGTACCTGGCGTCGGGGCGGTCGCCCTCAAGATCGACGACGGCGCGGGCCGCGCCCGGATGCCGGTGCTGGTCTCCGCCCTGCGCCGCCTCGGGCTGGACGCGCCGGTGCTGACCGAGTACGCCGAGCTGCCGTTGTTCGGCGGCGGCCTGCCGGTCGGCGCCGTCCGGCCGCTCTGGTAGCCGTCCCGCCCGTCATCGCGGTGTTCGCCGGCCGTGCGGCCAGCCGGTGAACCGCTCGGCGGTGAGCATGTCAACGGCGGAGATCCTGCGGGGCGACCGGGGCGCCGTGACGGGACTTGCCCCGAACGCCGTGGGCCGTGGAAAGTGGACGGCGGACGGGCCGTGGGAATGGGGTAACGGTGACAACCACCGACTACGACAACTTTGCGGACGCCTACTCGGCGGAGAACGAGTCCGGCCTCTTCAACGCCTACTACGAGCGACCCGCGATGCTCCGCCTCGCCGGCGACGTCTCGGGCCGCCGGATCCTCGACGCGGGGTGCGGTTCCGGCCCGTTGTCAGCTGCGCTGCGCGCCAGGGGAGCCGTGGTCACCGGCTTCGACGTGAGTGCGGCCATGGTCGACCTGGCCCGCCGGAGGCTGGGTGAGGACGCCGACCTGCACGTGGCGGACCTGAGCACGCCACTGCCGTTCGCAGACGCCGAGTTCGACGACGTCGTCGCGTCTCTGGTGCTGCACTACCTGGAGGACTGGTCCGGCCCCCTCGCCGAGTTGCGTCGCGTGCTGAAGCCGGGCGGTCGCCTGATCCTCTCGGTCAACCACCCCGCCGCCTATGCGATCGAGTATCCCAAGGCCGACTACTTCGCGCTGACGAAGTACTCCGAGGACTACGTCATGGACGGCCAGACCGTGTGGCTGACCTTCTGGCACCGGCCGCTGCACGCCATGGCGGAGGCTTTTGCCGCCGCTGGTTTCCGCATCGCGACGATCAGCGAGCCGCCCCCTTCTCCGGACGCTCCCGCGAAGCTGCTTCCACCCGGCCTGGGTTCCGGGTCCTTCATAGGCTTCCTCTTCTTCGTCCTCGAGTCCGCCTAGCAGGAAACCCCGGGCAGACCGGGGGATGCGCCCCGCGGCCGTCCGGACCTGGCTCGCGGAGGCGAACCGGCCTGGCTCACACGATCGGCAGGACAGGCCGAGGACCTGTCCTGCCGATCATGGGACGGTTCTGGTCCGGTGTCCGCACGGGTCGGACGTGCCGGAAGCCCGGCGCCGCCGTCGCACCAGGGGCGGCGGGTGTCAGGGGAGGAAGTCGAGCAGGGCGGCGTTGACCGGGGCGGGGCGCTCCAACGGCAGCAGGTGGCCGGCGTCGGGCACGTCGGGCAGGCGCGTCGCGTCGGGCGCCTCGGCGGCGATCCGGTCGGCGAGCCGGCTGATGTCGGGCACGTCCGCGCCGCCGGCACCGACCAGGACGGGCATCCGCAGCTCGTGGAGGCGGCCGATCGCGGGGGGATCGAGTTCGGCGACGTCGACCGCGCTGAGCGCCAACTCGGCGGCGAGCGCCCGCTGGTCCATCTCGCGGGCGAAGGCGAGCAGTTCCGGGTCGACGTCGGCGGGCTCGCGGCCCGGGCCGACCACCCAGAACCGCACCTCGCCGGCGGCGCTGGCGGCGAAGTCCTCCGGGTCGACCTCGCCGACCAGGCTGTCCCAGAGGTCGTTCGCCTCCTCCGACCATTCGTGGCCGGAGGAGGCGGTGCCGAGGAGGGCGAGCGCGGTTACCCGCTCCGGGTGGGCCAGCGCGGTGTCGATGGCGACGGCGCCGCCGAACGAGCAGCCGACCAGGGCCGCCCGGGGGATGTCGAGCGCGTCGAGCAGCCCGGCCACGTCGTCGTGGTGCGCGAACGGGGCCGGCGGCAGCTCGGAGTCCCCGTAGCCGCGCAGGTCGAGGGCGATCACCCGGTGCCGCGCCGCCAGCGGGCCGACCTGCTCCCGCCACATCCGGCGGTCCGCGATGCCCGCGTGCAGCAGGACGACGGGTGTGCCGCTACCGGTGTCGTCGTACGCGAGCAGGGCGCCGTTCACCTCGATCTTGGTCACTGCGGAAAGGTACGCACGGGGCGACCCGGGACGCAACCGCGAGATGAGACGTCGCTAACTCTGGTTAGCACTTTGCTTGCAGGAGCTAGCAGGGCGCGTTAGCGTACGGGTCATGGCCACTGGTAAGGACCTTCCCGATGTCGGCGGGTTCATCCGCGATCTGCGCCGCAACGCGAAGATCTCGCTCCGGCAGCTCGCCGAGCAGGCGGGGGTCAGCAACCCGTACCTGAGTCAGATCGAGCGCGGCCTGCGCAAGCCGAGCGCGGAGGTGCTCCAGCAGCTCGCCAGCGCGCTGCGGGTGTCGACCCCGGCGATGTACCTGCGGGCCGGACTGCTCGACGACAAGGAGGGCCAGGGCGTGCTCGCGGCCATCTCCGTCGACCCCGACCTGACGATGGCGCAGAAGCAGTCGCTCACCCAGATCTACGAGACGTTCCGCCGGGAGAACGCACGGCTCGCCGAGGCGACCGCGGCGGCCACCGGCGCGACCCCCGCCGCCGACCCCGACGCCACCGGCGTGGGTACGCCGGATCCCGTCGAGGCGGCGCCCGACCTGGCCAACCTCGCCGCCACGGGCCCCACCACGCCGGAGGGCACCCCGACCGAGGCCGTTCTGGAGTCGGTCGCCGTCACCGAGGCCGGCCCCGCCCCCGCTCCGATCGACACCCCCGAGAAGAAGGCCGCCCGCGACGCGGTCCGGAAGGCCGCCGACGCGGCCGAAGAGGAGAAATGATGTCCCAGTCGAAGACCAGCCGCATCCCGGCCCCGATCTACGCCGCCGCTGGCGCTGGCGAGCTCGCCCTTCAGCAGCTGCGCAAGCTCCCCGCCGTGGTGACCGACCTCGGCACCAAGGTCGTCGCCGACCTGGGTGGCAAGGCCGTCGTCACCGGCGTCGAGCTGCGCCAGAAGGCCAACGACACGCTGCGCACGGCGAACCTGACCGCCGGCAGCCTGCGCGAGAAGGCCGTCCCGACCGAGCTGGACCTGAAGCGCCTCCGCGAGGCCGCCGACCTGAACAAGCTGCGCGAGGCCGCCGACCTGGACAAGCTGCGCGAGGTGGCGGACCTGGACAAGCTCCGTGCGATGGCGACCCGCAACGCCGCCGTGGTGGTCGCCGGCGCCCAGGCCGCGCAGGAGCGGGCGCAGGCCGCGTACGTCGCCCTGGTCGCCCGGGGCGAGCGGGTCGTCGGGGCCGGCGTGCTGGAGGCCGCCGAGACCGTGAACGCCGACATCGAGGCGACCGAGGCCGAGACCGAGCCGGCCGAGGCCGTCGCGAAGCCGGCCAGCGTGCCGGCCCCGGCCGTGACCGCCGAGGTGCCGACCCCGGCCGACGTGGCCGAGGTGCTGGAGGCCAAGCCGGCCGCCGCCAAGAAGGCGACGCGGGCCACCCGGGTCGCCAAGCCGGCCGCCACGCCGTCGGCGAAGCTGCCCCGGGCCACCAAGCGGATCCGCCCGGCCGCCGAGTAGTTCGATTCCGCCGTGGCCCCGGATGCGTCCTGTCGGACGTATCCGGGGCCACCGGCATAAGCTTGCCGACATGGCCTACGCCGCGCCGCTCTTCGCCTTCGATGTTCGCTACGTGATCGAGCTGATCCTGCTCGTCTTCGCGTTGATCGTGCAGGGCATCGCCCTGGTGCACGCCATCACCCAGCGTTCCGACGCCTTCTCCGCCATCGGCACCCTGCCCAAGGGCGGCTGGATCGCCATCCTCGCCGTCTGCCTGGCGCTGACCCTGCTCGGCTTCGGCCCGATCAGTCTCTTCGGGCTCGTCGGCATCGCCGCCGGCCTGATCTACCTGCTCGACGTGCGGGTGGGGCTGCGCGACCTGAGCGACGGCAAAGGGTTCTGGTGAGAAGTTTCCGCTGGCCGCCGCCGCCGGACGGCGGGCCCCGCACCTGGGGTCCCGGCCCGGGCGCCCCGCGTACCGGCCGACCGGCCCTGCCGGAGCCGGACACCGAGCTGGTCGCCACGCCGCACGGCGTACGCCTGGAGCAGCTCGTCACCGGCACGGGTGACCCGGTCACGGTCTTCGCCCACGGGCTGGGCAACGGCATCGCCACCACGCGCCCGTTCGGCAGCGGGGTGACGGGCCGCAAGCTGTTCTTCCAGTTCCGCGGGCACGGCCGCTCCGACGCGCCGCCCGGCCCCTGGAGCTATCTCGACCTCGCCCGCGACCTGCGCGCGGTCGCCGACCTCGGCGGCGCCACCCGGGCCTTCGGCGCCAGCCTCGGCGCCGGCGCGCTCTGCCGGCTGCTCGCCGAGAGCCCGGACCGCTTCGAGCGGCTGGTCATCTTCCTGCCCGCAGCGCTCGACCGGCCGCGCGGCGAGGCCGCCCGGGCCTGGCTGACCGCGCTGTTCGAGGCCGTGGAGAGCGGCGACGCCTCCGCCGTGGCCGATGTGGTCCAGGCCGAGCTGCCGCCCGCCGTACGCAACACCCCGGCCGGCTGGGCCTACCTGCGCCAGCGCCTCGACCAGCTCCTGCGCGACGGGCTCGCCTCCGGGCTGGCGAGCCTGCCCGAGCAGGCGCCGCTGCACGACGCCGCTTCGCTGGCCGCGGTCACCGCGCCGGCCCTGGTGATCGGCTGCGCCGGCGACGACCTGCACCCGGCCGAGGTCGCCGAGCAGCTCGCGGCCGCGCTGCCCCGGGCCACCCTGCACGTCTACGACCGGCCCGGCGTCCTCTGGACGGAACGTGCCGACCTGCGAAGCCGGATCTCCGCCTTCCTCAACGGGTGACGCGTCGGGCGTCGGCCCCGCCGGGAGCCCCGACGGGCGGGGGCTGCCCGGCCGGACGGGCGGTGTCCGTCCGGCCGGGTGGCCTCAGCTGACTGGGGACGGGCTGGAGCGGCTCGTCGCGGGGACCGGACTCGGTCGGCTCACCGAAGGCCCCACCGGCGCTCGTGCCCGGGTGGACCAGCAACGTGCGAGACGTGGTGGCCGGGCCGGACGGACCACGCCGTCCGGCCCGACCGCGCGGGCCCTGCGATCGGCAGCAGGTCAGCCCAGCGGCCCGAACTCCGTCGCGTCACCGGCGATGCCGCCCCCGGGCAGGCCCAGGTGCAGCAGGGCACGGCCGGTGCCGGCGTCAGCGACCAGGATGTCGTCGTGGCCGTCGGCGTCGGCGCGGAGCGCCACCAGCTCCTTGCGTCCGGCCCAGTTGCCCGGGGCGAGTTCGACCCGGGCCCCGAACGGACCGCCCGCGGTGGTGCCCGGGTAGAGCCACAGCTTCCCCGTCGCCTTCTCCACCGCCAGCAGATCGTCGTGGGTGTTCCGGTCGACCTGGCCGCGACCCAACGCGCCCAGGTCGTTCCAGCCGCTCTGGCCGACGATCGTGCTGGGACCCCAGCCGCTTCCGGCGGCGGTGCCCGGGTAGAGCCGCAGCTTGCCCGTGCTCGTCTCCACGGCCACGACATCGTCGTACTCGTCGCGGTCGAACCGCCCGCCGGTCAACCGCTCCAGCCCGAGCCAGTTCGCGCCGACCTGCTTCCGGGCGCCCCAGCCGCCCTGCCCGTTGCCGGGGTAGAGCCAGAGCGTCCCGCTGCTCAGCTCGATCGCCAGCAGGTCGTCGTAGGCGTCCCGGTCGAACCGGCCCGCCACGAGGTCACGGTAGCCGTTCCACCCGTTCCCGGCCGGCACGCGCCTGCCGAAGAGGCCGAGGGCGTTGCCCGGATACAGCCAGAGCCGCCCGGTGCCCTTCTCCAGGCCGATGAGGTCGGCGTAGCCGTCCTGGTTGAACTTGCCGGTGACCGCCTCCAGCAGCCCGTGGGGCTGGAGGTGAGGGACGCGACCGAGCGGTTGCACCCGGGCGGCCAGCACGCCGCCCGCGGTCGTGCCCGGGTAGAGCCAGACCTGGTCGACCTCGACGGCGAGCAGGTCGTCGTACCCGTCGGGGTTGAAGCGGCCCGCCGCCACGGAGGTCAGGCCCCGGCCGTCGACAGCGATCGTCAGGATCTGGCCCCAGGCCGAGCCGCCGGCGGCCGTGCCCGGGTACATCTGGACGTCACCGCTGCTCTTGTCGACGACGACGAGATCGTCGTAGGTGTCGCCCCGGTTGAACCGACCGGCGACCAGTTCCCGCTTCAGCGTCCAGCCGCTGTGGCCGAGGATGGCGTGTTCGCCGAAGACGAAACCGCCGGCCGCCGTGCCGGGGTACAGCAGCAGTTGGCCGGTCGGCGCGTGGATGGCGGCCACGTCGTCGTAGGCGTCGCGGTTGAACCGGCCCACGACCAGGTCGTTCAGGTCCTGCCACCCGGATCCGGCCTGCACGCGGTTGCCGAAACCGTGCCCCTGGGCCGTTCCGGGAAACATCCAGAGCGTGTTCGTGGCGGTCTCGACGGCGAGCAGGTCGTCGTAGGTGTCGCCCTCGAACTGGCCGACGACCAGGTCACGGTAGCCGCTCCAGTCGATGCCCTGTCCGAGCTGGACCCGGTCGCCCCACTGGCGGTCGACTGCCGTGCCCGGGTACAACCAGAGCTTGCCGGTGCTCGGCTCGACGGCGACCAGGTCCTCGCGCCCGTCCCGCGTGAACTCGCCGGCGACGGCGTGCGCGAGCGCGTACGGCTGGGTCTGGACGGTCTGGCGGAACCAGGGGCCCAGGTCGTCGAGGCGGGTCTGGGTCGCGCCGTCGCGGGTCTCGGTCTCGCCGAGGCAGCCCTTCTGCCAGCTGGTGTTGTTGAGCGCGACCAGCTCCGCGCCGCCCGTGGTCTCGCGGAACGCCGGCCCTCCGGCGTCTCCCTTGCAGATGGTGGCAGCGGGGGTGGTGCCCGTGACCGTGACTGTGGTGGAGCCGACGGTGCCCACGGTGAACGTCCCGGTGTGCAGCCGGTCGGGCACCCACTCGGTGCTCGTCCGCCCGTAGCCGGTCACCCGCAGCGTCTCGCCGCTGCCCGGCGCGGTGCCGGTCCACAGGGCGGGGGCGATGTCGCCGACCGGCGCGGACAGCTCGGCCAGCAGCACGTTGCGGTCGGGGTGCGGGACGACCGAGGTGACCGCGAGGCGGTGCCCGGCGGTGCCGGCCAGGTTGGTCCGGCCGACCAGGACGGTCGTGGGCCGGGCCGGCGGGCCGTCCGTCGGCGCGGTGGCGCCGTCGACGAAGCAGCTCTTCGCCGTGACCACCCAGCGGGCGTCGACCAGCGCCCCGGTGCAGCTCCGGACGTCACCGAAAGTGATCTTCGCCGTGAAGGCATGGCCGCCGTCGGGTACCGGCTCGGCGCCGGCCATCGCCGAGGCCGCGCCACCTCCGATCGCCGTCACGAGGAGGCAGGCGGCCATGAGGCCACCACCCCAGGTGCCCATACGTCTGTTATGCAACGGTTCCCCCGTACGTAGGTTCGTGCCGGCCCTGCCGAGCCGGCGCGGCGCAGTTTATCGATCTCGATGCGACACGGGGGCCCCGCGAACCGTCGGGCGGACCACGGCCGCCGTCCGCCGTCCCGACGGGCGCGGCTCAGCGGGTGGCCGGCTGCGGCGGCAGGTGGGCGGCGCGCACGTCGAGCAGCCAGCGTTCCACTGTCGGTTCGTCGGGGCGCTGCGGCAGCGGGGTGCGGACGCGGTCGAAGTCCCGTTCCGCCTCGGCGATCAGCGCCCGTGCCTCGGCCAACGCGCCGTCGGCCACCCGCTCGCCGAAACCGCGGAACCACTCCGGGTCGGCGAGCCGGATCTCCAGCACGCCGGAGGCGTAGAGCAGCCGGCCCTGGTGCACCAGCCGGGCCAGGTGCCGGGCGTGCTTGGCCGTACGTCGCCGGGTGTCGGCGGAGAACGTGCCGTCGCCCCGGGACTCCAGCTTGCGGAACTGCTGGCCGGCGTAGCCCAGGTAGGCGTCGCGGACGCGGGGCGCGCTGAGGAACGCCGAGCGGATGGCGACCAGGCGGTCGCCGAACTCCGTCCGGGTCTCGTAGCAGTCCTCCGGCAACCAGGCCAGCTCGGTGGCGGTCGGGTTGCCGCTCAGCGCCAGGCGGCACCACTTCGCCGCCTCGTGCAGGGTGATGTCGGGGTCGGTGGTCACCACCGACTCGCGGGGCGGACGCAGGCCGTGGAACGCGACGGTGGGCGCGGCGAAGACGCCGATCCGGTCGACGTCGGAGCCCGGCCCGGCCAGCCCGTACGCGACCGAGCCGACGATCCCGGAGAGCAGCAGGTGCATGCCGGCGAGCATGACGGACGACACGGCTTCGCGAAACCGGACTTCGGCTGTCAGGTTTCGCTGACAGGCTCGCCGCATGACGAAACCGCTGACAGGGAAGATCGCGCTCGTCGCCGGGGCGACACGGGGCGCCGGCCGGCAGATCGCGGTCCAGCTCGGCGCCGCCGGCGCCACGGTCTACGCCACCGGCCGCAGCAGCCGGGCCGGCCGCTCGGAGATGGACCGCCCGGAGACCATCGAGGAGACCGCCGAGCTGGTCACCGCCGCCGGCGGCACCGGCATCGCGGCCCGGGTCGACCACCTCGTTCCCGAGCAGGTCCGCGACCTGGTCGCCCGGATCGACGCCGAGCAGGGCCGCCTCGACGTGCTGGTCAACGACATCTGGGGCGGCGACCCCCTCACCACCTGGGAGAAGCCGGTCTGGGAGCAGCCGCTGGAGGCAGGCTTCCGCAGCCTGCGCCTGGCGATCGACACGCACATCGTCACCAGCCACTTCGCGCTGCCGCTGCTGATCCGCCGACCCGGCGGCCTGGTGGTGGAGATCGGCGACGGCACGCGGGAGCACAACGACGCCAACTACCGCCTCTCGGTCTTCTACGACCTGGCCAAGGTCTCCGTGAACCGGCTCGCCTTCTGCTGGGCGCACGAGCTGAAGCCGCACGGCTGCACCGCCGTCGCGCTCACCCCGGGCTGGCTGCGGTCCGAGGCGATGCTGGAGCACTACGGCGTCACCGAGGAGAACTGGCGCGACGGTGCGGCCAAGGAACCGCACTTCGTCATGTCGGAGACCCCGGCCTTCGTGGGGCGCGCGGTTGCCGCCCTGGCGGCCGACCCGGACCGGGCCCGCTGGAACGGCGAGTCGCTCGACAGCGGCGGGCTGGCCCAGGTGTACGGCTTCACGGACCTGGACGGCACCCGGCCGCACTGGGCGCGCTACAACACGGAGGTGGTGGAGCCCGGCCTGCCGGCCGACGACACCGGCTACCGTTGACCCGACCCGGGGTCCGGCGCGGGTTCTGGCTGCGGTCCGCGCCCGGGCTGGGGCTGCGGTCCGGCGTAGCGGCGGGCCATCCGCCCGGCCGCTTCGGCCAGCCGCGCCCGCAGCTCCGGCGGGTCGAGCACCTCCACCTCCGGGCCCAGCCCGAGGAGCTGGTGGTACGCGACGTCGACGGACTCGACGGGCAGCCGGGTCACCACCCAGCCCTGCCCGTCGGGGCCGTCGGCGGCGGCGACCGCCTCGTCGTACGCGAAGGGGGCGTCCGCCAGGTGCCGGAGCTGGCGCAGGCCGGCGGGGCTGAGCCGGACGGTGGCCCGCTCCCGCAGCACGCCCCGGTGGAACGCCTCGGCCTGCTCCCGCCAGTGCCCGGCCAGGTCGAAGTCCTCGTCCCGGTCGAAGGTCTCCGGGCCCACCTGGACGCCGGTGACCCGGTCCACCCGGTAGGTGCGCACGTCGTCGCCGACGCGGCCCACCAGGTACCAGACGCCGTTCTTGAGCACCAGCCCGTACGGCCGCACGGTGCGCGTCACCTCGCGGTCGCCGCGCCGGTAGCGCAGCTCGACCACCCGGTCGCGCCAGACCGCGCCCGCCAGTTCGGTCAGCCACGGCGGCGGCCCCACCTCCCGGAACCAGCCCGGCACGTCAAGGTGGAACCGCTGCCCGGTGCGGGCCGGGGCGTCCCGGAGCGTGGGCGGCAGCGCGGCCAGCACCTTCAACTCGGCCGAGGCCACCGCGTCGGCGAGCCCCATGTCGCCCGCCGGTCCGGGCAGCCCGGCCAGGAAGAGTGCCTCCGCCTCGTCCCGGGTCAGCCCGGTCAGCCGGGTCCGGTAGCCGCCGAGCAGCCGGTAGCCGCCGGCGCGACCCCGGTCGGCGTAGACCGGCACCCCGGCGGCGGAGAGCGCCAGCACGTCCCGGTAGACGGTTCGCTCGGAGACCTCCAGCTCCCGCGCCAGCTCCGCCGCGGTCATCGTCTCCCGCGCCTGGAGCAGCAGGACCAACGAGATCAACCGGGCCGCCCGCACCCGTCCATCCTGCCCGGTGCCCGCTCGCCCGCGCTGGCCGGCCGGGCCCACTAGGCTCTGCGGTCGTGAACGCACCCCGCATCGCCGCGCCCGTGACCGGCGCCGCCGGCCGGTTCTTCACCGGCGTGGGCCTGCTCCTGCGCGGCCTCGGTCTCTACGTCCGCAGCCCCGGGCTGATGCTGCTCGGCGTCATCCCGGCGTTGATCTCGGGCGCGATCTTCGTGACCGCGTTCGCCACCCTGGCGTACTTCGTCGAGGACCTGGCCGCGCTGGTCACCCCGTTCGCCGACGACTGGTCGACCACCTCGCGCAGCCTCGTCCGGGTGATCGCCGGGCTGGCCTTCCTCGGCCTCGGGGGCCTGCTCGCGGTGGTCAGCTTCACCGCCGTCACCCTGGTCATCGGCGACCCGTTCTACGAGAAGATCTCCGAACGGGTCGAGGAGCGCCTCGGCGGCACGCCCGGCGCGGTCGACGTGCCGTTCTGGTCGTCGCTGCGGCGCAGCGTCGCCGACTCGCTGCGGCTGGTGGGACTGTCGATCCTCTTCGGCATCCCGCTCTTCGCCGCCGGCTTCATCCCCGTGGTCGGTCAGAC
The DNA here is from genome assembly GCF_040640115.1 of Micromonospora sp. NPDC023644. Lineage (NCBI taxonomy): Bacteria > Bacillati > Actinomycetota > Actinomycetes > Micromonosporales > Micromonosporaceae > Micromonospora > Micromonospora sp. NPDC023644. The sequence continues at coordinate 114,460 of NZ_JBFABA010000004.1, read as the reverse complement.
CGTGGTGCCGGTGATCGGGGCGGCGGTCGGCGGCTGGCTGCTCGCCGTTGAGCTGGTCGGGGCCCCCTTCTACCGGCGCGGCATGCGGCTGCCGGACCGGCGGGCACACCTCAAGGCGGACCGACCGACCACGCTCGGCTTCGGGGTGGCGGTCTTCGTCTGCTTCCTGATCCCGCTCGGCGCGGTGCTCGTCATGCCGGCCGCCGTCGCCGGGGCGACCCTGCTGGCCCGCCGGTCGCTCGGCCAGTCCACGGTGGAGGGCTGACGTGGAGATCACCCTGGTCGAGGGGGACATCACGACCCAACGGGTGGACGTCGTCGTCAACGCCGCCAACTCGTCGCTGCTCGGCGGCGGGGGAGTGGACGGCGCCATCCACCGGCGGGGCGGTCCGGCCATCCTCGACGAGTGCCGGGCGTTGCGCGCCTCCCGGTACGGCCGCGGCCTGCCGACCGGCCAGGCGGTGGCGACCACCGCGGGGAACCTGCCGGCGCGCTGGGTGGTGCACACGGTCGGGCCGGTCTGGTCGGCCACCGAGGACCGCTCGGCGCTGCTGCGCGACTGCTACGCGAACAGCCTGCGGATCGCCGACGAGCTGAGCGCGGCCACCGTGGCTTTTCCGCTGGTCTCGGCCGGCGTCTACGGCTGGCCGGTCGAGGATGCCGTCCGGCAGGCCCTGTCGGTGCTCCGGTCGGCCACCCCGGCGCACGTCACCGAGGCCCGGCTGGTGCTCTTCGGCGCCGACACCCGGGCGGTCGCGCAACGGGTGTACGACGCCGGCTGACGCCGCGTGGTCCGCCGCCCAGGGACCGTCAGGACAGCTCGCGCAGGCAGGACCAGCTGGAGCCGACCGGGCGGTAGCCGAGCCGGACGTTGACCGCCAGCATCGGCGCGTTCGCCTCGTCGTTCGAGGTGTAGGCGACGCGTACGCCGTTGGCGGCGGCGCGGTGCAGCGCCGCCGTCTTGACCAGGCGCGCGAGCCCACGACCCCGGTGCGTCGGCAGCGTGCCGGTGTAGTCCGACCACATCCGGTCGCCGTCGCGCTGGACGAGGCTGAAGGCCACGATCTCGTCGCCGGCCTCCGCCGCCGTGCTGGCCGCGCGGTCCAGGCCCGGGTTGTCCCAGACCTCGGAGTACCAGTTCTCGTAGCTGATCGCGTCGGCGGGCACGTCCTCCGGCTCGTCGGCCGCCGCCGCCACCTCGGCGAGGTAGACCCGACGCGGCTCGACGTCGGTCAGCGCAAGCAGCCGTACGCCCGGCGGCGGCTCCGGCATCGGCGGGGCCGGCCGCAGGTCGAGGGCCGAGTAGCGCAGCTCCCGGCTCGGCGTGAAGCCGTGCCGGCGGGCGAACGGCAGCGACTCCGGCAGCGCCCAGGTGCGCACCCGGCGCGCCCCGATGTCGCGGAGGTGCGCCAGCGCGGCGGTCAGCAACGCGGTGCCGGCGCCCCGGCCCCGGTGCTCGGGGTGGACGTGCAGCGTGGAGATCTCGCCGACGTCGGGCTCCGAGGTCCGGTCGTTGCGGTACGCCGACACCCAGCCGACCACGGCGTCGTCGACCTCGGCGACGTACGCGGCCCACTCCTCGCCGGGCGGGGGCTGGGCGATCATCTGCCGGGTCGACTCGACGCCGCGCACCAGGTAGGGGTGCACGATCGCGCGCATCGCCACCACGGCGGGCGCGTCGTCGGGGCGGGCGGTCCGGATGCGCACGTCAGTTCTCCTCGCGTACGGCGGCGACGGCCTCGACCTCGACGAGCTGGTCGTCGTAGCCGAGCACGGTCACTCCGAGCAGCGTGCTGGGCGGCTCGTGGTCGCCGAACGCGTCCCGGACCACCTCCCACACGGCCACCAGGTCGGCCCGGCGGGACGACGCCACGTACACGGTGGTCTTGACGACGTCGGTGAGCCGGGCCCCGGCCGCCGCGAGGGCGGTCTCCAGGTTGACCATCACCTGCCGGGCCTGGCCCACCGGGTCGCCGGGCGCGACGGTCCGCCCCTCGGCGTCGAGCGGGCAGGCGCCGGCGGTGTGGATGAGCCGGGCCGGCGGCTCGACCGTGGCCGCGTACGCGTACTCGGCGACGTCGGAGAGGGCAGGTACGCGGACCAGCCGGGTTAGTGGGGTCACGGCGGCGACGCTACCGCCGGACCCCCGGGCGACTCGACCGGATATTCGCCGACCGGTCAGGCCGACTCGCGGATCACCAGTTCGGTGGGGAGCACCACGGCCGGCTCGATGGCCTCGCCGGCGGCCAGCCGCAGCAGCAACCGGGTCATCTCCCGGCCCAGCTGCACGATGGGCTGTCGGACGGTGGTCAGCGGCGGCTCGGTGTACGCCGCCGTCTCGATGTCGTCGAAGCCGATCACCGCCACGTCGTCCGGCACCCGCCGCCCCGCCTCGCGCAGCGCCCGCAGGGCGGCGTGCGCCATCAGGTCGGAGGCGGCGAAGACCGCGTCCAGGTCGGGGTGCTCGGCGAGCAGCTGCCGCATCGCCGTCGCCCCGGACTCGCGGGTGAAGTCGCCGGTCGCCACCAGCTCCGGCAGGCCGGCCTCGGCGACCGTGTTCCGGTAGCCGGCGAGCCGCTCGATGCCGGCCACCATGTCCTGCGGGCCGGCGATGGTGGCGATCCGGCGGCGACCGGTGGCCACCAGGTGCCGCACCGCCGTGGTCACCCCGCCGACGTGGTCGACGTCGACGTAGGGCACGTCGGCGCCGTCGAGCGGGCGACCGCTGCACACGACCGGGATGCCCAGCCGGGCGAGCCGGCCGGGCAGCGGGTCCTCGCCGTGCAGCGAGGCGAAGAGGACCCCGTCGACGTGCCGCCCGGTCGTGTAGCGCTCGACGCGGTCGTGCCCGGCGGGCGAGCCGGCCAGCATCAGCACGAGCTGCTTGTCGGCCGCCTCCAGCTCCTGCGCCGCGCCCCGGATGATCCCGGGGAAGACCTGGTCGTCGGAGAAGACGCGGGTGGCGGCCTCCGGCAGCACGAGGGCGATCGAGTCGGTCCGCTGGGTGACCAGGCTGCGGGCGGCCAGGTTCGGCACGTATCCCAGCTCGGCCACCGCCCGGCGGACCGCCTCCTGGATCGGCTCGGCGACCGTCGTGGAGCCGTTCACCACCCGCGACACGGTTGCCCGCGAGACGCCCGCCCGCCGGGCCACCGCCTCCAGTGTCGGCCGCTGCGCCGTCGTCATCCCCGTTACCACCCTCGTCACAGCCCGTTCCGGGAGATCACCTCCTGGTACCACCGGGCGCTGGACTTCGGCGTGCGTCGCTGCGTCAGGTAGTCGACGTGGATGATCCCGAACCGTCGACGGTAGCCCTCGGCCCACTCGAAGTTGTCCAACAACGACCATACGAGATAGCCCCGCAGGTCCACTCCCCGGGAGATCGCCTCGTGCGCGGCGCGCAGGTGCCCGTCGAGGTAGGCGATGCGGTCCGCGTCCACGATCTGCCCGGCGCCGTCGGCGTCGGCCTTGTCTGGGAACGCGGCGCCGTTCTCGGTGACCATCAGCGGCACGCCGGGGTAGTCCGTGGCGATGCGTTCCAGCAGCCGGGTCAGCCCGGCCGGCTCGATCATCCACCCCATGTCGGTCAGCGGCCCGGTCGGCGGGAGGAACTCCACCGCGCCCTCGGTGCCCGGCCAGGCGCCGCCGCCCGCGCCGTCCGGCCGGCCGGCGACGTAGGTGGGGGCGTAGTAGTTGACGCCGAGCAGGTCGATCGGGGCGGCGATCAGCTTCTCGTCGCCGTCCCGGACGAACGTCGGCTCGACGATCCGGACCACGTGCTCCAGCACGTCGTCCGGATAGGCCGCCCGCAGCAGCGGGTCGAGGAAGATCCGGTTGTGCAGGCCGTCGACCAGGCGCACCGCCGCCGCGTCCGCGGCGCTGTCCGGGTCGGCCGCGCGCACGTCGGCCGGGTTGACCGTGATCCCGACGGTCTGCGCGCCGGCCGCGCGCAGCGCGCGGGCCGCCAGGCCGTGCCCGAGCAGCAGATGGTGTACGGCGGCGAAGGCCGCGCCCGGATCCTGCTCACCGGGGGCGTGCACCCCGTTGCCGTAGCCCAGGTAGGCCGAGCACCACGGTTCGTTGAGCGTGGTCCAGGTGCGGATCCGGTCGCCGAGGCGGGTGTGCACCGCCGTGGCGTACGTGGCGAAGTGCTCGGCGGTCTCCCGGTTGGTCCAGCCGCCCCGGTCCTGGAGGGCCTGCGGCAGGTCCCAGTGGTAGAGCGTGACGATCGGGTCGATGCCCCGGGCCAGCAGCGCATCGGTCAGCCGGTCGTAGAAGTCCAGGCCGCGCGGGTTGACCGGGCCGGTGCCGTCCGGCTGGATCCGGGGCCAGGCCACCGAGAAGCGGTACGCCCGCAGCCCCAGCTCCGCCATCAGCGCCACGTCGTCGGCGTACCGGTGGTAGTGGTCGCAGGCCACGTCGCCGGTGTGGCCGTGGTGGACCTTGCCCGGCGTACGGCTGAAGGTGTCCCAGATCGACGGGCCGCGACCGTCGTCGGTGGCCGCGCCCTCGATCTGGTACGCGGCGGTGGCCGCACCCCAGACGAAGTTGTCGGGGAATCGCAGAGTGCTCACGCCTTGACCGCACCTTCCATGATGCCGCCGATGATCTGGCGGCCGAACAGGACGAAGACCAGCAACAGCGGGAGGGTGGCGATGGCCGTTCCCGTGAACACCTGGGACATGTCCGTGTAGTACCCGTCGGACAGGGTGCGCAGGGCCAGCTGCACGGTCGGGTTCTCCGGATCGTTGAGCACAGCGTACGGCCAGAGGAAGTCGTTCCAGGTGGTCATGAACGTGAGCAGCCCCAGCACGGCGGCGGCCGGGCGCAGCGCCGGCAGCACGACGTTCCAGTAGATCCGCGCGGTGTTGCACCCGTCCACCCGGGCCGCCTCGATCAGTTCGTTGCTGACCGCCTGGCCCGCGTACTGCCGCATCATGAACACCCCGAAGCCGGTGACCAGGGCCGGCACGATCACCGCCGGCAGCCGGTCGTTCCAGTTCAGCTTCGTCATCAGCAGGTAGAGCGGGATGACGCCGAGCTGGGTGGGCACCATCATCGTCGCGATGATCACCATGAGCAGCGCGTTGCGCCCCCGGAACCGCAGCTTGGCGAAGGCGAACCCGGCCAGGGTGGAGAAGAAGACCACCGAGACGGTGACCGTGGTCGCCACGATCGCCGAGTTGACCAGGCCGGCGACGAAGTACGCGTCGGTGTTGCTCAGCAGCCGGGACACGTTCGCGCCGAAGTTGCCGCCGGGGGTGACCGGGGGCGGCAGCTGGCCCATCGCGTCGTTGGAGCGGCTCGCCACCACGAACATCCAGTAGATCGGGAAGATCGACAGGATCCCGGCGGCGATCAGCGCGGCGTAGGTGAGCCGGCTGGCGGCCCAGAGGCGGGTCATCGCGCTCCCTCCTTCGACTTCGCGTCCTCCTTCGGGGGCTTCGCGCCGCCGAGCCGGCGCAGGAGCAGCACGTTGATCGCCGCGACGACCGCGATCAGCGCGAAGAGCAGCCACGCCACCGCCGAGCCGTACCCGAAGTTGTAGTGGGGCGCGAAGGCGTTCTCGAACATGTACATGGTCACGGTCTGCGACTCCCGTAGCGTCCCGCCCCGGATCGGGTTGGTCCCGGAGTGGAACAGCCGGGGCTCGGTGAAGAGCTGGAGCCCGCCGATGGTGGAGATGATGACGGTGAAGATGATCGTCGGCTTGAGCAGCGGCACGGTGATCGACCAGAACTGCCGGGCCCGGCCGGCCCCGTCGATGGCGGCCGACTCGTAGAGGTCGCGCGGGATGGCCTGCATCGCGGCCAGGAAGATCAGCGCGTTGTAGCCGGTCCACCGCCAGTCGACCATGGCGGAGATGGCCACCCAGGACGCGAACCGGTTCGACTTCCACTCGATCGCGTCGATCCCCACCAGGTCGAGCAGCCAGTTGACCATGCCGAACTCGCGGCCGAAGAGCACCCCGAAGACGATCGCGACGGCGGCGGTGGAGGTGATGTTCGGGATCAGCACCGCCATCCGGAACGTGGTCCGGGCCCGCAGCTGCCGGTTGAGCAGGTTGGCCAGCCAGAGCGCGGCCAGCAGCTGCGGAACCGTCGAGATGACGAAGATGCCGAGGGTGTTGACGACGGCGTGCCAGAAGTCGGCGTCCGCCAGCAGCTGGCTGTAGTTCTGCAGCCCGACGAACGGGTGATTGCTGCCGAGCAGGTCCCAGTCGTGCAGGGAGACCCAGAAGGTGTAGATCAGCGGGTACGCCCCGAACACCCCGAAGAGCACGAAGAACGGGGCGATGAACAGGTAGGGCGAGTACTTCGTGTCGAGGCGGCTGAACCGCATCGCCGGTGTACGCCGGCCGGTGCGGGGCGCCGGTGCGACCGGCGGGCGCGCGTCGAGCTGGACGGTCATGCCCGGAGGACTCCTTTCCCGGGTGCGGGCGGGACCGGCGCCCCCGGCGCCCTCCCACCCGCACTCCGGCTCGGGCTACTTGGCGGCGGCCTTCTTCGCGTTGTTGACCGCGTCCGTCCAGCCCTGTTCGGGGTTGCGCTGGCCCAGCTCCACCGTCCGGACGGCGTTCTCGACCTCGGTGCGGACGGCCTGGTTCTTCGGCCCCATGTAGACGGGCTTCAGGGTCTTGGCGCCCTCGCCGAAGATCTGCCCGACGGGGGCGTCGGAGAAGTACGCGTTCTTGGCGTCGACGATCGCCGGGTCGGCCAGCGCCTGCGGCGAGGAGGGCAGCGGGCCCTTGGCCTTGAACGCCCCGATCTGGCCCTTGGCGCTGGTCAGGAACTTGGCCAGCTCGATCGCCTCGGCGCGGTGCTTGCTCTGGGTCGGCACGGCGAGCCACGACCCGCCCCAGTTGCCGCCGTTGCCGGGCACCCGGGCGATGTCCCACTTGCCCTTGGCCTCGGCGCCGGCGTTGCCCTCGATGACGCCGGTCATCCAGGCCGGGCAGGCGATGGTGGCGAACTTGGCCTGCTTGAAGGCCGACACCCACTCCTCGGACCAGGAGCCGTACTTGCCGGAGAGGCCGGAGTCGACGATGTCCATGGTGGTGTCCCACGCCTGCCGGACGGCCGGGTTGCTGTCCACCACCAGGTTGCCGCTGGTGTCGTAGTAGTGGTAGCCCTGCGCGTTGCCGGCCGTCTGGAGCACGATCGTGTTGAAGATGTTGGTCGCGGCGTCCAGGAACGCGGCGCCGGTGTTCTTGGCCTTGAACTGCTCGCCGACCTTGATGTACTCCTGCCAGGTCGGCCAGAGCTTCGAGACCGCCTCGCGGTCGGTGGGCAGGCCGGCCTTGGCGAAGAGGTCCTTGCGGTAGCACATCGCCATGCCGCCGACGTCGGTGCCCAGGCCGATCAGCTTGCCGTCCTGGGTCATCCCGCCCTTCCACTTCCACTCCAGGAAGTTGCCCTGGAGCTCGGCCCCGCCGTGGTCGAGCAGGTTGACGAAGTTGTCGGGGTTGGCCTTGTACTCGACCATCAACCCCTCTTCGATGGCGACGACGTCGCCCGCGCCCTTGCCGGCGGCGAGCCACTGGGTCAGCTTCGGCGAGTAGTCGTCGAGGTTGGTGCCCGTGCCACGCTCGACGATCTTCACGTTCGGGTGGCTGGCCATGTACTCCTTGTAGAGCTCTTCGTAGCCGAACTGGCTGAACACGTCCACGGTCAACGTGATCTTGCCGTCCTCGGCGGGTTCGTCGCCGGCGCAGCCGGCGGTGGCGAACAGCGCGGTGGCGGCGACGAGGGCCACCGCCGCCAGGCGGCGGCGCGGAAAGACACCCATTTCGGTCGGACCCCTCTCAGGTCGTCTGAGGTGGTGAGGCAGGTGGTGGAGCAGAGCTGAGAGAGCGCTCTCACGACAGGGTGGTGGTTGCTTCCGCCGGTGTCAAGAGAGCGCTCTCTGCTGGTTGCCGAGGGGGCCGGACGCGAGGAGAGTGGCCGCCTGTGCCGGGCGGCCACTCTCCTCGGACGTGCGGTGGGACTGCGCGGAGCCCTCGGGGCCCGGCTCCGCGCGGCGGTGGATCAGCCGACGCGCAGGCCCTCCAGCAGGGCGCGGTCGCCCGCCACGTCCAGCGTGTCGAGGCCGACCCGGCCCCAGAGCGCCAGCAGCAGGTCGCTCGCGGTGCCGCTGACCTGCGCCCGGGCGTGGTGGTCGTCGTGGTCGAAGATGGTGGCGGTGTCGAGCAGGGCCACGCCCTCGCCGCGCAGCCGCAGGAACCACTCCTGGGCGGCGTCGACGGCCGAGAGCTGCACCACGCCGCGCCACTGGCCGGCGGTGCGGCGCCGGCCGGCCGGCAGCCAGGTGTCCAGGATCTCGCTCACCCCGTCGGCGGCGAGCTTCGCCTCGACCGGCTCGCCCGCCGCGATGGCGAGCTGGGCGTCCCAGCGGTGCACCGCGGTCTCGTGCGCCATCCGGCGCGGCCAGAAGCCCGCCTTCTTCGGCTGCGGCGCCCAGTTCCACGCCGGGGCCTCCGGGTCGAGGCCGTCGAAGAGGGTCATCAGCTGGTCGTACGCCTGCTGCCAGAGCTGGAGCGGGGCGACGCCCGGCTCCGGTTCGAGCGGCTCGGACCGGCCGGGCGGCGGGGTGGCCGCGCCCGAACCGGCGACCGAGTGCACCCAGCGGTAGATGGAGGTCAGGTGCAGCGTCAGGTCGGCGACGGTCCAGCCGGGACAGGAGAGCACCGGTGTCTCCGGCGGCGCCTCGGCCACGGCTGCGGCGAACGCCGGGCCCTCCGCCCGGAGCGCTCCCATCCAGAAGTCCTTCGTGCCATGCAGTCTGCTCATCGCCAATCCTCCCGGGGGTGACCGGGCCACCAGTGGGCGCCGCGGCTACCCCTCAGCCTAGGGTGAAAGGCGTGTCAGACGTCTACGCCCAGCCGACAACCGGAACCGAACACCCCACGAGGTGCGACCTGGCGCGATACACCACGTTGCGCCTGGGCGGCCCGGCCGGACGCGTCGTCGCCGGCACCGACGCCGACGGCATCGTGCGGGCGGTGCGGGAGGCCGCCGAACGCGACGAGCAGGTCCTGGTGCTCGCCGGGGGCAGCAACGTCGTGATCGGGGACGCCGGCTTCCCCGGCACCGTGGTCCTGGTGCGCTCCCGGGGCCTGCGGGTGGTCGCCGAGGACGCCGACACCGTCACCGTACGCGTCGAGGCCGGCGAGCCCTGGGACGACCTGGTCGCCACCACCGTGGCCAACGGGTGGTCCGGCCTGGAGTGTCTCTCCGGCATCCCCGGCTCGACCGGCGCCACCCCCATCCAGAACGTCGGCGCGTACGGGCAGGAGGTCGCGGAGACCATCACCGGCGTCGAGGTCCACGACCGGGTCGAGGGGACCGTCGGGCGGATCGCCGCCGCCGACTGTGGCTTCGCGTACCGGTCCAGCATCTTCAAGTACAGCGACCGCTGGGTGGTGCTCTCCGTCGACTTCCGGCTCGCCCGCTCGCCGCTGTCCGGCCCCGTGCGCTACGCGGAACTGGCCCGGGCGCTCGGCGTGCAGGTGGGGGACCGGGTGCCGCTGGCCGACGCCCGGGCCACGGTCCTGCGGCTGCGCGCCGGCAAGGGCATGGTGCTCGACGCGACCGACCCGGACACCCGGTCGGTCGGCTCGTTCTTCACCAACCCGGTGCTCGACGTCGCCGCGTACGAGCTGCTGCGGGAGCGCGCCGCCGACGTCGGCGAGCCGCCCGCCTGGCCCGGCGCGGGTGACGTGGTGAAGGTCAGCGCGGCCTGGCTGATCGACAAGGCCGGCTTCGGCAAGGGCCACCCGGGGCCGGAGGGCGTCGCCATCTCCAGCAAGCACACCCTCGCCCTGACCAACCGCAGCGGCACCGCCAGCACCGCGTCCCTGGTCGAGCTTGCCCGGGAGATCCGCGACGGCGTCCACCACCGCTTCGGCGTCACCCTGCACCCCGAACCCGTCCTCATCAACTGCACCATCTGACCCGCCGCCCCCGCGGCATCGCGTCGATCATGCACTTCTGGTGGGGTGTGAAAGCCGCGTATGTCGCGAAACGCCCACCACGACTGCATGATCGCCGGCGTGGGGTCAGGTGGGTCAGGTGGGGGAGATGGCGGGCCAGGGGAGGGTGAGTTCGCCGTGGCGCCAGCGGCGGGGGCCGTCGAGGACCGGCCAGCCCGCCTCGCGTACGGCGGACACCGCGCGCAGCCAGCGTTGGCGCGGGCCGTACGGGGCGTAGCCGGCGGCGGCGCGCCAGGCGTCGTCGAGCGCGCGGATCAGGTCGTGGATGCGCTCGCCGGGGACGTTGCGGTGGATCAGCGCCTTGGGCAGCCGTTCGGCCAGCTCCGCCGGGGCGCCCAAAGTGGTGAGCCTCGCGGCCAGGGTGAGCGTACGGGGGCCGTCGGCGTCGATCAGCAGCCAGCCGCCGAGCCGCCCCAACTCGTCGCAGGTGCCCTCGACCAGCAGCCCGCCCGGGGCCAGCCCGGCGGTCACGGTGCGCCAGGCGTCGGCGACCTCGCGCTCGTCGTACTGGCGCAGGACGTTGAACGCGCGGACCAGGGCGGGCCGCAGCCCGGCCAGCTCGAACCCGCCCCGGGCGAAGGTGAGCCGGGGCGGGTCGGCGGACGGCTGGGCGGCGGCGACGCGTACCGGATCGATCTCCAGCCCGACGACCCGCACGTCGGGGCGGACCGCGGTGGCCAGCCGGGCGCGCAGTTCGACGGCGGTCACGGGGCTGGCGCCGTAGCCGAGGTCCACCACCAGCGGGTCGGCCGCCTCGCGCAGCGCCTCCCCGCAGGTCTCGACGATCCAGTTGTCCACCCGGCGGAGCCGGTTGGGGTTCGTCGTCCCCCGGGTCACCACGCCGAGCGGCCGGTGCCGCGCCGTGCCCGCCATCGTCCGCGACCGTCCGGGCCGGCTCAGCCGACCCGGTGCACCTTGTGCTGGGCGGCCTGGGCCAGCGGGCGTACGACGAGGCGGTCCACGTTGACGTGCTGCGGGCGCGTCGCGCACCAGGCGATGCAGTCGGCGACGTCCTCGGCGACCAGCGGCTCGGCGACGCCGGCGTAGACCGCCGCCGCCCGCTCGGCGTCCCCCGCGAAGCGGACCAGCCCGAACTCGTCGGTCCTGACCATGCCGGGGTCGATCTCGATGACGCGCACCGGTCGACCGCAGAGTTCCAGCCGCAGCGTGCCGGCGATCGCGGTCTGCGCGTGCTTCGCGGCGGCGTAGCCGCCCCCGCCCTCGTACACGATGAAGCCGGCGGTGGAGGAGACGACCACGATGGTGCCGGCCCCGGACGCCTCCAGCGCGGGCAGCAGCGCCTGGGTGACGCGCAGCGTGCCGAGCACGTTGACGTCGTACATCCACTGCCAGTCGCCGACCGACCCGGACTCGACCGGGTCCAGGCCGCGCGCGCCGCCGGCGTTGTTGACCAGGAGGGTGACCGGGCCCAGGGCAGCCGCCGCCCCGGCCAGGCCGGCCACCGACTCGTCGGAGGTGACGTCGCAGGCCACGGCGGTGGCCGCGCCCCCCGCGGCCTCGATCTCGGCCACCAGGGCGGCCAACCGGTCGGTACGCCGCGCGGCGGCGAGGACGTGGAATCCCTCGGCGGCGAGCCGGCGGGCGGTGGCCGCCCCGATCCCGCTGGACGCTCCGGTGACAACGGCGACAGAGGTCATCCGGTCATTCTCCCCCGAAGGGCCGGGGTGGCTGCCGGCGGCGCGGTGATGAGGTCCGTCACGCCGGGGCGCCGCCCCGGCGCATTACGCGTGCCCGATGGGGAAGATGACATTGGCCGGGGACGTTGTCCGAAGGGCGCCGGGCGTGCGGACGGCATCAACCGTGACAAAGGGAGCGGACGTGGCGGAGTTGCACACCGGTGTGGGTCGGCAGCGCGGTGCGCGCCCGTGGCCCCGCCCCCGGCGGATCGCGACGCTCTCGGTGCACACCTCACCCCTGCACCAGCCGGGCACCGGCGACGCCGGCGGCATGAACGTCTACATCCTGGAGGTCGCGCGGCGGTTGGCCGAGGCGGACGTCGAGGTGGAGATCTTCACCCGGGCTACCTCCCGCGACCTCCCCCCGATCGTCGAGACGGCGCCGGGCGTGCACGTCCGGCACGTCACCTCCGGCCCCCTGGGCGGGCTCACCAAGGAGGAGCTGCCGGGGCAGCTCTGCGCCTTCACCGCCGGGGTGCTCCGCGCCGAGGCGTCCCGGCCGCCCGGCCACTACGACCTGATCCACTCCCACTACTGGCTCTCGGGTCAGGTCGGCTGGCTGGCCAAGGAGCGCTGGGGAGTGCCGCTGGTGCACACCGCGCACACGCTGGCGAAGGTCAAGAACGCCCAGCTCGCCGCCGGGGACCGGCCCGAACCGAAGGCCCGCGTCATCGGCGAGGAGCAGGTGGTCGCCGAGGCCGACCGGCTGATCGCGAACACGACGGTCGAGGCCCGCGACCTGATCGACCGGTACGACGCCGATCCGGCCCGCGTCGCGGTGGTCGAGCCCGGCGTGGACCTGGAGAGGTTCCGCCCGGCGCCGGGGAACCGTGATCGCGTCGCGGCCGCCGCCCGTCGCCGGCTCGGGCTGCCCGCCACCGGTTACGTGGTGGCCTTCGTCGGCCGCATCCAGCCGCTGAAGGCCCCGGACGTGCTCATCCGCGCGGTGGCCGCGCTGCGCGAGCGCGACCCGGTGCTCGCCGACGAGGTGACCGTGGTGATCTGCGGGGGCCCCAGCGGCAGCGGCCTGGACCGGCCGACCGCCCTGATGGAGCTGGCCGCCACGCTCGGCGTCGCCGACCGGGTGCGTTTCCTGCCCCCGCAGACCGGTGACGACCTGCCCGCCCTGTACCGGGCCGCCGACCTGGTCGCGGTGCCGTCGTACAACGAGTCCTTCGGCCTGGTCGCGCTGGAGGCACAGGCCTGCGGTACGCCGGTGGTGGCCGCCGCCGTCGGCGGCCTGGTGACCGCCGTGCGGGACGGGGTCAGCGGCGTGCTGATCGACGGCCACGACCCGGCCGACTGGGCCCGTACGCTCGGGCGCCTGCTGCCGGACCGGCTCCACCGCGCCGAACTGGCCCGGGGCGCCGCGCGGCACGCCCGTAACTTCTCCTGGCACCGCACCGCCTCCGGACTGCTCGCCGTCTACGGCGAGGCGATCGCCGCGCACCGGGCCCGGCTCGCCTCCGAGCTGGCCGGCGGCCCGGCGATGTCCTGCTCCTGGTGACCGGTCGCGCCGGCCGTCGCCACCGGTGCCGGGGCGGTGGCGGCCGTAGAGTGGATCCGATGAGCGGGAAGAGCGATCTTGCGGCCCTGATCGAGTCGGTCTGCGACGAGCGGGAGCTGGCCTGGGAGTCGACCGGCCCGGGCTCGTACGCCGTCACGCTGCCGGGCACCCACAAGCTGAAGACGGTCTGCAACCTGATCGTCGGGGAGCACGCGCTGCGGATCGAGGCGTTCGTGATGCGCCAGCCGGACGAGCGGCGCGAGGAGCTGTGGGCCTGGCTGTTGCAGCGCAACGCCCGCATGTACGGCGTCTCGTTCTCCGTCGACGCGGTCGGCGACGTCTACCTCACCGGTCGTGTCAACCCCGCCGGGATCGACGCCGACGAGCTGGACCGGCTGCTGGGCGCGGTGCTGACGTACGCCGACGAGTCCTTCGACACCATGCTGGAGATCGGCTTCGGCAGCTCGATCCGGCGGGAGTGGGAGTGGCGGGTCAAGCGGGGCGAGTCCACCGCCAACCTCGCGGCGTTCGCGCACCTCTTCGAGCCGTCCCCGGGCGGCGGCGGGTCCGGGCAGCAGGGCACCGCGGCGACCGCCGGGCAGTAGGCACCGCGGGGCCCGCAGGGCGGTCGGGAGCCGCCGGGTCCGCCGGGTGGTCGGGTGCCGCCGGGCGGGCTGGTGCCGCTGGGTAGTCCGGCTCGGCCGGGTCGCGTAGGGAGACCGCCGCCGACGGGGCGGGCACGGGTGCCCCGGTCGGAGGTTCGGACCGGTCCTGACGGGTATGCCGCACCGCGCGGTGCGGCACTGGGACCGGCCGCGCGCCGAGGACCAACTGTCGAGGAGCGTGAGCGTCCCATGGCTCAGCGGAACAGCTCAGGTCGCGGCGGGACTGCGACCAGGACGAAACGGCAGGCGGGCAACCAGACCCCGAACACCCCGACGATCTCCGAGTCCGAGATCTCCCGGATGAAGGTGGACGAGATCCGGGGACAGCTCCGCAAGCGCGGGGTCTCCGGCATCTCCGCCCTGCGCAAGCCGGAACTGGTGAAGACGCTGGCGAAGACCCTGCGGGCCGAGCGCCCCTCGGGTGGTGCCGCGCGTCGCAGCACCGGGCCCGCCGGCCGGGCGACGGGGACGCGGGCGTCCGCCGGGCGGGCAGCCGCCACGAAGAAGGCGGCATCGGGCCGGGCGGCGGGCAAGGCCGCCCCGGGCCGGGCGCAGGCGGCGAACAAGACCGCCCCGGCGAAGAAGGCGGCGGCGAAGAAGGCGGCCGAGAAGAAGGCGCCGGCCCGGAAGGCGTCAGCCCGGAAGGCCGCCGCGAAGGCGGCCCCGGCGAAGAAGACCACGTCGGCGGCCCGGAAGTCCACGCCGGCCCGCACGTCCACGTCGTCGGCCCGCGCGTCCGCGGCGGCGCCGTCGCGGGCGGGCACGACGCGCGGCGGTACGGCGACCGGGATCCGGACCGGGCGGAGCACCTCGCGGTCGGTGCGTTCCTCGCAGCTCATCTCGTCCACCGCCGACCGGCCGGAGCGCCCCGGCCGCAGCCTGGTCACCACCAACCACGACGTGATCCGGCGCTGGGCGGGGGAGCGCGGCGCCAGGCCGGCGACGATCGCGGGTACCGAGCGGGAGGGGCGGGCCGGCGTGCTCACCTTCAACATGCCGGGTTACCGGGAGAGCAGCCGGGTACGCGAGATCACCTGGGACGAGTGGTTCGGGACCTTCGACGAGCGGAAGCTGAACCTGATCTACCAGGAGCAGCTCCGGGACGGCCGACCGAGCAACTTCTTCCGTACGGAATCGCCCGATCGTGAGGACGCCTGACGTGTTTGGGGGAATGGTCGACGGGTAAGCGCTGTTGGCCATGACCGAGACCCGAGGCGGGGGGCACTCCGGTCCGACGACGGAGCTGTGACCGGCGAGACAGCCCATCCAGGTTGTCTTCGTAATCCCGGGCGAACTAACTTTATTGCACCGCGCCACGCTTGGAACCGTTCGGGGGAGCGGTGGATCGATCAGATCCGTGCACCGAGCGAGGCGCAGGGGACGGGTGGAACAACACCGTTGGGGGACGGTGGCCACCTGTTTGGACCGGCGGCGTGAGCGGGCGACGCCTACGGGGGTGGGCTTCGCCCGCCGCCGCCGGTCATACGGTGCGAACGCCCATCGCGATCACGAGTCGCGATGGGCGTTCTGCTGTCCCCCTCAACCACCCCACCCCGCCCGCCTGTGCCTGGGCCTGCCCCGCCGTCGGGCCCCCTTTTCCGGCCCCACCCGCCTCCCTCCGCCGCTCGCGGCGTCCGTTGACCATGGGGTTGACGGCGATGCCGATCTCTGCGGACGCCGCCAACCTCATGATCACCGCACGGGGGTCGGGGACGGGGTCGGGGTGGAGGGAGGTGGGAGGGGGGTGGAGAGTTGGCGGAGGGCGGCGACGCGGCGTTCGCGGGGTGGGCCGGCGAGCAGGTGACAGCCGGCAGCCAGCAGCCCCAGCCCGCCGACGATGAGCCAGTGCCGGTCCCCGAGGTACTGCAGGCTGACCCCGCCGAGGGTGGGCGCCACGAACGACGCCGCCGGGAACGCCAGGTAGAACACGGACTGGTAGCGGGCCCGCAGCTCCAGTGGGGCGAGGTCGGCGTTGATCTGCGCGTTGGGCGGCGCGGCGAGCATCTGGCCGACCGTCCAGACCACCGCCGCGGCCAGGTAGACCGCCACGTCGTCGGCGAACGCGAGAGTGGCGAAGCCGAGCGCCAGCAGCGCGGTGGAGACGGCCAGGACGCGGTCCCTGCGGTGCCGTTCGATCAGCCGCGGGACGAAGAGCTGCCCGAGCACGATCAGCACCCCGCCGAGGGCCACCACCGCGCCGTACGCCGACGGGCGCAGGCCGTCCGACCGCATCGCGAGGGGCATGATCGTCGACGTCTGCATGGTCAGTACGGCCAGCACGAAGGTCAGGCCCACGAAGGTGAGGAAGGTGCGGTCGGTCAGCGCCGTGTGCAGCCCCGCCGGCCGCTCCCGCCCCGCTCGTCCCAGCCCCGCCCGCCCCTTCCCCCGTCGCCCTGCCGGCCGCCCCCGCCCCGCTCCCGACTCCGCCGGCCGCCCCCGTCCCGCCTTCGTCTGCCGCGCGACCTCCGCCCGTCGCGGCGCCGCTCCGCCGCCACCGACCGGTGCCGGCCGAAGATCTTGGAGACCTGCCGTCCGGTCGGAACGGGAAGTGTCCAAGATCGGTGCAGGCGTGGCGGCGCGGCGGGGGAGCGTCTCCGGGACCTTCCAGGCGATGACGCCCGCCGCGAGCAGGGTGGCGGCGGCGTCGACCAGGAAGAGCGCGACGAAGCTCGCCTCGGCGAGCAGTCCGGCCAGCAGCGACGCCACGGCCATGCCCAGGTTGAACGCCCAGAACTGGAGGTTGAAGGCCCGGGAGCGACGCCGTTCGGGCACCACGTCGACGATCGCCGCCACGAATGCGGGGCTGGGCATCGAGTGCGCCACCCCGACCAGGGCGGCGAGCGCCGCGATCATCGCCAGGTGGCGGCTGAAGGCCAGCCCGACCATCAGCCCGGCGGTGACCAGGTGGGCGGCGAGCAGGGTGGACCGCCGGCCCCACCGGTCGGCCAGCACCCCGCCGAGCAGCACGCCGGCCGCCCCGCCCAGCCCGTACGCCCCGACGACCGTCCCGGTGAGCGCCTCGCTCGCGCCCCGCGCCTCGGTCAGGTAGAGCGACAGGAAGAGCATCGCGAAGGCGCCGGCCCGGTTGATCAGCAGGCCGGCCCAGAGGTACCAGAAGGTGGCGGGAAGCCCGCCCGTGGTGTCGTCCAGCCAGCGGCGCAGGGCCCGCACCCGTCCTCCCGACAGTTTTGTTTCCTAACCGAAGCGTCCTCGACGGTAGGAAGCCGAGCGCTGCCGCGCCAGCGTGTCGCTGGTCATCGGGTTCCGGTCGGCTCCGCCGCCCGCCCCGGGTCCCTGTCCGGCAGGCCGTCGCCCCGCGCCGGATCCACCGGCTCGGCGGGGGCCGTCGCCGCCGCCTCGGCCGCCTGCGGGGCGGGCGGCTGGATCGCCACCACCGGCACGACGGGGCCGGTGGCCGTCCGCAGGGTCGCGGCCCGCCGCTCCCGGGTCGGGCCGGAGATCAGGTGCGCGAGCGCCATCAGTCCGCCGATGGCGGCGCAGCCGAGCCAGAGCTGGGCGTTGCCGGCCTGCTCCCGGACCAGGCCGCCGAGGACCGGCGCGACCGCGGCCGCCCCCTGCCAGGAGAGGGAGAAGACGCCCTGGTAGCGGCCGCGCAGCTCGGCGGGGGAGAGCTCGGCGATCAGGGTGGCGTTGGACGGCGAGTTGAGCATCTCGCCGACCGTCCAGACCAGCACGGTGAGGCCGTAGAACCAGGCGGTGTCGGCGAAGGCGGTGAGCCCGAACCCGACGCCCATCACCACGGACGCCAGGGCGAGCACGTGCGACCGGCTCCGGCCCCTGATCAGCCGCGGCACGAAGAGCTGACCGACCACGATCAGCACCCCGTTGAGCGCGATCACCGAGCCGTAGGTGGCGGGGCTGAGGCCGGAGTCGCCCATCGCGATCGGCAGCATCGAGATGTGCTGGAGGAAGACCAGCGCGGCGAAGAGGTTGAGCGTCACGAAGCCGAGGAAGACCCGGTCGCGCAGGATGGTGCGCAGCGCCCCGACCGGCACGCCGCCGCTCTTGTGGGCCACCGCGCCGGTGGGGGCCCGCCGGGTCTCGCCCACCTTGGCGAAGATGATCAGTGCGGTGATCACGGTGGTGGTCGCGTCGACCACGAAGAGCAGCAGGTAGCCGGCCTCGGCCGCGAGGCCGGCGAGGATCGCCGCGCTGGCGAAGCCGAGGTTGATCGCCCAGTAGTTCAGCGAGAAGGCACGCAGCCGGTCCTTCTCCGGCACCACGTCGATGACCATCGCGCCGAACGCGGGCCGGGCCGCCTCGGCGAACATGCCGAGCAGCAGGGCGCCGAGCGCCACGGCCCACAGTTCCCGGGCGAAGCCGAGCGCGAGCATCATGGCAGCGGCGCCGAGGTGCGCGGTGAGCAGGGTGGGCCGGCGGCCCCAGCGGTCGCTCAGCGTGCCGCCGGCGGTGGTGCCGAGCGCGCCGCCGACACCCCACAGGCCGAGCACCAGCCCCGCCTGCGACGGGGAGAACCCGCGTTCCTGCGTGAGGTAGATGGCGAGGAAGACCAGGACGAACGAGCCGAGCCGGTTGATCAGCGTGCCGGCCCACAGGTACCAGAAGGTGACCGGCAGGCCGCCGGTGGTGTCCCGGAACCAACCCCGCATCGTCCGCACGTCGGCGCCCCCGCCCCGTAATGACCGCCCTGATTATTGCGCCTTACAACCTAGTGTCAGGCCGGATGTCCGGGCAGCGCCTTTTCCACGTGGTGGTCGTCACGACCACCGCCCGCGCGTCGTCCGACGCCGTGCGGCAGGATGATCGGCATGACTGCTAGCGAGGGGCCCACCGTCGGGACGCTGGTCCTGCTGCGGCACGGCGAGAGCGACTGGAACGCCAAGAACCTCTTCACCGGCTGGGTCGACGTCGACCTGACCGAGAAGGGCGAGAACGAGGCGCGCCGCGGCGGCGAGCTGCTGCGCGAGCACGACCTGCTGCCGGACGTGGTGCACACCAGCGTGATGCGCCGCGCGATCCGCACCGCCGAGCTGGCGCTCAACGCCGCCGACCGGCACTGGATCGCCGTGCGCCGGTCGTGGCGGCTCAACGAGCGGCACTACGGCGCCCTCCAGGGCAAGAACAAGAAGCAGACCCTGGAGGAGTACGGCGAGGAGCAGTTCATGCTCTGGCGCCGCTCGTACGACACCCCGCCGCCGCCGATCGCCGACGACGACGAGTTCTCGCAGGTCGGCGACCCGCGTTACGCGCTGCTGCCGGGCGAGCTGATGCCGCGCACCGAGTGTCTCAAGGACGTCGTCGAGCGGATGCTGCCGTACTGGTACGACTCGATCGTGCCGGACATCCTGGCCGGCCGGACGGTGCTGGTGGCCGCGCACGGCAACTCGTTGCGCGCCCTGGTCAAGCACCTGGACCAGATCTCCGACTCCGCGATCGCCAAGCTCAACATCCCCACCGGCATCCCGCTGCGCTACGACC
The DNA here is from genome assembly GCF_040640115.1 of Micromonospora sp. NPDC023644. NCBI lineage: Bacteria > Bacillati > Actinomycetota > Actinomycetes > Micromonosporales > Micromonosporaceae > Micromonospora > Micromonospora sp. NPDC023644. The sequence goes on along the minus strand of NZ_JBFABA010000004.1, from coordinate 95,140 downwards.
TGGACCCGCAGCTGCGCCCGCTCACCCTGGGCGGCACCTACCTGGACCCGGCCGCCGCCAAGGCGGCCGCCGCCGCGGTGGCCAACCAGGGCCGCTGACGTAGAGCCACGCCGAGGGCCCCTTCCCCACGCGACGAGCGGGGAAGGGGCCCTCGGCCGTACCTCAGTTCGGGGTGGGCGCGGTCTGCCCGGTGATCAGGTAGACCACGTGTTCGCCGGCGTTGACGGCGTGGTCGGCGAAGCGCTCGTAGAAGCGGCCGAGCAGGGTGGCGTCGATGGCGGTCTCCACCCCGTACGGCCAGTCCTCGCCGAGCAGCAGCCCGAACAGGCTCCGGTGCAGGTCGTCCATGGCGTCGTCGTCGCCGTCCAGTTCGGCGGCGAGGTCCGCGTCGGGCTTGGCGAGCACCGAGCCGATCTTGATGGCCATCCGGTCGGCGATGGCGGCCATGTCGGTGAAGGTCGGCCGCAGTTCCGCCGGCACGGCCGGCGAGGGGTGCCGGCGCAGGGCGGTCTTGGCGACGTGGTCGGCCAGGTCGCCCATCCGCTCCAGGTCGGCCGCGACGTGCAGCGCGGTGATCATCGCGCGCAGGTCGGAGGCGACCGGGGCCTGCCGGGCGAGTAGGTCGCAGACCCGCTCCTCGACGTGCCGGTAGAGCTCGTCGATCTCGGCGTCCCGCTCGATCACCGTCTCGGCCGCCCGGCGGTCCGCGGTGAGCAGGGCGCGGGTGGCCTGCCGCATCGCGGCCCGGACCCCCTCGGCCATGTCCACCAGCAGCTGGCTGACGATCTGCAGGTCAGCCCGGAACTCGTCGCGCATTGTCACGTCCTGTGGTCGGTGGTCGCCGGCCCGGAGGCCGGCGGGGAGCAGGTGCGCCGCCCACGGTAGGTCGGACGGGCGGACCCGAGGTGAACCTCGGTGAACGACGCCGGGCGCGGGAGTGAACTTTCCCGGAAGTGAAGGTGATTCATCCCATTTGAGGGGGTTCCCAGGTTAACAATGACCCTACGATCGCCGGGTGGAATGGGCGGAGACGGTCGCGGTGGCCGTGGCACTGGCGGTCGGGCTGATCGCCGGGTTGCTGCTGCCCCGGCTCGTCCCGGCGCCGGGCGAGCGCGCCACGCGGACGGGGAGCCGGTCCGGCTTCCCCTTCAACAGGGGGAGGCTCCCGATCGCCGAGGATCCGCAGTCCGGGATCGGCCGCCGGACCATCGACTCGCTGCGGGCCGGCGTGGTCGTGCTCGACCCCGACGACCTGCCCGTCCTGGTCAACCCCGCCGCCCGCGCGATGGGGCTGCTCCGCACCGGCCCCACCCAGGGCTCGATCGCCGCCCACCCGCTGATCCGTACGCTCGCCGGGCAGGTACGCCGCACCGGCGTGCGGCGCGAGATCGAGCTGGACCTGCCGCGGGGCCGCGACAACGCCGGGGTGAACCCGCTCGGGGTGCACCTGCGGGCGATGGGGATCGGGGCGGGCTTCATCGCCGTCGAGGCGTCGGACGTGACCGAGTCGCACCGGCTCGCCCGCGTCCGCCGGGACTTCGTGGCCAACGTCAGCCACGAGCTCAAGACCCCCATCGGGGCCCTCCAGCTCCTCGCCGAGGCGCTGCTGGACGCCACCGAGCCGGCCGGGGCGGGCGCGCCCGACCTCTCCGAGGACCTGGTCGCCGCCCGCCGGTTCGCCGAGCGCATCCAGCACGAGTCGACCCGGCTGGGCCGTCTGGTGCAGGAGCTGCTGGAGCTGACCCGGTTGCAGGGCGCCGAGCCACAGCCGCCCCCGGAGCCGGTCGCGATCGACTGGGTGATCGCCGAGGTGATCGACCGGACCCGCACCTCCGCCGCCGCCCGGCGGATCGAGGTGACCGTCGACGCCGAGCGGGGCCTGACCGTCCACGGCAGCGACACCCAGCTCGCCACGGCCGTGTCGAACCTGGTGGAGAACGCCGTCAACTACTCGGGCGAGGACACCACCGTCCGGATCACCGCCCGCGCCACCGACGAACACGTGGAGGTGTCCGTCGCCGACCAGGGCATCGGGATCGCCCCGACCGACGTCGACCGGATCTTCGAGCGGTTCTACCGGGCCGACCAGGCCCGGTCCCGATCGACCGGCGGCACCGGCCTGGGGCTGGCCATCGTGAAACACATCGCCGGCAACCATGGCGGAAGGGTGGAGGTGTCGAGCACTCTTGGTGGTGGGTCGACGTTCACCCTCCGGCTGCCCACCCGTCCCCCCGACGAGGTCCTGGCGACACCGCCCTCCGCTGGGATCGAGGCCGGTCCGGCCGAGCTCCGGCAGGTCTGACAGCACATGGAAAGGAAGTTCCGTTGAGCCGCGTTCTCGTGGTCGAGGACGAGGAGTCGTTCTCCGACGCCTTGTCGTACATGCTCCGCAAGGAGGGTTTCGAGGTGTCCGTCGCCGCGACGGGGACCTCCGCCCTCACCGAGTTCGACCGGACCGGCGCCGACATCGTGCTGCTCGACCTGATGCTGCCCGAGATGTCCGGCACCGAGGTGTGCCGCCAGCTGCGGCAGCGCTCGCACGTGCCGATCATCATGGTCACCGCCCGGGACAGTGAGATCGACAAGGTGGTCGGCCTGGAGATCGGCGCCGACGACTACGTCACCAAGCCGTACTCGCCCCGGGAGCTGGTCGCCCGGATCCGGGCGGTGCTGCGGCGGCAGAGCGCCGAGGCCGCCGAGTCGGGCGGGCCGACGCTGGCCGCCGGCCCGGTCCGGATGGACATCGAGCGGCACGTGGTGACCGTCGACGGCGCCCCCGTCCAGCTTCCGCTCAAGGAGTTCGAGCTGCTGGAGCTGCTGCTGCGCAACGCCGGCCGGGTGCTCACCCGGGGTCAGCTCATCGACCGGGTCTGGGGGGCCGACTACGTCGGCGACACCAAGACCCTCGACGTGCACGTCAAGCGGCTGCGCTCCAAGGTCGAGCCGGAGCCGTCCGCGCCGCGCTTCATCGTCACCGTGCGGGGTCTGGGCTACAAGTTCGAGCCCTGATCGGCGTACGCACGACGGGGCCCGCGCCGCGCGCGGGCCCCGTCGTCGTCGGTCGGTCAGGCGCCGTCGGCGGGGTGCGGGGCGACCAAGCCCTGCCGCCCGCGCGCCCCGCAGACCTCGGCCAGCTTCGCGTACGCGGGGGCGCCGATGAGCGCGGTCAGCTCCGGGCCGTAGGAGACGTACATCGGCTCGGTGCCGACGTGCGCGTCGGTGGAGGAGGTGCACCACCAGTCCAGGTCGTGCCCGCCCGCGCCCCAGCCGCGCCGGTCGAACTCGGCGAGCGTGGAGACCAGCACCTTCGTGTTGTCCGGCCGCTTGACCCACTCCTGGTCGCGGCGGATCGGCAGCTGCCAGCAGACGTCCGGCTTGTATTCCAGCGGGTGCACCCCGTCGCGCAGCGCCTGGGCGTGCAGGGCGCAGCCGGCGCCCGCCGGGAAGTCGGCGTCGTTGAGGAAGACGCACGGCCCCTCCGCGCCCTGGGTGGCGGTGCGGCGGGCGGAGTTCTTGCCGTCGATGGTGTCGTTCTCGGTCCAGTTCTTGAACCCGCGCCGGAAGTGCTGCCACGTCGACGGGGTCAGCCGCTTCACCGCGGCCCGGACCCGCTGCTCGTCCTCGGCGTCGGTGAAGAACGCGCCGTGCGAGCAGCAGCCGTCGGCGGCCCGGCCGGCGACGATGCCGTGGCAGCCCCGGCCGAAGATGCACGTCCAACGGGAGAGCAGCCACGTCAGGTCGGCCCGGATGAGGTGGTTGTCGTCCGCCGGGTCGGCGAACTCGATCCATTCCCGGGGAAAGTCCAGGGGCACCTCACGGCTGCGCGGGTCGTCCGGGTCGTCCACCAGCACGCGGAGTTCGATCTGGCCTGTCACCCGGCCCAGCGTACGCCCGGTGCCCCCACCGGTCCGCCGAGCCGCGCAAACGGGTTGGCCCTAGTGTCTTCACCATGCGACTGGGTGTCCTCGACGTCGGTTCCAACACGGTGCACCTGCTGGTGGTCGACGCCCATCACGGGGCGCACCCCTGGCCGGCGCACTCGGAGAAGGTCATGCTGCGGCTGGCCGAGCAGATCGGCCCGGACGGCGCGCTCACCGAGGCCGGCGCGGACGGCCTGGTCAAGGCGGTCGGCATGGCCAAGGCGGCGGCCGTCGGGCTGGGCGCCGAGGACCTGATCGCGTTCGCCACCTCCGCCGTCCGCGACGCCACCAACGCCGCCGAGGTGCTGGCCCGGGTGCGCGACGAGACAGACGTACGCCTGGAGGTGCTGCCGGGTGCGGACGAGGCGCGGCTGACCTTCCTCGCGGTGCGGCGCTGGTTCGGCTGGTCGGCGGGCCGGCTGCTGGTGCTGGACATCGGCGGCGGCTCGCTGGAGATCGCGGCCGGCATCGACGAGGACCCGACCGTCGCGGTCTCCCTGCCGCTCGGCGCCGGTCGGCTCACCCGCGACCGGCTCCGGGTGGACCCCGACAGCGCGGTGGCGCCGCCGGCCGAGGCCGTCGACGAGCTGCGGGCGTACGTCGACGGGCTGCTGGAACCGGTCGTCGCGCAGATGACCGCGGTGGGCTGGGAACGACCGGTGGCCACCTCGAAGACGTTCCGGACCCTGGCCCGGCTGGCGGGTGCGGCGCCCTCCGGCGCCGGCCTGTGGGCGCCCCGCCGGCTCACCCGCGCCGGGCTGCGGCAGGTGCTCGCGTTCATCCGGCACATCCCGCCGGCCCAGCTCGCCGAGCTGGAGGGGGTCAGCGCCGGCCGGGCCCACCAGCTGCTCGCCGGGGCGGTCGTCGCCGAGGCCGTGCTGCGCCGGCTGGACGTCGAGGCGCTGGACATCTGCCCCTGGGCGCTGCGCGAGGGCGTGATCCTGCGGCGGCTGGACCAGCTCGGCCCGGTGTGATTCGCGCGGTTTGCGGTCTCTCGTCACGAGCTGTCGATCGACCCCGGCTACCCTCGATGGTGTGACTTCCCGCGTCCCCGTGCTCCTGTCCACGTCCTCGGTCTTCCCTGAGCGGACCGCGGCGGCGTTCCAGCTCGCCGCCGCGCTCGGCTACGACGGCGTCGAGGTGATGGTCTGGACCGACGCCGTCAGCCAGGACGCCGGCGCGCTGCGCGGGCTCGCCGAGCACTACGGCGTCCCGGTGCTCTCGGTCCACGCGCCCTGCCTGCTGGTCACGCAGCGGGTGTGGAGCCCCGACCCGTGGGAGCGGCTGCGCCGCTCCGCCGAGCTGGCGGCGACGCTCGGGGCGCCCACCGTGGTGGTGCACCCGCCGTTCACCTGGCAGCGCGACTACGCGCGCAACTTCGCCGACGGGCTCGCCGCGATCGCCGCCGAGTACCCGGACCTGCGCTTCCCGGTGGAGAACATGTATCCGGTGCGGATGGCGGGGCGGCAGTTCGTGCCGTACGTCCCGGGCTGGGACCCGACCGAGACGGGCTACGCCTCCTACACGCTCGACCTGTCGCACTGCGCCGCCTCGCACACCGACTCGATGGCGATGGCCGACCGGATGGGTGCCAACCTGGCCCACGTGCACCTCGGCGACGGCACCGGCGAGGGCCGCGACGAGCACCTGGTGCCGGGGCGCGGCACCCAGCCCTGCGGCGAGCTGCTCGCCTCGCTGGCCGGGCGCGGGTTCACCGGCTCGGTCGCCGTGGAGGTCACCACCCGGGGCGCGAAGAGCCGCGCCGTACGGGAGGCCGACCTGCGGGAGGCGTTGGAGTTCGCCCGCCAGCACCTCGGCACCCCGTCCCCGGTCGACGCCTGAGCACCGCACCGTCCCCGGTCGGCGCGCCCTGCACGCCGCGCCGTCCCCGGTCGGCGCCTGAGCGCCGACCGGGCCGGGCGTCAGACGACCGTGGTGAGCGATTCCTTGGCGCTCGCGCCGGCCTGCTCGCCGATGGCCGCGCGCTTGCGGGCGCGGTGGGCGGCCACGTGCGAGCGGGTGGCGCAGCGCTCCGAGCAGAACCGCCGGCAGCAGTTGGACGAGGTGTCCAGGTAGACGTTGCCGCAGCGCTCGTCGGCACACACCCCGAACCGGGCGCTGCCGTACTCGCAGAGCCAGACCGACAGCCCCCAGACCGCGCCGGCCAGGTATTCGGCGCTCACCGAGGCGCCCCGGCTGGTCACGTGCATGTGCCAGTCGCTGGAGTCGTGCCCGGAGATGCGGGGCTGCACCGGGAACGCCTCCAGCAGCGCGTTGAGTTCGGTCACCGCCCGGGCGTCCCGCCCGGAGGTGCCGTACTCGAAGACGTCGCGCAGCCGCTTCTGCGCCCGCCGGAAGGTCGCGAGGTCCCGCTCCGCCACCTCGTCGCGCATCCACGCGTTGTCGTCGGGGAAGAGGGCCCGCAGGTCGTCGAGGTCGTCCAGGCGGGCGTTGACGAGGTCAACGCCGGTCCGGGCGTACGCGTCGAAGTTCACGCCCACAACCGTAGACGACTCAGGGGGCCCGTGGCGCGTCGATGTAGTGCGGCAGGAACCGCGCGTAGCCGTCGGTGATGAGGCTCGCGCTCTCCCGCAGCCCCACCCCGGCCGACTCGCCGTCGACGATCCAGCTGCCCAGCACCAGCCGGTTGCCGGCGAACTCCGGCAGCGCCCGGAACTCCTGGTAGCACCAGCCCTCGTCGCCGTAGATGCCCGGGTTGCTGATCTCGGTGTCGCCGGTGACGATCCGCACCGAGCCGCCCTCCCGGCCGAGCAGCGGCTTGGCCACGTACTCCGTCATGCCGCGCGGCGAGTCGAGGTACGCCGGCAGCAGCAGCTCGTGCCCGGGGTAGAGCTCCCAGAGCACGGCGAGCAGCGCCTTGTTCGACAGCAGCAGCTTCCACGCCGGTTCGATCCAGGTCGTCGGGGTGCCCGGCTCCAGCGCCAGCGGCCCGTACGGCTCGGCGAGCATCCACTCCCAGGGGTAGAGCTTGAAGCAGGTGGTGACCGGCTGGTCGGCCGCGTCGACGAAGCGCCGGCCGTCCCAGCCGAGTTCCTGGATCGGCTGAAGCGTGACCTCCAGCCCGGCCTGGCGGGCGGTCTCGGCCAGGTAGCCGGCGGTCATGTGGTCCTCGCCCGACTCCTCCTCGTTCGACCAGACCACGTGCACCCGGCGGTCGTGCAGCCCCGCGCCGATCTTCGCCCACGCGCCGACGAGGCGCTCGTGCAGGCTGTTCCACTGGTCCAGCTCCGGCCGGGTGTGCTCCAGCCAGTACCACTGGACGATGCTCGCCTCGACCAGCGCGGTCGGGGTGTCGGCGTTGTACTCCAGCAGCTTCGGCGGCCAGCTGCCGTCGTAGGCGAGGTCGAAGCGCCCGTACAGGGTGGGCGGCGCCTCGCGCAGCGACCGGGCCACTGCCTCGGCCGCCCAGGCCGGGATGCCGAACTCGGCGTAGCGGTGGCGCGCGACGACGTGTTCGGCGGCGGCGACCGACATCCGGTGCAGCTCCTCGGTCGCCTCCTCCAGCCGCAGCACCTCGTCCAGCTCGAACGCGTACGCGGCGGTCTCGTCCCAGTACGACATGATGCCGCCGTCGGGCAGCTCGGTGTCGACGTACACCAGGCCCTGGGAGCGGATGGTGGCGTCCCAGTCCGGGCGGGGGGTGACCGACTCCCGGCGCACCTCAGCCGCCGCAGGAGGCGAGGTGGGTGCCGAAGCCGCCCTTGTCGGGCACCGCCGCGGCGGCGGGCTCCGGCGCGCTGCGCCCGGCGGTCACCGTGGGCGCGCGCAGCGCCAGGGCCACCGTCTCGCCGCCGCCCACCGGGCCGAGGGCGCAGTCGTCATCGTCGTCGTCCGAGGACATGTTGCAGCCGGAGAGGGTGAGCGCGAGGACGGTGAGCGCGCCGAGCTGCACGGAGGCCGACCGGAGTCGGCGTCGGGGGCGTTGTTCCACGTCCATGGTTGTAACCGATGGGGGCCACCGCCGTCCGCCCGCGGGTGGTGCCTGTGATGCGGTTGGGACCTGGCGACCGAGGCTGCGCCGCTGCCCCGCGCGGGGCCACCGGCGGGCGTTAGGCTCGATCCATGCTCCGTACCGTCATCCTCGCCGCGTCCCGGTCATCCCAGGTCGAGCGGCTCGTCGCGACGGCCCCGTTCACCCGGGACCTCGTCCGCCGGTTCGTCGCCGGCGCCAAGACCGACGACGCGTTGCGCGCGACCCGCGAACTCGTCGACGGCGGTCTCGCGGTCACCATCGACAACCTCGGCGAGGACACCGTCACCCCCGAGCAGGCCACCGCCACCCGCGACGAGTACGTCGGGCTGCTGAAGCTGCTCTCCGGGGCGGGGCTCACCCCGGCGGCCGAGGTGAGCGTCAAGCTGTCGGCGCTCGGCCAGATGTTCGACGAGCAGCTCGCCTACGACAACGCGCGGGCGATCTGCGCCGCAGCCGAGGAGGCGGGCACCACGGTCACCCTGGACATGGAGGACCACACCACCACCGACTCGACCCTGGACATCCTCGCCAAGCTGCGCAAGGACCACCCGTCGACCGGCGCCGTGCTCCAGGCGTACCTGCGGCGGACGGAGTCGGACTGCCGCGAGCTGGCCACGGCCGGTTCCCGGGTGCGGCTGTGCAAGGGCGCGTACAAGGAGCCGGAGTCGGTGGCCTACCAGTCCGCGCGCGAGGTCGACAAGTCCTACGTACGCTGCATGAACATCCTCATGTCCGGCGACGGCTACCCGATGCTGGCCACCCACGACCCGCGCCTGATCGCGATCGGGGAGGACCGGGCCCGCTGGTTCGACCGCGGCCCCGAGCGGTTCGAGTTCCAGATGCTCTACGGCATCCGCCCGGAGGAGCAGGCCCGGCTGGCCGGCGAGGGCTACACCGTGCGGACCTACCTGCCCTACGGCGAGGACTGGTACGGCTACCTGATGCGCCGCCTCGCCGAGCGTCCGGCCAACCTCATGTTCTTCGGCCGGGCCGTGATGTCGAGGAAGTAGGTCAGTCGTTCGACCAGCCCCGGGTGCTCAACACCAGGCGGTAGCCGTCCGGATCGGCCACAGTCACCCCCCAGCGGTCCCAGTACGGGCCGGCGGAGACCCTCGTCCCGCCGGCCCGTTCCAGTTCCCGGACCAGCTGGTCGTCGACGGGGCCGTCGAGGTAGAGCACCAGCAGGTCCGCAGCAGTCGGCGTCGGCGCCACGGCGAGCTGCTCCCCGCCGACGAGTTCCAGGTGCCAGTGGTCGCCCGGCCGGCCGACCACGAGCAGGTCGTGCTCGCCCGGCGCCTCGGCGGCGGAGCGCCAGAGCACGTCGAGGCCGAGCCCGTCGACCCAGAAGCGTTCGGCGGCTGCCAGGTCGCGGCTCGGTCGGGCGATGCGCAGGTGCAAGGCGGCGGCGGGGGCGAGCGGCATGAGTGGATCGTGCGACCTGAAGCCGGCGTGAGGTCAAGCCTTGACGGCATTGGCTAATTGTCTTAGCTTTTGGGTTATGACTATTAGCTACGTGGAGCGGGACGGCGGACGGATCGCCTACGAGGCGCACGGGCGGGGGCCGCTCGTCGTCCTCTCGCACGGTGTGGGGGAGAACCGTGGTTCCTTCCGCCATTTGGTCCCGCTGCTCGTCGAGGCCGGGCACCGGGTGGCGTCGGTGGACGTCCGGGGGCACGGCGCGTCCAGCGCCGGCTGGCCGTCGTACACCCCGGCTGAGGTCGGCGCCGACCTGCTCGCGGTGGTCCGCGACCTGGGCGGCGGGCCGGCCACCCTGGTCGGCAGCTCGTCCAGCGCGGCGGCCGTGGTCTTCGCCGCCGCCGACGCACCCGCCCTGGTCAACGGCATCGTCCAGGTCGCCCCGTTCGTCGAGGAGCCGAAGCTCAACCCGGTCACGCGGGTGGTCCAGACCGCCGTGCTGCGCAGCCCTCGGATCTTCGGGCTGTTCCACCGCACGCTCTTCCCGTGCGACCGGCCGGCCGACGACGCGGCGTACCGCAGGGCGATGGTCGCCAACCTGCGCGAGCCCGGCCGGATGGCGGCGATGCGCGGCGTGCTCGCGCCGGCCGATCCGCACTGGACCGCCCGCGCCCGCGAGGTCCGGCAGCCGGTGCTGGTGCTGATGGGCGCGAAGGACCCGGACTTCCCGGACCCGGGCGCCGGGGCGCGGGCGGCCCGCCGGCTCTTCGCCACCGCCGAGGCGCGGATGATCGACGACTCCGGCCACTACCCCCACGCCGACCAGCCGGCCCGCACCGCCGCCCAGCTCACCGAGTTCCTGGCGGTCACCGGTGCCTAGGGCCGGGCTCAACCAGCGGAGCGTGGTGCGCGAGGCGGCCCGGCTCGCCGACGAGGTCGGGGCCGACCAGCTCACCCTCGCCGCGCTGGCCGGCCGGCTCGGCGTCGCGCTGCCCAGCCTCTACAAGCACGTCCGGGGGGCCGACGCGCTCGCCCAGAAGCTCTCCGCGCTGGCCACCGCCGAGCTCGCCGACGAGCTGACCGCCGCCGTCGCGGGCCGGGCCGGTGGGGAGGCGCTGCGGGCCGTCGCCACCGCCTACCGGGCGTACGCCCACCGGCACCCCGGCCGCTACCCGGCCAGCCAGCGGGTGCCCGACCCGGCCGACCCGGAGCACGTCGCCGCCGGGGAACGGGCCGTCGGGGCGATCCGGGCCACCCTGCGGGGCTACGGGCTCGACGGCGACGACGCCCTCGACGCCACCCGGATGCTGCGCAGCACCCTGCACGGGTTCGTCGCGCTGGAGGCGGCCGGCGGGTTTGGCCTGCCCCGCGCCGTCGACGCCTCCTTCGACAGCCTGGTCGCCGCGCTGGACGGCGCGTTCCGGTCCTGGCCCCGGGGGCGACGCCCGTGACGGCCCTGGGCCTGCTGCTGCTCTTCCTGCTGGAGCTGGCCGTGCTGGCCGTCGGCGCCTGGTGGGGCTGGACCCTGGACGCGGCGCCGCCCGTGCGGGTGGCCGCCGCCGTCGCCGTGCCGCTGCTGTTCGCCGCGCTCTGGGGCGTCCTCGGCTCGCCGAAGGCCCGCGTGCCGCTGCCGACGGCCGGCAAGCACGCGTTCCAGGCCGCCTGGTTCGTGGCGGGCGGCGGGATGCTCGCCCTGCGCGCACTGCCGCTGGCCGGGGTCGCGCTGGTCGTGGCGTGGGCGGTCACCGTCACCCTGCTCCGCCTGACGGGCCGCCCCGCCTGAACCACCCGGCCCCCGCCGGGTCTCCACCGCCGGGGCCGCGGGGCCGCGTACCTGCCGGGCGGTGCTCGCCGGGCCGCTTGATTGGTCGTACCCTTCGGCGGGTGACTGACGGGCAGCCCGGGACGGACGGCCGACCACTGCCGGACGGCACGCCGGCCACCGCGACGGGCAAGACCGACCCCGCTGACGGTGCCGACCCCGCTGACGGTGCCGAGCCCACTGACGGTGCCGAGCCGACTGGCGGTGCCGACCCAGTTGACGGGAGCGAGCCCACTGGCGGGGCGGAGCCGACTGACGGGGCCGAGTGCGCTGCGCCGACGGAGCCGGACCCGCACACCGTGTCGGGGAAACCGGACCTGCCCGCCGCGCCGACCGAATCTCCCGCGCCGACCGAGGCGCCAACGTCGCCCGCGCCGACAGAATCGCCCGCTCCGGCTGCTCCGCCCGCGCCGAGCGAGTCGCCCGCTCTGCCCGCTCCGGCCGCGTCGCCCCAGCCTGCCGAGGCGCCAACGTCGCCCGCTCCGGCCGCTCCGAGCGAGGCGGCCGCGTCGCCCGTGCCGGCTGTTCCGGCCGCGCCGGCTGCCGCTTCCGGCGTACCGGCGGCTCTTGGCGCATCGGGGGTTCCGGCGGCGACCGGGCCCGTCCCGGCGGCGGTGGGTCCCGGGCGGTCGTCCCGGCCGCTCGGGGCGGCGCTGGCGGCGGTCGTGCTGCTGCTGGCCTGTGGCCTGCCCGCGGCGTTGCTGACCGGGCTGGTGCGGGCCGGCGACCCGCCCGCCCCGGGGCCGTCCGCCGCCGCACCCGACGACCCCGCCGCCGCGGCCGCCCGCCGGCTCGGTGAGCGCATGACGGCGGAACTGGCCCGGCAGTCCGCCGCCCTGCTCGGCGGGGACCGCGCCGGGTTCCTGGCGGTCGCGGAGCCGGCCGCGCACCCGGACCTGCGCCGGCGGTACGCCGCGCTGCGCGCGCTGCGGGTGACCGCCTGGCAGGCCGGCGCGACCGGCCTGCCCACCCCGGTCGAGGGCCGGCCCGGCGAGTGGCGGTTGCTGGTCGAGTTCCGCTACTGCTTCGTCACGCCGGATTGCCGCACCAGCCGGGTGCTGACCGGCACCCGCTGGCGCGAGGGGGAGCGGCCCCGGCTGCTCGCCGTGGAACCGTCCCGGTCCGCCGAGACCGGCACCCGGCCCTGGGAGGTCAGCGAGCTGGCCGTGGCCGTCGGCCCGCGTACGCTCGTGGCCACCACTCCCGCCCTGCGCAGGAAGCTGCCCGGCCTGCTCGCCCAGGCGGAGGCCGCCGCCCGGATCGCCGACACGTACGCCGTGGACGGCCGCACGCCGGACCGGTACCGGATCTTCTACGCCGGCCGGGGCGAGTGGCGGCGCTGGTACGGCGGTGGCCGGCCGAAGTGGACGGGCGGGTACGCGGTCACGGTCGGCGGCGGCCACCACGAGGTGGTGCTGAACGCCGACGGGCTCGCCGCCAGCGGGGTGGACGACCTGCTCCGGCACGAGCTGACCCACGCCGCGTCCCTGCCCGAGCGGGGCTACCCGGGAAAGGGCACCTGGTGGCTGGTGGAAGGGCTGGCCGAGTACGCGGGCGCCGACGGCGAGCCGATCGACCGGTACGCCGGGCTGGCCGAGGTGCGGCGCCTGCTCGGCGGCGGCTGGGACGGCCGGCTCGACAGCCTCAGCCCGGCCGACGACGCCCCGGCCGACCGGGTCAGCGGCAGCTACGGCATCTCCTACCTGGCGGTCCGGCATCTGGTCGACCGGTTCGGCCCGGAGCGGCTGCTCGCCTTCTTCGCGGCCGTGGTGCACGAGCGCACGCCGCTGGACCGGGCGGCCGAGCGGGTCCTCGGCGAACCCTGGTCCGCCCTGCACGACGAGTGCGTCCGACACGTCCGCGCCGTGGTCGGCTGACGGATCCGAGCGGCGCCGTGGTCCCCGAGGGCGCCGTCCGGGGTGGTCGCGGCATTCATGATCGACCGCTGTCGGGCCGCGCGGGCCGACCTGACACACTGGTGCCCGCTCCCAGCGCGGAGCCCCGGTCCGCGTCCGGAAGCGGCCCGGGGCACCCGCCCGGTGGCTCCGGTGGCGCCGCCGGAGCCACCGGGCGCCTTCCGCTCGGCGGGCGGCCCCCCGATCCGATCGTCGCGGGGTGGGTGGCGCCCGAGGTGCCGGGCGGCGGTTCGACCGCCTGGGGACCGGGCGGCACGGGGACGGCATCGTCCGGACGAGGACCGACCGGACGCCGGGCGCAACAGGTTCGACAACGAACCGACCGGTCGGGTGGACACCGGCGAGAATCATGATCAGTTGTACGAAGGGATCGCGCCGGTCACAGCCGTCCCGCTACCGTACTGGTAACACGCGCGTCGCCGGTCCGGGCGGGACGAACCCGTCCGGTGGCACGCGCCGGGCATGGGATTGGTCGGTGAGCCATGGCCGGGTCGCAGTCCGACGGACGGCTGTCGGAGGTCAAGTTCCTCACCGTCGCCGAGGTGGCGACGGTGATGCGGGTGTCGAAGATGACGGTCTACCGCCTGGTGCACAGCGGTGAGCTCACCGCGGTGCGGGTCGGCCGGTCGTTCCGGGTGCCCGAACACGCGGTGCACGAATACCTGCGGGGCGCCTTTCAGGAGACCGCCTGACCCTTCCGCGGACCGCCCCTCGAGCACGACGTAACGGGCATCGACGGGGGCGCGTTGGTCCTGCTGACGCTCTCCGGCTACCCTGGACCCCGACCGTGACCGCAGGTGCGCCCTGCCGCTTACCCCGCTGGTCCGGTCCGTTGTCCGCAAGCGGTCGCCGACGCCACATTGTGGCGTCATCCGGTCGCCCCGCACGTTGCATCGAAAGGCTTTCGTATGGGCTCGGTGGTCAAGAAGCGCCGCAAGCGCATGGCTAAGAAGAAGCACCGCAAGCTGCTGCGCAAGACCCGCGTCCAGCGTCGCCGTCTCGGCAAGTGACCGGGGCCGGGTTCCGGCCCGGCTCCCGTCGTCACTTGCCAACTGTCGACCCCCGGAGGCTCAGGTGATCACGCCGCGGATGTCCCGGCTCGATCCCACCTGCCGGGGAAGGTGCGCGACATGACCCCCGGTGGCACCCCAGGTGCCCCGGGGGTAGTCGTCGTCACCGGGGTGAGCCGCTACCTCGGCGCGCACGTCGCCGCCCGGCTCGCCGCCGACCCCCGCATCGAGCGGGTCATCGGCGTGGACCAGCCCGAGCCCGGCGCCGAGTTCGCCGACCTGCTCGACCGGGTCGAGCGCGTCCGCATCGACCCCGGCTCGCTCGGCGGCCTCCTCGCCGACCTCGACGTCGACGCGGTGGTCCACCTCGCCCTGGTCACCTCGCCGGACCCGCAGCACGGCGGTCGCTCGGCGATGAAGGACCAGAACGTCATCGGCACGATGCAGCTCCTCGCCGCCTGCCAGCGCGCCCCCCGCCTGCGCAAGCTCGTGGTCCGCTCCTCGACGGCCGCCTACGGGGCGTCCTTCCGCGACCCGGCCGTCTTCACCGAGGAGACCGAGCCGCGCGAGGTGCCGCGCGGGGGATACGGCCGCGACATCCTCGACATCGAGGGGTACGTCCGCGGCTTCCGCCGCCGCCGGCCCGACGTCACCGCGACCGTGCTGCGCTTCGCGCCGTTCATCGGCTCGACGGCCGACACCACCCTCACCCGCTACTTCTCCCGGCCGGTGGTGCCCACCGTGTTCGGGCGTGACCCCCGGTTGCAGTTCCTGCACTTCGACGACGCGCTGGAGGTGCTGCACCGGTCGATCGTCGAGGACCATCCGGGGACGTACAACGTGGCCGGGCCCGGGGTGCTCTCCCTGTCGCAGGCGATCCGCCGGGCCGGCCGGGTCGCCGTGCCGGTGCTGGAGCCCGGCCTCTCCAGCGCCGCCGCGATCGCCCGCAACCTCGGCTTCGGCCGCTACGGCCTGGACCAGGTCGACCTCTTCGTGCACGGGCGGGTCGTCGACACCAGCCGGCTGGAGCGGGAGTACGGCTTCACGCCCCGCTCCACCGCCGCCGCCTTTGACGACTTCATCCGCGCCCACTACGGCGGGGTCGTGGTGCACCGGGACCAGCTGGCCGTCGCGGAGCAGCTCGTGCTGGACGGGATCCGGCAGGTCCGGGCGGCCGTGCGGGAGGGCTCGTGACCGGGCCGGAGGAGCGGCGCGACGGCCGCTACGACGTACCGCTGACCGTGGCCGCACCGGACGCGGAGCCGGCGCGGGCCAACGGACACCACCCCGCCACGCCCGACGAGCCCGACACGGCCGCCACCGACGAGGCGGTCGCGGACCACGCGCCGGCCGCCGTCGACGCGCCCGACACCGGGGCCACCGACGCGCCGGCCACCGCCGTGGCGGACCGGGCGCCGGGCGCCGCGGGTCCGAACGGGCCGGCGGTGCCGGACCAACCCGGCGACCACTGGGACCGCAAGGTCGCCAGGGGCCTGGCGTTCCTGCGGCGGCGGCTCTCCGGCGAATACGAGGTCGACGAGTTCGGCTTCGATCCGGAGATCACCGAGGCGGTCTTCCACCCGCTGCTGCGGATGCTCTACCGGGACTGGTTCCGCACCGAGGTCACCGGCCTGGAGCACGTGCCCGCCGAGGGCGCCGGCCTGGTGGTCGGCAACCACTCCGGCACCGTGGCGCTGGACGCGCTGATCCTTTCGGCCGCGCTGCACGACCAGCACCCGGCCCGCCGCTACCTGCGGCTGCTCGGTGCCGACCTGGTCTTCCGGATGCCGGTGGTCTCCGAGATCGCCCGCAAGACCGGCGGGACGGTCGCCTGCAACCCGGACGCCGAGCGGCTGCTCGGCAACGGCGAGCTGGTCGGCGTCTTCCCCGAGGGCTTCAAGGGCATCGGCAAGCTCTACTCCGAGCGCTACAAGCTGCAACGCTTCGGCCGGGGCGGGTTCGTCTCGGCGGCGCTGCGCACCGGCACCCCGATCGTGCCGGTCGCCATCGTCGGCGGCGAGGAGATCTATCCGATGCTCGCCGACATCAAGCCCCTGGCGCGCCTGCTCAAGCTGCCCTACTTCCCGGTCACGCCGACCTTCCCCCTGCTGGGGCCGCTCGGCATGGTGCCGCTGCCGAGCAAGTGGCTGATCGAGTTCTGCCCGCCGATCCCCACCGCCCACCTGACGGACTCCGCCGACGACCCGCTGGTCGTGTTCAACCTCGCCGACCAGGTGCGGGAGACCATCCAGCAGACCCTGCACCAGCTGCTGGAGCGGCGTCCGGACCCGTTCGGCCCCTAGGGGCGCGGGCGGGCGGTGTCGTCAGCCGTCGCGGCGGCGACGGTGCAGCGCCAGCCCGGCGCCGACCGCCCCGGCGACCAGGCCGGCCGCCGCGGTGGACGGCACGGCGATCTTGACGGCGCGGCGGCCGGTGCGGAAGTCGCGGACGTCCCAGCCGCGCTGCCGGGCCTCCTTGAACAGGGCGGCGTCCGGGTTCACCGCCACCCCCCGGCCCACCATGGAGAGCATCGGCAGGTCGTTGCACGAGTCGCTGTAGGCGGTGCAGCGGCGCAGGTCCAGCCCTTCGACCGCGGCGAGCTGGCTGACCGCCTCCGCCTTGGCCGGGCCGTGCATCAGGTCGCCGACCAGCCGCCCGGTGTACGCGCCGTCGACGATCTCGGCGACCGTGCCCACCGCTCCGGTCAGGCCCAGCCGCGCGGCGATCACCCGGCCGATCTCCACCGGCGCGGCGCTGACCAGCCAGACCCGCTCGCCGGCGTCCAGGTGCCGCTGGGCCAGCTGGCGGGTGCCGGCCCAGATCCGGGGCGCCATCAGCTCGTCGAAGATCTCCTCCGCGAGGCGCTCCACGTCGTCCACCCGCCAGCCCTCGACGAAGGCGAGGGCGGCCTCCTTGGCCTGCGACATGTCTCCGGCGTGCTCGGTGGCGAGCAACCGGAACCGCAGCTGCTGCCAGGCGAACCGGGCCAGGTCGGTGGTGGTGAAGTAGTTGCGCGCGGCGAGGCCCCGGGCGAACCAGTAGATCGACGCGCCCCGCATCATCGTGTTGTCGACGTCGAAGAAGGCCGCCGCGGTCGGATCGGGCTCCGGGGGGGCCAGGGGCGCGAGGTCGGTCTCCGCCCAGCCGGCGGTGTGACCGTGGGAGTCGGTGCTGACGGTCACCTTGCGGCTGCGGGCCACGCGACCTCCCTCCGCTCGACCGGCGCGTCGTGTGCCTCCGGCGAGGGTAGCCGGGTGCGGGTGACGGACGGCCGCCCGAGGGGTGAACTGTGGCGCGGACGTCCCTGCCGGATTCGGCCGAGGTGGTCAGCGGTCGCCGGGGCAGGTGGCCGGGGCCGGGCCGAGGGCGTCGCTGCCGGCGGGTGCGGGCAGGCCGCAGGCGATCGCCGCGCGCAGCGCGTCGGAGCGCTTGCGGACCGCGTCGAGCAGGGCGAGGGAGCGGCGGGTCCGGTCGCGCTCGGCCCGGCTGGCGTCGTCGAGGAGCCCGCCGACCGCCCGGCGCTGGCCGGTGAGGAAGGAGTTGACCGCGTCCAGCGCCGCCGGGTCGGAGCGCTGCGTCGCGGCGGTGGTCAGCAGGCGTACGCCCTGGCGGGTGTCGGCGTCCATGTCGTCCAGCACCGCGCTGAAGCCGTCCTCGTCGCCGCGCAGGGCGGCCGCCTCGGCGAGCCGGGTGCGGGCGAAGTCCAGGAACAGCTGGCCCCGGCTGACGTCCGAGCTGGCCAGCGCGAGCTGGGCGCGTTCGGTGGAGCGCTTCATGCCGTACAGCGCGTCGCCGGGGACGGCGTTCTCGCTGGCGGCCGAGATGCCCGAGAGGGCGACGGCACCGGCCGCGATGCCGACCAGGACGGCGCCGCGGGCGCGGGCCCGGCGGGCGGTCACCGCCGGCAGCAGCCGGTTGCGGCCGGCGTCGGCGGTGGCGCGCCGGGACGACGGCTCGGCCGGGGCGCCGATGCCCTCGCGCTCGGCCGTGGCCAGCAGCATGGCCCGCAGTCCGGTGCGGAACTCCGGGTCCACCTCCACGGCGGGCGGGGCCGCGGCCAGCCGCTGACCCACCGCGACGAGCCCGGCCAACTGGTCGTCGGCCCGGGACCGGACGTGGTGTCGCCGGCCGCCGTTGGCCTCGTCGAGAAGCTGCGCGAAGCGCTCCGCGCGCCGACGGGAGAAGAGGTTGCTGTCCACCGCGGGCACCTCCTCTCGCTGGTCGCGGCCGGTCGGCCGCTGTCGTCGACAGCGACCGGTGACGGCGTGACACCACGGACGAAGGTCGTGGCCGGCCGCACTGCCGGACCTCGGGGGCCCGGGGAATGCCGGGGCTACCACCGGTCGCACCCGGAGAAACGGTCCGGACCGGACATGGGTTACGGGGCCGGCGGAGGCGAAATCACGGAAAGTGATCGCCGTCACGGGGTCACCACGCCACTGGCCTGCGCGTACATCGATCGATGCACGGCAGTCTCCTGCACGGGACTACGGTTGGAAGCCGTCCGGCAGCAGTCGGGCCAGCGCGCGCACCGCGCGGTACTGGAGCGCCTTGATCGCGCCCTCGTTCTTGCCCATCGCGCGGGCCGTCTCGGCCACGGAGAAGCCCTGCAGGAAGCGGAGCACGATGCACTCCTGCTGCTCCGGGTTGAGCTGCTTGACGGCGCTGAGCAGGGCCACGTTGGTGATGTGCTCGACGACCGCTGCCTCCGGGCTGCCCTCCGGGCCCCGGTCCTCGCGGTCGGCGTCCAGCACGTCCCCGGTGGTGACCTCCAGCCGGTAGCGGCCGGACTTGAAGTGGTCCGCCACCAGGTTCCGGGCGATCGTGACCAGCCAGGCGCCCAGGTCGCGCCCCTGCCAGGTGAAGCTGCCGATCCGTTTGAGGGCGCGCAGGAAGGTGTCGGAGGTGAGGTCCTCGGCGAGCTGGCGGTTGCCCACCCGGAAGTAGACGAACCGGAACACGGTGTCGACGTACCGGTCGTAGATCAGCCCGAACGCCTCGGACTCGCCGGCCTGGGCCCGCTCGACCAGCCCCCAGACCTCGGTGGCCGGGTCGGACGGGTCCGGGCGGCTGGGGAAACCCGTCGAGGTGTTGACCGGCGCGGCGGGGGCCGGCGCGGCGGCGGCCGGCACGGCCGGGAGCACCGCCGTCTCCGCGCCCGACTCGTCGGGCGCCTTGGCGGGCTCCGTGGTGCGGCGGCCCTGCGCCGGCATGGTGGGCCGGGCGGGGACCGCGACCCGGCCGCCGGCCGGCTTCGCGTTGCCGCCCGGTGTCGCGGTGCGGGGCGGCGGCTCGTTCTGGTGCGGCCGGCTGCGGGTCCGGCTCGACGCGCCCTCCTCCCGGACGGCGAGGCTGCCCGTGTCGTCCAGCGGGCCGCGGGCGGCGGGCCGTTCGTTGACCGCGCCGCGGATCGCCGGGTTGGTCAGGCCGGCCGGCCGCTCCGCGTATCCGAAGGTGGTCACCGCGCCGCCTCCGTCCCACCGGCCGACCACGCCGTTCGACGCGTCGCCGTAGTGGCCCGGCCGGCACGGCCGGGCAGGGCTGGCTCGGGGTGTGCCGACGGGCGGCAGATCCCCTTGAGGTGCTGGTCCAATGCGCTCACAGGCACGGGGGCCTCCTCGGGCTGAGGGGTGTCGACTCACGGCAAATGGGGTGAGCCGACCCGAGTGATGATAGGGCCAACGTCACCCACGCGTGGCAAGTCCGTTACACAGGGCGGAAGTATTTCCCGCTGCGTCGCACACCTGGCGGACCGGTTGTCCGTCGTGTGCGGTTGACTTTCGGATTCCGGCGTGGACGCGAATGTAATTCCAGGTCAGCATGCGCGTCGCGGTGCCGGGGCGGGGCGGCGTCGCGGGTGTCGGGTCAGGACCGTCCGGCACACCGGGTACGTCCGGCGTGTCCTGTGGACGGGACCGGTTCCGTCCCGTCCACGCGCGCCCGTGGTCCCGTGCGCGGGACTCTCCGGGTCGCCGATCCCGCCGGCCGGCGATGTCCACGTCGGCCCTCCGCGGGCATGGCCCACAGGCCCCGCGCTGTGCCAGACTCAGCCACCGTGCAGGACGCAACCGACAGCCCAGCCTCGACCCTCGTCGAGCGGCTCCACCGGGCCGCCGCCGCCCACGGCGACCGACCCGCGCTGCACTGGCGCGAGCGGACCATGACCTGGTCCGAACTGGACGCCTCGGTGACGGCCACGGCCCACGCCCTGGCGGCCCTGACCGGGCCGCCCGCCGGGCCCCGCCCGGCGTCGGGCACCACCGCCACCGACCGGCACCCGCCCCGGATCGCCGTCGCGCTCGGCAACTCGCCGGACTTCGTGGTCAGCTGTCTGGCCGCGCTGCGCGCCGGGCTGGTCGCGGTGCCGGTCAACCCCGGCCTCACCGCCCCCGAGCTGCGGCACGTGCTGGCCGACTCCGGCGCCTCCGTGCTGATCGGCACCGAGCGGGTGCGCGACCTGGCCGCCAGCGTCGCCGGGGACCTGCCCGCGCCCCTCGCCGTGCACACGGCACCGCCGGTGGCCGACGCCGGCCACCCGTTCCCCGAGCGGGGCGGCGACGACCTGGCGCTGCTGCTCTACACGTCCGGCACCGAGGGGCGGCCGAAGGGCGCGATGCTGACGCACCGGGCGCTGGCGGCCAACCACGAGCAGGTCGGCCGCATCGACCCGGCCGTCGTCGGGCCGGACGACACCGTGCTGCTGGCGCTGCCGCTGTTCCACGCGTACGGGCTGAACGCGGGGCTCGGCGCGGTCGTCCACCATGGCGCGACCGGCGTGCTCGTCGACGCCCTGGGCCCCGACGCGGGGCTGGCCGAGATCGCCCGGCACCGGGTCACCGTGCTGGTCGGCGTACCGTCGATGGTGGCCGCTTGGTCCACGGCGGACGCCGCCGCCCTCGCTGCGGCGATGGCGTCGGTCCGGGTCGTGGTCTGCGGCGCGGCGCCGCTGGAGCCGGCCGTCGCGGCGCGCTTCGCCGAGGTCGCCGGTCGCCCGGTGCACGTCGGGTACGGGCTGACCGAGACCGCGCCGGTGCTGACCTCCACCCTGGTCGGCGGGGAGCCGAAGGCCGGCTCGATCGGCCGCCCGCTGCCCGGCGTCGAGCTGCGCCTGGTCGGCACGGACGGGGCCGACCTGTGGCGCGACGGCGTGGCCGAGCCGGACGACGACTCCGACGCCGACGAGCTGGACCTCTCCGACGTCACGCCGGGCACCGACCCGGGCCAGGTCGTGGTGCGCGGGGCAAACGTCTTCACCGGCTACTGGCCGGACGGCCGGGGCGGCCCGGACGCCGACGGCTGGTGGGCCACCGGCGACGTGGCGTACGCCGACTCCGACGGCGACCTCTTCCTGGTGGACCGGATCGGCGAGCTGATCCTGGTCAACGGCTTCAACGTGTACCCGCACGAGGTCGAGCTGGTGCTCTCCGCGCACCCGGGGGTGGCCGAGTCGGCGGTACTGGGTGTGTCGCACCCGCGGACCGGCGAGACTGTGCGGGCGTACGTGGTGCCGGCGCCGGGGCGTCCGGTGACCGGTGCGGAACTGCTCGCCCACTGCGCCCGCAACCTGGCCCGGTTCAAGTGCCCGACCGCCGTCGAGTTCGTCGACGAGTTGCCGCACTCGGTGATCGGCAAGGTGCGCAAGACCCTGCTCCGGCCGGCGTCGACCCCGGCGGCCCCGGTGCCGTCCCCGGCGGCGTCGCCGGAGACCCGCCCGCCGGCCCCGGCCGGCACCAGCACGACGGAGGAGAGCGATGCGTGAGCCCCGACTCACCCTGATCACCCGCCCCGGCTGCCACCTCTGCGACGAGGCGAAGGCGGCGCTGGACCGGGTGGTGGCGGTCACCGGGGACCGGTGGACCGAGAAGGACGTCACCGATGACATCGAGCTGGAACGCGAGTACGGCGACCGGCTGCCCGTGGTGCTGCTCGACGGCAAGGAGCACGGCTACTGGCGGGTGGAGGAGGAGCGGCTGCTGCGCGACCTGACCACGCCGCAGCTGTAGCGCCAGGCGTTAGGGTGCTCCGATGACCCCTGCGCGTCGCCACCTGGTGTGGGACTGGAACGGCACCCTGCTCAACGACCTGAGCCTGGTGGTCGCCTCCACCAACGTCGCCTTCGCCAGCGTCGGCGGGCCCGCCGTGACCGCCGACGAGCACCGGGTGCGGTTCCGCCGGCCGATCGCCGACTACTACGCCGAGGTGCTCGGCCGGGCGGTCGACGACGACGCGTTCGGCCGGCTGGACCGAATCTTCCACGACGCGTACCGCACCGGGCTGACGACCTGTGCGCTGGCGCACGACGCCACCGACGCGATGGCGGTCTGGCCGGGCAGCCAGTCCCTGCTGTCCATGTGGTTCCACGAGGAGCTGGTGCCGACCGTGCACACGTACGGCCTCACCGGGCGCTTCGTCCGGGTGGACGGGCTGCGGGCGAGCGTCGGCGGGGACCGCAAGGCCGAGTCCCTGCGGGGGCACCTGACGGAGCTGGGCGTCGACGGCCGGGACGTGGTGCTGATCGGGGACTCC
Source organism: Micromonospora sp. NPDC023644 (assembly GCF_040640115.1). Classification (NCBI taxonomy): domain Bacteria; kingdom Bacillati; phylum Actinomycetota; class Actinomycetes; order Micromonosporales; family Micromonosporaceae; genus Micromonospora; species Micromonospora sp. NPDC023644. Next base: position 72,536 of record NZ_JBFABA010000004.1, on the reverse strand, counting down.
GTCGACGACGCCGACGCCGCCGAGGCGGTGGGGGGCCGCGCCGTCCTCTACACCGGCGGGTTCACCGACCCGGCGCGGCTGCGCGCCTCCGGCCACCCGGTCGCCGACACCCTCAGCGAGGCCGTACGCCTGGCGGCCACGCTGCCCTGACCGGGCCGGTGGTCAGTTGCGTAGGTAGGCCAGCACGGCCAGGACGCGGCGGTGCTGCTCCGTGTCGGGCGGGAGCTGGAGCTTGGTGAAGATGTTCCGGACGTGCTTCTCGACGGCGCCGTCGGTGACCACCAGGGTCTTCGCGATCGCCGTGTTGGAGCGGCCCTCGGCCATCAACGCGAGCACCTCGCGTTCGCGCGGGGTGAGCTCGCGCAGCGGGTCGTCACGCCGGCGCCGGGCGAAGAGTTGGCCGACCACCTCGGGGTCGAGCACCGTCCCGCCGGCGGCCACCCGGTCCAGCGCGTCGAGGAACTCGTCGATCGCGGCCACCCGGTCCTTGAGCAGGTAGCCGATCCCGCCCCCGCCGCCGCCGGTGGTGGCGAGCAGGTCGTCGGCGTACGACACCTCGACGTACTGGGAGAGGACCAGGATCGGGGTGCGGGGCACCAGCCGACGGGCCTCCACCGCCGCGCGCAGCCCCTCGTCGGTGTGCGACGGCGGCATCCGGACGTCGACGATCGAGACGTCCGGCCGGTGGGCCTCCACCGCCACCACCAGCGCCTCGCCGTCGGCCACGGCGGCCACCACCTCGTGCCCGCGCTCGGTGAGCAGCCGTACCAGCCCCTCCCGGAGCAGCACCGCGTCGTCCGCGATCACGATCCGCATGTCCTGTTGTCTACCACGTACGGCTCACAGCGGAAGCTCCGCGCGGATCTTGGTGGGCCCGCCGGCCGGGCTGACCACGGAGAGCCGGCCGCCGGCGGCGCGGACCCGGTCGGCGATGCCGACCAGCCCGTGCCCCTTCGCCAGGTGCGCGCCGCCCTGTCCGTCGTCGTCGACGTCGACCTCCAGCCGCCCGTCGTGCCGGGCCACGGTGACCTGGCACTCGGTCGCCCGGCTGTGCTTGGCGACGTTGGTCAGCGCCTCCGACACCACGAAGTAGGCGGTGCTCTCCACCGCCGGGTCCAGCCGACCGTCCGGGCTGGCCAGCTCCGGGTCCACCCGCAGCTCGATCGGGATCAGGCCGCGCCCGGCCAGCGCGGCCAGGGCGCTGGGCAGCCCCCGGTCGACCAGGATCGGCGGCGCGATGCCCCGGGACAGGGCACGCAGCTCGGCGAGCGTCTCCCGGGTCTGGGTGACCGCCTCGTCCAGGGTGCGGCCGGCGGCCGCCGGGTCGGTGGCGAGCTGCTGGCGGGCCCGGCTGAGATCCATCGCGAGCCGGACCAGGCGCTGCTGCGGGCCGTCGTGGATGTCCCGCTCCAGCCGGCGCAGCGCGCTCGCCTCGGCGGAGACGGCGGCCCGCTTCTGCTCCTCCAGCACGGTGATCCGGTTGCGCATCTCGGCCACGCCGGTGAGCAGGGCCCGGCCGAAGCTGGCCTGGAGCAGCGCGCAGCCCCGGGCCACGATCGGCAGGGTGATCAGGAAGAACACCCCGATCGCGGTGTGCAGCCCGATCCGGGCGACGGTCGAGTCGCCCAGGCCGAGGAGCTGGGGGAGGCCGACGTCCTCCGGGTCGCCGTGCGGCAGCGCCCAGTCGTACGCCCAGTAGAGGGTGCCGGCGACGGCGCCGGCCCACCAGACCAGCGTGACCACGAAGGTGACGATGGCCACGATCAGCTTGAGGATGCCGTGCGCCAGGTCGAGCCACGACTGCGCGTCCCCCATCGGCACGAAGATCCGTCGCCAGGCGCTCGCCCCGGGCTCGGGGAGCCGGTACTGGGGGCGGATCCGGGCCTGGTGCAGCACGGCGGGGAGGCGGAGCCGCTCGATGTCGGCGAGGCCCCGGGCGGCGTAGAGGGTGCCGCTGAGGATCGGCAGGCCGATCACCGTCACGACCAGCCCGAGCCCGGCCGCCAGGCCGACCAGCAGGACGACGAAGCTGGCCAGGGCCAGCGGGAGTCCCAGCAGCACGTAGCCGGAGTCCAGCAGGAGCTGTCGGGAGATGGTCGGCGCCGGGACGGGCTGGTCGGCGGCGACGGGTACGGCGGTCATGCCACGAGGCTAGGCAGCGCGGGGGGACCGACCCATCCCGTCGGCCCTTCTCTCCGGCGTAGGGCTGGCCCTACCGTGACCGGATCGTGGGCGAACCGTGGGCCGCCGTGACCGGAACGTGGGCGAGCCATGGTCGCGCCATTGGTCAGAGAAGTCGTAATTGAGCAATAATCGGCGCGGCCGGCACCATCGGCGTCGCCCGGAGGTCGGGCGGCGGCCGGAGGCGGTCGCCGGATCGATCTTGCGGAATGGAGGGGCTGGTGAAGCCGCGTCGCGAGCTTTCAAGATCGCGATTTGTGCACGCCTTCACAAGCGCCTACTCTGTAGTTCCGACGCGCCCTGCTAGCACAGCCGGCAATCTCGGTCGCCAGCGGGGATCCCGAAACGGCCGGCCGCTGGAGCTGGCCGAGGATCGCACCGCACGGAGTCTCATGAGTCAGCACCGTCACCCTGGCGCGCCCGGCCGCGCCGGTGCCGTACCGGCGCTCCCGGATCTGCCGGAGGCGACCGTCGCGCGGCTCCCGGAATACCTCCGTGCCCTGCACAACCTCGCCGAAACCGGCCACGAGACCGTGTCCAGCGAGGGGCTGGCCAGTGCCGCCGGCGTGAACTCCGCGAAACTCCGCAAGGACCTCTCGCACCTCGGCTCGTACGGCACCCGTGGCGTCGGCTACGACGTGGCGCTGCTGATCGAGCAGATCGAGTTCGTGCTCGGGCTCACCCAGCGGCGGGCCGTCGCCCTGGTCGGCGTGGGTAATCTCGGTCACGCCCTCGCCGGCTACGACGGCTTCGCCAGCCGCGGCTTCCGGATCGCCGCCCTCTTCGACGCCGACCCCGGCCGGATCGGCGAGGAGATCAACGGGCTGGTCGTCCGGCACATCGACGAGCTGCCCCGGGTCGCGGTCGAGGAGGCCATCGCCATCGGCGTGATCGCCACCCCCGCCCCGGCCGCCCAGGCGGTGGCGGACCAGCTCGTGGCCGTGGGTGTGACGAGCATCCTGAACTTCGCCCCGTGCGTACTCTCGGTCCCGGAGGGGGTCGACGTGCGCAAGGTCGACCTCGCCATCGAGCTGCAGATCCTGTCCTTCCACGAGCACCGCAAGGCATCACTGACCGCGCTCCCCGCCACCGGTGGGTCCGCCCTCACCGCCCTGCCCGGGGGGCTCGCCGTCACCGACCCGCAGGAGGCGATCGGCACGTGAAACTGCTCGTCGTCGGCGCGTCCTACCGCACCGCTCCCGTCGCCACGCTGGAGCAGCTCGCGGTCGGCCCCGCGGACCTCACCCGCACCCTGGACCGCCTGGTCGCCCAGCCGTACGTGACCGAGGCCGTGCTCGTCTCCACCTGCAACCGGGTGGAGGTCTACGCCGCCGTGTCCGGTTTCCACGGCGGCCTCGGCGACATCTGCGCGGTGCTGGCCGAGCAGGCCGGCTGCCAGCCCGCCGCGCTCGCCAACCACCTCTACGTGCACTTCGACGCCGCCGCCGTGGACCACGTCTTCCGGGTCGCCGCCGGGCTCGACTCGATGGTGGTCGGCGAGGCGCAGATCCTCGGCCAGCTCCGGGACGCCTACCATTCCGCGACCGGGGCCGACACCGCCGGCCGGCTGCTGCACGAGCTGATGCAGCAGGCGCTGCGGGTCGGCAAGCGGGCCCACGCGGAGACCGGGATCGACCGGGCCGGCCAGAGCGTGGTGACCGCAGCGCTGGACCTGGCCGCCGGGCACCTCGACGGCGACCTCGCGGGCCGTCCCGCCCTGGTGGTCGGCGCGGGCGCGATGGGGTCGCTGGGCGTCGCCACGCTGTCCCGGCTGGGCGCCGGGCCGCTCACCGTCACCAACCGGGGCGCCGACCGGGCCGTCCGGCTGGCCGAGGCGTACGGGGCCAGCGCGTCACCCATGGCGGAGCTGACCACCGTTCTCTCCACAGTGGACATCGTAGTGGCCGCCACCGCGGCCGCCGAAGCGGTCCTCACCCGTGAGGTGGTGACCCGGGCGCTCGCCGCGCGCGACCCCGGCCGGGGGCCGCTGGTCCTGCTCGACCTGGCCGTGCCGCGCGACGTGGAGGCCGGCGTCGCCGAGCTGCCCGGCGTCGAGGTGATCGACATCGACCGGATGGCGGCGCTGCTCGCCGACGGCCCCGCCGCCGCCGACGCCGCCGCCGTCGAGCGGATCGTGGTCGGCGAGGTCGACGCCTTCCTCACCTGGCTGCGCGGCGCCGACGTGGCGCCCACGGTGGCCGCCCTGCGTGGCCGCGCCGACGACGTGGTCGGCGCCGAGCTGCGCCGGCTCGCCCAGCGCCGCCCGGACCTCACCGACGACCAGCGTGCCGAGGTGGCCCGGACCGTGCACCGGGTGGTGCAGCGGCTGCTGCACCAGCCGACCGTGCGGGTCCGCCAGCTCGCTGCCGAGCCCGGCGGCGACCAGTACGCGGCCCTGCTGCGCGAGCTGTTCGATCTCCAGGTGCCGCAGACGTCCCCGGTCGACGGCGTTCCCGACATCGTGGCCGGCGACGCCGCGCCGCCGTTCGGCCTCGCCGACGTGCCGCCGCCCTTCGGCCTCGCCGACATTCCGCCGCCCGTCGGTCACGCCGACATCCCGCCGTCGACGGGCTCCGCCGACGTCCCGCCCATCGGAGGTGAGCGATGAGCACGCCCCTGCGCCTCGGTACCCGGGGCAGCAAGCTGGCGATGGCCCAGTCCGGCCACGTCGCCGAGGCCCTGACCGCCGCCACCGGCCGGCCCGTCGAGCTGGTCGAGGTGGTCACCGCCGGCGACCGCTCGTCCGCGCCGGTGCACCGGCTGGGCGTCGGCGTCTTCGTCTCCGCCCTGCGCGACGCGCTGACCGCCGGCACCATCGACTTCGCGGTGCACTCCTACAAGGACCTGCCCACCGCGGCGGCGGCCGGGCTGCACATCGCGGCGGTGCCGACCCGGCAGGACCCGCGGGACGCGCTGGTCGCCCGGGACGGCCGGACGCTCACCGAGCTGCCCTCCGGCGCGACCGTGGGCACGGGCGCGCTGCGCCGCATCGCCCAGCTGCACGCCCTCGGGATGCAGCTGGAGGTCACCCCGATCCGCGGCAACATCGACAGCCGCGTCGCGCGGGTGCTCGGCCCGGAGGCCGACCTCGACGCGGTCGTCCTGGCCCGGGCCGGGCTGGCCCGGATCGGGCGGACCGACGTGATCACGGAGACGCTCGACCCGATGCTGATGCTGCCCGCGCCCGCCCAGGGCGCGCTGGCGGTGGAGTGCCGGGCCGACGACACGGACCTGGTCGAGCTGCTCGCCGTGCTCGACCACGCACCGTCCCACGCCGCGGTCACCGCGGAACGGGCGCTGCTGGCCACCCTGGAGGCCGGATGCTCCGCACCGGTCGCCGCCTACGCCGTCGTCGCCGAAGGCGAGCCAACCGGCTCGGGTGCCGAGGGCGATGTCGTCCAGGAGATCTATCTGCGCGGGGCGGTGATCAGTCCGGACGGCACGAGAGACCTCCGGCTGTCCCGCACCGGAACGCTCGCCGACGCGGCGGAGATCGGCAAGGCACTCGCCGCCGAACTCCTCGACCTCGGCGCCGACTCGATCCTCGGCCACGATGGACACGCCGGCCCGGGGACCCAGCAATTTGGGAGCACAGAATGACCCGCACCCGTAAGCCCGTAGGCCGCATCGCCTTCGTCGGGGCCGGTCCCGGCGACCCGGGCCTGCTGACCCGCCGGGCGCACGACGCCCTGGTCGACGCCGACCAGGTGGTGTACGACCGGGGAGTCCCCGAGTCGCTGCTCAACGCCGTGCGTGCCCAGGCCAGGGAGGACGCCCAGTTCACTCCGGCGGAGGGCGCGCCGGGTGACGTGGCGAAGGTGCTGATCTCGGCGGCCCGTTCCGGGCTGAACGCGGTGCATCTGGTCGCCGGCGACCCGTTCGGCCACGATTCGGTCGTCAAGGAGGTGCAGGCGGTCGCGCGGACCGCCGCGCACTTCGAGGTGGTTCCCGGCGTCGGCCAGGCCGAGGGGGTGGCGACCTACGCGGGCGTGCCGCTGCCGGGCGTACGGACGGCGGCCGACGTCGAGGACGTCAGCACGCTGGACTTCGACGCGCTGGCCGCGGCCGTCGGCCGGGGCTCGCTGGCCCTGGCCGTGGACGCCGGTGACCTCGCCGCGATCCGCGACGGGCTGCTCGCCGCCGGGGTGGAGGGCACCACCGGCGTCGGGGTGACCGGGGACGGCACCGGCGAGACGCAGTACACCACCACCTCGACCGTCGACTCGTTCGTCGCGGCGGCCCTCGGCTTCACCGGCCGGGTGGTGCTCACCGTCGGCGAGGGCGTCGGGCAGCGGGACAAGCTGAGCTGGTGGGAGAACCGGCCGCTGTACGGCTGGAAGGTCCTCGTGCCCCGCACCAAGGAGCAGGCCGGCGTGATGAGCGCGCGGCTGCGCGCGTACGGGGCCATCCCCTGCGAGGTGCCGACCATCGCGGTCGAGCCGCCGCGCACCCCCGCCCAGATGGAGCGGGCGGTCAAGGGCCTGGTCGACGGCCGGTACGCCTGGGTGATCTTCACCTCCGTCAACGCGGTCCGCGCGGTCTGGGAGAAGTTCGCCGAGCACGGCCTGGACGCCCGGCACTTCGGCGGCGTCAAGATCGCCTGCATCGGGGAGGCGACCGCCGACGCCGTGCGCGCGTTCGGCATCCAGCCTGAGCTGATCCCGTCCGGGGAGCAGTCCTCCGAAGGGCTGCTGGCCGAGTTCTCGCCGCACGACGAGATCCTCGACCCGGTCGGCCGGGTGCTGCTGCCGCGCGCCGACATCGCCACCGAGACCCTCGCCGCCGGGCTCACCGAGCGCGGCTGGGAGGTCGACGACGTGACCGCCTACCGGACGGTCCGGGCCGCCCCGCCGCCCGCCGAGATCCGGGACGCGATCAAGTCGGGTGGCTTCGACGCGGTGCTCTTCACGTCCAGCTCGACAGTGCGCAATCTGGTGGGTATCGCGGGGAAGCCGCACGCCCGTACCGTCGTTGCAGTGATCGGGCCCAAGACGGCGGAGACCGCGACGGAGTTCGGCCTGCGGGTCGACGTCCAGCCGCCGCACGCCTCGGTGCCCGATCTGGTGGAGGCGCTCGCCGCCTACGCCGTCGAGTTGCGCGAGAAGCTCGCCGCCATGCCGGCGAAGCAGCGCCGCGGCTCGAAGGTGCAGGGGCCGACCGCACTGAGGTTCCGGTAGTCGTAGCAGGAGGTCCGTGATGCCGTACCCCGAGATCCGGCCCCGCCGGCTGCGCCGCAACGCGGCCGTCCGACGGCTGGTGTCCGAGACCCGCGTCGACCCGGCCGAGCTGGTCGTGCCGATGTTCGTCAAGGAGGGGCTGACGGAGCCGCGGGCGATCGCGTCGCTCCCGGGGGTGCTCCAGCACTCCCGGGACTCGCTCCGCAAGGCCGCCGCCGAGGCGGTCCAGGCGGGCGTCGGCGGCATCATGCTCTTCGGCGTGCCGGAGCGGCGGGACCCCACCGGGTCCGGCGGGATCGACCCGAACGGCATCCTCAACGTCGCGATCCGCGACGTCGTCGCCGAGGTGGGCGACGCCACGGTGGTGATGAGCGACCTGTGCCTGGACGAGTTCACCTCGCACGGGCACTGCGGCCTGCTCACCCCCGACGGCGGCGTCGACAACGACGCCACGCTGGAGGCGTACGCCGAGATGGCCGTCGCCCAGGCCGCCGCCGGGGTCGGTGTGGTCGGGCCGTCCGGGATGATGGACGGCCAGGTCGGCGTCGTACGCCGCGCGCTCGACGCCGCGGGCCACCAGGACGTGGCCGTGCTGGCGTACGCCGTCAAGTACGCCTCGGCCTTCTTCGGCCCGTTCCGGGACGCGGTGGAGTCGGCCCTGGAGGGCGACCGCCGCGCCTACCAGCAGGACCCGGCCAACCTGCGGGAGTCGCTGCGCGAGGTCGAGCTGGACATCGCCGAGGGCGCCGACATGGTGATGGTCAAGCCCGCCCTGCCGTACCTCGACGTGGTGTCGGCGATCCGCGCGGCGGTGGACGTCCCGGTCGCCGCCTACCAGGTCTCCGGCGAGTACGCGATGGTCGAGGCGGCCGCCGCGAACGGCTGGATCGACCGGGAGCGGGCGATGATGGAGTCGCTCACCTCGATCCGTCGGGCCGGCGCCCAGATCATCCTCACCTACTGGGCGGTCGAGGCCGCCCAACTCCTCCGCCAGCGCTACTGACCCGGCCCGCGCGATTCGGCCCGTGGCTGGCCGGCGCGATCCGGCCCGTGGCTGGCTCGTCGCGTTGGCTGGCCCGCGCGACCCGGCTCGCGGTCGCGACCCGGCCTGCGCCCTTGGCTGGCCTATGGCCTCGGCTGGCCCACGGCCTGTCGTTGCTGCCCTCGACAACGGGACGTGTCTCCACCGGGCTTCGGCCTGACCGGCAGGGTTTGGCCGCCCCGGGGCAGACTGGGCCGGGCCTGACTGGCCAGGGTCCGACCCGCCGCCCCATCCCTCCGTCACCCGTCAGGGATGCCCACACCGGAATCCGCGCCTGCCCTCCTCGCCCCAGATCGATTCGCTGGTGCTGGTGCTGCTGTCCGGTGTCCCTGCCGCTGCCCGCGCCGGTGTTGTGCGTCCTTGGCAGTTGAAGGGTGCCGGTGCTGCGGTAGCCGGCGCTGAATCGGCTGCCCGCTTCACACGTCCGCAACGGTTCGACGTCAGTGACGCTGAGTATTCAAACCGTGGTCCGGACGCCACTGTCCTTCGGACGCTTTGCTCTGCACCCACATACGCACCAGCAACCCTGAGTGCCTGTTGCGTATGAGGATGCAGAGCAAAGGGCGCACGGGGGGTGGTTGCTCCCGAGGGCGGCACTCGATGAATGTGCTGGTCGCGGCGCTGTCGTCGCCACCAGCGGTGGCAGAGTCTTCGCCAGCGTCGGGGAGGTCGTTACTCATCGTAGTAATTGGCGAAGGCGCCGGGTCGGTTGCTCAGCGTTACCGTGCGAGTGGAATGCGTCCGGGGTGGGACGGCGGGATCCGTCGGCGGTTTTCCACAGGCGGCCGCGTTGTCCACAGGCGGAGCGGGTGGGATTGCGGGAGGGGCACCGCCGCCAGGATCGTGACGGGATGACCGACCGTCCCGCTGAACCGGAAAGTGACCGGTCCCCGGAGTCCGACCGCATGCCAAGCGCCGACCGGCCGCCGGGCCCCGACCAACTGCCAAGCCCTGACGGACTGCCGGGCACCGCAGGGATGCCGGAGTCCGCCGGGATATCGGGCGGCGCCGGGATGTCGGGCTCCGCCGAACTGTCGGGCTCCGCCGAACTGTCGGGCTCCGCAGCGATGTCGGGTTTCGGCCAGCCGGTGGGCTCGCGCGAGCCGTCCGTGATGCTGACCGAGCCGTTCGACACTCCGTGGCCGGCCGCGGGCATCGTCCGGGCGGTCCGGCGGTACGCCAGCCTCAGCCAGCGGGAGCTGGCCCGGTGGGCGGGGGTGAACCATTCCACCGTCGGGCGGATCGAGGCGGGCCGGCTGGTGCCGAGCATCCTGCTCCTGCGCCGCATCCTCGGAGTCGCCGGGTTCCGGCTGGCCGTCGTCGATGAGTTCGGTCGGGTGCTGAAGCCGATGCGGGACTGGCAGGACACCCGGGACGGGGCGGGGCGTCGCTACCCCTCGCACCTGGACACCATTCTCGATCCGGAGCCCGGCGAGTGGTGGGCGGACATCTACGGGCTGGCCCGCCCGCCGGAGACGTTCTACCGCGACCGCAGGGTCCGCGACGCCATGCGGCGGCGCAGCCAGTGGGAGGTGCGGGTGGCGAAGTACCGCAGCGTGCCCCCGCCGCCGCGCGTACCCCCATCGCCGCGGGTGCCCGACCCGCGTTTCCCGTGGTGACGCGGACGGCCCGCCGCCAGGGGGCTCCTGGGCGGCGGGCCGTCGGGACGGGCTCCGGTGTGACGTCAGTCGTCGTCGGTGATGGTGCCCACGGCGAGGGGGTCGGCCAGGCGCAGGCCCGGCACCCCGGCCACCACCAGGTTCACCTTCTCGTCCGCCTCCCGCTTCCGGTCACCCCGCACGGCAACCGGGAAGGCCAGGGAGGTCTGCCCGGCGGCCAGGACCTTGCATCCGACGTACGGGTCGTAGTCGGCGCCGGCCTGGGCCGTGGTGCCGTAGGTGGCGGCGCAGAGCAGCACCGGCTGGGACAACGGGCGCGACACGGTGACCGTGAAGGTCAGCGGCCGGGTGTCCCGGTCGCCCTCGACCACCGACGCGTCGCTGACGCTCAGCGAGGCCCGGGAGCGGAAGCGGGCCACCTGCGGGTCGTGGTCGCTGGAGCCCCGGCTGCCGTCGGCCGCGTGGTCGGCCGGCCAGTCGGCGTTGATGTGCGCGGCCCGCATCTGCACCAGGTCCCGGTGCAGCGCGCCGTTCACGAACAGGTGGTCGAGCGTCTGCGCCTGCCCCTCGAAGCTGTACGAGTAGGCGGACGACGGCGCGTCGGCGAGCAGGTCGTCCCAGAGGTTGCGCATGCCCGCCTCGTACAGCGGCCCGAGCTGGTCCGACGGGGTGGGCTCCGCCGCCGTGGCGATCGGATCGTCGGGGCGGGGGAAGACGTTGAGGTCCCCGCCGTAGACCACCCGCGCGTGCGGGTCCGACGCCTCGATCGCGGTGACGATCGCGGCGCCGTACGCGGCCTGCTCCCGGCGCTGCCCGACCCGGCTGTCCGGCCCGGACGAGTAGTGGTTGCTCGCGGCCCAGAGCGTGTACCGCTCCGTGGAGCCGGGGGCCGCTGCCACGGTGAACTTGCCGAGCTGCGGGGCGCGGGTGAAGACGTTGTTGCCGTCCTTGCCGGTGGACGTGTCCACGTCGGCGGGGAGCACCGCGTTGAGCGCCTTCGGGTTCTGCACGTCCGCGTTGCCCGGAAGCCCCGCACCGCGGTACCGCACCGTCGGCGCCGAGCCCAGCAGCGGGTCGCCGGCGGTGGGCGTCGCCAGCGACACCCGGTCGGTGCGGAACAGGAACGCCGCGGTGATGCCCCGGGCGTCCGCGCCGGTCCGGTCGTACGCGGCCTGGTAGGCCGGGCCACCGGCGGCCGCGATGGTCAGCGCCAAATCCTGGAGGGAGTCCGGCGCGCCGTCCGCGTTGTCCGTGGTGCCGCAGACCAGCTCGCCGCCGGAGACCGAGCAGATGTCCTGGTCCTCGGCCTCCTGCACCAGGATCAGGTCCGGGGAGTGCAGGTCGGTGGTGATCTGGTCGGCCAGCGCGGCGAGCTGCTCGCGGTACTCCTGCTCGCTGCCCGGCACGTAGTCGAACGGCGGGCGCACCCCGGTGCAGCCGGCGTTGCCGGCGAAGTCGCAGCCGTCGAAGGGGTCGTCACGGTAGTCGTACAGGTTCTCGACGTTGTAGGTCGCGACCGCGACCTCCTCCGACCGGTTGGCCGGCTTCGGCGGGTTGTTCGTCGACGGGTCGGCCCCGCCGGTGAACGCGGCCGCCTCGACCTGTACGCCGTACTTCTCGAACGAGTAGTAGAGCCCGCCGACCGCGTCGGCGGTCAGCGTGTCGAAGGTACGCGCGGGCGGGAGCAGCGCGCCGCTGTCACCCGTGGCGCCCTTGACGCCCATGCTGCCGAGCAGGACGCGCTGCCCGTTGCCGTCGTCGAAGCGGCGGCTCGGGTCGTTGTCCAGCGGGTGCGCGTCCCGGAACACCCGGCGGGCGTACTGGTCGGCGCGGTCGAGCAGCGGGTCGTCGCGGTCGATCACGAAGATCTCCGCGTCCGCGGTGGAGGCGAAGACGTTCCGCCCGCTCACCGCGCCGCTGCCGGCACGCACCCGCAGCCGGGCGCCCTCGTGCCGCTCGAAGAAGCGCTGCGCCGCCGCCACCTCGACCGGCGGCACCGCGTCGGTCACCTCGACCTCGGCGTTCACGTCCACGCCGGAGGCGATCCGACGGACCAGCGACGCGCCGGAGAGCTGGGTGAAGTTGAAGTACTCGGAGACCCGGGCGCGCAGCACCACCTCGTCGCCGACCGTCGGCACGTAGCCGCCGATCAGCGAGGTGAACGAGCCCATGAAGACGAAGATGCCGTCCGAGCTGGTCGGGTCGCCGTCGGTGGCGTCCGAGCGGCTCTGCAGGAAGAAGCCGCGCTGGTCCCGGCCCGCCGAGTCGCGCGCCAGGGTGAGTTGGGTGATCACGCCGCGTACGTCGTACAGCGTGCTGCTGGTCCCGTTGCCGGTGCCCGGCGCGAGCGGCGACCGGTCGGCGGGACCGGACTCGCCGTCGGTGGTCGGGCCCTGCACCTCGCCGACGGTCAGCTCCCGGGTCACCTGCACGGCCAGCGTGCAGGTGGCGGTGCCGCCGTCCGCGTCGGTCGCGGTCAGCACCACGGTGTACGCCCCGGCGGCCAGGTCGGCGCTCGTGCCGACCGTGGCCCGGGCGGTGCCGCCGACCGCGTCGGCCGGGGTGACCGCCGAGCGGCTGACGGAGCCGGTGGCGGGGGTCGGGCTGACCGAGGTGACCGCCAGGTCGATGATCCGGTCGTCCGCGTCGGTGGCGGTGACCTCCCGGGTGGCCGCCGTGCCGGCCGAGGTCACCAGCGTCGGACCGCAGGTGAGCGTGGCGGGTGCGTCGACCGGACCGCCGCCGTCGACGGCGTGCGTGCCGAGGCCGTCGAACGTGTCGACGGGGAAACCGGCCCACTGGGCGGCCGGGTCGAACGCGTCGGAGGGGTCGGTGTCGCCGGAGGTGACGGCGGCCGAGCGACGCAGCGTGTTGTCGGCGGTGCTGGTGACGCCCGTGCCCCACTCGGTGCCCGGGTCGACGCCGACCTGGCCGATCGAGTCGAGCACGGTGCCGCCCCGACGCAGCACGATCGCGTCGTCGCCGTTGAACAGGCTGGCGCCGGTGGTCTGGTCGGCCCGGTCGAGGATGGCTGGCGCGGCCGAGGCGGCGGCGAGGACGAAGGTGTCACCTGCCGCGACGGTGCCGGTGAGGGCCAGGTTCGTCGGCGTGGTGGAGCCGTTGAAGTGCAACTGGAGCTGGTAGCCGCCAGCGGCCAGGTCGACGGCGGCGCCCGTGCCGTTGAACAGCTCGATCGCCTTGTTGTTCGACGAGCCTTCGACGTACTCGGAGATGAAGAGGTCGGTGGGCGCGGCGCTGGCCGCGGTGGGTGCGACGCCGACGGCCGTGACGGTCACGGCGGCGGTGGCGGTCGCGAGCGCGGCAAGAGTGCGGCGCGGGCGCATGGGGCCTCCACGATGGGTGGACGGGGAACTAACGCACGTTAAGGGTCGCCGCTGACCGCCGTCCATCCCCCACCGGTCAGTTTCGTGAACTCTCCGGTCAGCGTCCGGCGTCGAGGCGGTGCACCAGCTCAGCCACGTCGATGCTGTATTCGCACCATTCGCGGTCCGGACGGTAGCCCAACTCGGCGTTGACCTTGAGCATGGCCTCGTTGGCCTGCGCGTTCCAGGTCTGCACCTCGGTCAGCTCCGCCTCCGCCGAGCGCAGCTCCATCAGCATCCGGGCCTTGATCGCCCGGTCGATGCCGTAGCCCCGGTGGTCCTGCACGACGATGGTGTCGTACTGGTCGGCGCGGGTCGGATGCTGGACGGGCACCACCACCTCGGTCAGCCCCGCCACCTCCCCGGTCTGCTCGTGCAGGGCGAGCACGATGTAGGGCTTCATGCCCCGCCGGTGCAGGCAGTCCAGACTGTCCCGCAGCCGCTCGGGGTCGTAGGAGCTGGGGCGCAGCTCGCCGTCCTCGACGTCGCGCACCTCCGCCTTGGCCCGCGCGTACGCCTCGATCAGCTCGTCCGGCGGGCCGCCGGGGTGGAACTGGAGGTGGTAGCCCGCGCTGATGCCGGTGGCCATCTCGGCCAGCTCGGCCCAGTCCACGCCGGACAGGTCCAGCACGCTGCGGGTCTCGACGTATTCCTTCGAGAAGCCGAGCGACTCGTAGAAGGCGACGGCCGGCGTGTCGCCGACCACCTCGACGCCGATCGACTGGAAGCCCTCCTGGTAGACCCGCCGGGCGGCGGTCAGGACGAGGTCCCGGCCGAGGCCCGTGCGCCGCGCCGAGGGGTGCACCAGCACCTCGAGCACCCCGATGTCGCCGAGCAGCAGCACGTGCACGTGACCCAGGATCGCCCCCGGGCTGCCGTCGGTCGCCGGCTCCGCCTGGGCGACCCAGGAGATCCGCCGCTCGCCGGGCATCACCTCGGCGAGGTATTCCCGCATGGAACTCTCCCGCCACGGCGGGTCCTGCGGCAGATCGGCCGCCAGGACCGCGTTCAGCGTGTCCAACAGCGACGCGATCTCGGCGGACGACGCGGTCCTGGGGTCCCACTCGCGCACCATCACCCGTCTAGCTTGCCGCTAACCGCTGCCCGGGGGAAGTGTCCAGTTCTCCAATGTATGCGGACGATCACTTCACGTGCGGCTGGCCTGTCCGTACCGGTTGGCGGTGTCGTAGACGTCCTGGGCGTAGCGGCGGACGTCGTTGTAGGACAGGATCGCGTTCCACCAGTCGGCCGGGATGGTGAGGTTCCGGCTGCCCTTGCAGAGGTAGTTGCCGGCGGCGAGGGCAGCGTCGTCCAGGTCGTGCGGGTCCTTGACGCCGTCGTTGTCGGCGTCGGCCCCGATCTCCTGCCAGGTCGTCGGGATGAACTGCATCGGCCCGATCGCCCGGTCGAGGACGGGGTCCTTGTCGAGCAGGCCGCGGTCGGTGTCGGGGATGCGCATCCGGCCGCCGTTCCCGTCCAGCGGCAGGCCGATGATCTCGGGCAGCGCCTTGCCGTCCTGGCCGAGCCGGGCGCCGTTGGCCTGGCCGTGCCCCGACTCGACGAACCCGATGGCCGCCAGGGTGGTCCAGCTCAGCCCGCAGCTGCGGTTGGTCTGGGCGAGCACCACCTCGGCGTAGCCGTACGCCTGCACGGCCACCGGCGAGATGCCGACCTTCGGTCCCACCTGGGCGGCCCAGCCGGCCAGCGCGTCCGACGGCCGGCCGGTGCTCCCGCCGACGGGCGGGCCGGTCGGCACCGTGCCGAGCGGCGGCGCCGTCCCGCCGGGCAGGGGCGACCCGCCGGGCCATGGCGACCCGCCGGGCAGCGGCGTCCCGCCCGGCAGCGGCCCCTGCGGAACGGTGGTCGGCGCGGCGGAAGTGGCGTCGACGGCGACCGGACGTGGTCCCCGCGCCGTCGCGGGCACCAACAGCGCGCCCGCCGCGGCAGTCGCCGCGACCAGGGCGAGCAGGAACACCCCGGGCAGGGTGAGCCGGCCGCTGGGCCGCCGCGACCACTCCCGGGTGGCGCGGGCGGCGGTCATCGCAATGCGGTGCGGCGGCCTGCGAACGGCGTGCGCGAACTGCACCCGGCGGCGCCGGGGTCCGGTGGCCGGTCTCGTCGCGGGCAGGTCGGTCTTCGTCTTCGCGAGGTCGCCCGCGCCCGACGGGGCGCCGGTGTCGTCACCGGTCTTCGCCCCGGCCGCCGCGCTGCCGGCCTTCGTGTCGGCGGCGGTCCCGTCCGTCGGCTTCGCGGCCATGGCGGTGGCGGTCCCGTCGCCCGGCTTCGCGGCCGTGCCGGTCCCGTCGTCCGGCTTCCCGGCCCTGGCCGGCTTGGTGCCGGCGGCCGGCTCGTCGCCCGTCCCCGCCGTGTCCGCCGGCTTCGCCTCGGCGGCGGCCCCGTCCGACGGCTTGGCCCCGGCGGTGGGCTTCTCGCCCGGCCTGGCGTCGGCGGCGGTCCCGTCCGACGGCCTGGCCTCGGCGGTGGGCTTCTCGTCCGGCTTCGCCTCGGCGGCGGTCCCGCCGGCCGGCTTTGCCTCGGCGGTCGGCTTCGCGGCGGCGGGCCCGTCGGGGGCGCCGGGCTGCTCGGCGGTGGGCGTCGACTCGGTCGTCGTCGGCTCCGGTGCGGAGGACGCGGCCGGCGTCGACGCCGGCTCGGCGGGCGCGGGAGCGGACGGCGCCGGGGTATCCGCATCGGGGGTGGTCGCGGACCTCAGCCAGGGGCGGCGGGGACGCGGGAACCGCCGCGCGGGTTCGGGCGCGGCGCCGGAACCGGCGAGCGGCCCGTCGATCGGGGCCGCCGGCCGCAGGGGCCGAAGGTTCGTCCTGTCCTCGCCGTCCACCACAAGTTGAGTATCACCCATGTCCCCCCGTACGTCAGGACCGGTCGTACCCTGGTGCCATGCCCCGGTACGAGTTCCGTTGCCGCGCCTGCGGCGACACCTTCGAGGTCAACCGCCCGATGACGCAGGCCGCCGAGCCGGCGTCCTGCCCGGCGGGTCACGCCGACACGGTCAAGCTCCTCTCCACCGTCGCGGTCACCGGCCGGGGCGGCGGCGGTGCGGCCGGTGGCGCGCCGGCGCCGGCCGGCGGTGGTTGTTGCGGCGGTGGCTGCGGCTGCTGACCGGCGGGTCCGCCGTCGGTCCCGCCTCGGCCGCCCGCACCGGGCCGGTTCCTCGTCCGCCCCGACGCCCGTCGGCGCGCCCCCTTGGCCACCGGGGGGCCGGACGGCTTCCCGGGCCGGGCCCGGCCGACCGTTCTCACGATGCGTGATGGTCCGGTATCAGGCAGCATGAGTCCGACGTCACGGGCGGAGGTTCCACCATGTCGCCACGGATCCACCTCCCGAGCGGGTTGGTGACCTTCGTCTTCACCGACATCGAGGGCTCCACCCGGCTGGCCCAGCTGCTCGGCGCGGACTACCGGCCGGTGCTGCGGGAGCATCGCCGCCTGCTGCGCCGCACGATCGCCGCGACCGAGGGCGCGGAGCTGCTGACCGAGGGGGACTCCTTCTTCCTCGCCTTCGGCGACGCGACCGCCGCGCTGACCGCCTGCCTGACCGCGCAACGGGCGTTGGCCAGCCACGAGTGGCCCACCGCCGACGCCGTGCCCCGGGTCCGGATGGGGCTGCACACCGGCTGGGCGGAGCCGCGCGACGGCGAGTACGTCAGCCCGGAGGTGCACCGCGCGGCCCGGGTCGCCGCCGCCGCCCACGGCGGTCAGGTGCTCTGCTCGGGGTCGACGGCGCGGCACGTGGAGCCGCTGCCGCCCGGCGCGTCCCTGCTCGACCTCGGCCTGCACCGGCTGCGCGGCTTCGACGACCGGGAGCGGCTCTTCCAACTGGTCGCTCCGGGTCTGGAGCGGAAGTTCCCGCGGCCCCGCACCGCCGACGCGACCGCGCACAACCTGCCCACCCCGGTCACCTCGTTCGTCGGCCGGCACGCCGAGCGGGCCGAGCTGAGGCGGCTGGTGGAGACGCACCGGCTGGTCACCGTCCTCGGCGCGGGCGGCGCGGGCAAGACCCGGCTGGCTGTGGAACTCGCCGTCGACCTGGTGGAGTCCCATCCGGACGGTGTCTGGATCGTCGACGTCGCCGCGGTCACCGACCCGGGGCTGGTGGCGTTCGAGGTCGCGGCCGTGCTCGGTCTGCGTCCCGAGCCGGGCCGCCCGATGGTCGACACGCTGGTGGAGTACGCGGCCGCGCGCCGGATGCTCGTCCTCCTGGACACCTGCGACGCCCAGCCGGCCGCCTCGGCCGACGTGATCTCCCGGCTGCTCGCCGGCGGGGTGGGCGTCCGGGTGCTCGCCACCAGCCGGGAGTCGTTCGGCCTGCCGGGCGAGGTGGTCTGGCGGATCCCGTCGCTGTCGGTCGACCCGCCGGCGGACGGGGCGGAGAGCGACGCGGTCGCGCTGCTGCTGGACCGGACGGCGGCGGCCCGGGGCGGCCGGCCGCCGGACCCGAGCGAGTCGGCCGACCTGCGCCGGGTGGTGCGGCGGTTGGACGGGCTGCCGCTCGCCATCGAGCTGGCCGCCGCCCGGCTGCGGGTGCTCTCCGTCGGGCAGCTCGCCGAGCGCCTCGACGACGTGCTGGGCACCCTGGACGCGGGCCGGGAGGACCCGGACCCGCCCCCGGTGGAGCCGGGCCGGTCGGACGACCCGCGGGACCCGGTGGCGACGGCCGTGGGGCTGGCGTCGCCCGGCCCGGGCGTCCGGGCGGTGCAGCGCCCCGCCACCGAACGGCACCTGACCATGCAGGCCACGGTGACCTGGTCGTACCGCACGCTGGGGCCGCGCGCCGCCCGGCTGCTGCGCTGGTTGGCGGTCTTCGCCGGCCCGGTCGACCTGGCGACGGTGGAGTGGCTGCTCGGCGACGATCCGCTCGATCCGCTCTCGGTGCTGGTCGACAAGTCGATGGTGCTGGCGGAGCCGCACGCCTCGGGCAGCACCTACCGGATGCTGGACCCGATCCGGGCGTACGCGGCGCGGAGGCTGGTGGAGGCGGGGGAGGAGAGGTCGGCCCGCAACCGGCACGTGGCGTGGTCGAGGCACGCGCTGGAGCGCGCCCACCTGGGCCCGGACGGGCGGCCGGTGACCCTCTCGCTCTACGCCCTCGACCCGCTCGCCGGCGAGCTGCGCGCCGCGTTGCGCTGGTGCGCCACGGGCGGCAGTGCCCGGGCCGGCCTGCGGCTGGCCGGGGGGCTCGACCAGTGGTGGCGGGAGCGGGGCCTGGCCCGGGAGGGGCGGCTCTGGCTGTTCCGGCTGTACGGGCGGATCGCCGAGACGGGGGAGCGGATCCCGGAGGCGGAGCTGGCGGCGGCGTACCACATGCACTCGCTGCACGCCGGCGCGGACGGCGAGTTCGCCGAGGAACTGCGCTACTCCCAGCGGGCGGAGGCGGCGGCCCGGCAGGCGGGCGACGCGGGCCTGCTCGCCCGGGTGCTCGCCGGGCGGGCGGCCCCGCTGGTCGACATGGGACAGTTTGCGGAGGCCGAGCGGATCTGCCGCGAGGTGATCGACTGGGCGTCCGGCCAGGAGGTGCTCGGCGACGCGCTCTTCGGGGTGTTCAGCCTGGCCGAGCTGCTCTGGCGGCGGGGCGCCCTGGACGAGGCGGCCGAGCTGCTGGGCGCGGCCCGGCCGGTGGAGGCGGCGCGCCCGGTGGAGCGGGGGCGGCGCTCGGTCGACATGCTGCTCGGGATGGTCGCCCTGGCGCGCGGTGACCTGGTCGCCGCGCACGAGCATCTTCAGGTGGCGCTGCGGTCGCGGATGAGCCACGGCTTCCACGGTCGGGCCTGCGACACGCTGAACGCGATGGCGGTGCGCTGCGCGGCCGGCGGCGACGGGCTGACGGCGGCCCGCCTGTTCGGCGCGGCGGGGGCGATCCGGGCGAGCATGCGCTGCGCCCCGGGCATCTACGGCGGGTACTGGGCGCAGCGGCAGGGGGAGCTGCGCCGGGAGCTGGGCGACGCGACCTTCGACGGCGCGTACGGCGAGGGGACCGAGCTGGGGCTGGAGGAGGCGGCGGCGCTGGCCCTCGCCGTCGAGCACCCGGACCTGGCGGTGGGCTCGGCGAGGTTCGCCGCCGGTCCCGCCCGCGTGGCTCCCCGCCAGCCCGTCACCCCCGACCGTCGCCGCCACCACACCGGTCACGCCTGACGACGGGGGCCCGCCGGTCGGGGTCCGCGTCGCCCGGGCGGGCCGGGGACGCGAACCCCTGGACGGTACGGGTGGGTCAGCCGCGCAGGGCGGCGCGGCGTTCGGCGTCGGCCTTCATCCGGGCGGCGCGGTCGATGTCGGCCTGCTGCACGGCGGCGACGGAGCCGAAGGCGCTGACGGCCTGGTAGTACGTCCAGGCGAGGCTGTAGCAGGCGGGCCGCACGACGGTGTTGTACGTGGCGCAGACGCGCTTCAGGTCGGCGTAGAAGGCGCTGTCCAGGCGGGCCTTGTTCGCCGAGAACCGGCTCATCGCCTTGTAGTTGCGGTAGCCGAAGTCGTGCCGGTAGCAGGAGAGCGTGAAGTTGAAGCCGAGCGGGTTGTCCGGGCTCGACGAGCAGTAGTCGGTCGACCAGTCGAAGCCGTACGCCGCCCAGGCGCCCTTGTTCAGCCGGCCGGAGTTCCAGGAGTTGTAGCTGGTGGCGCTGGTCTGCGTCCAGCTGGAGAGGACGGACAGCTTCTGCGTGGTCGTGACGGCGGCGGCGGGGGAGGAGACCCCGAAGACGAAGAGCATCGTGAGCGCGGCCGAGGCGAGCAGGGTGGTGAGGCGTCTGGGCACGGGTACCTCCGCGGGGGATATGCGGGTGGGACGGGGGGTTACCGGCGGGTCACCGGAGTGCCGAACAGTGTCGATCATGGATCGGTCCCCGCGGTGCGGTGCCCGCCGACATTTGGTGACAGGCGTCGAAACAGACGAATGCCCCGGGCGCCAGAGGCACCCGGGGCATCCGGTGGGACGTCAGCGGACGAACGCCGGCGGGCTGGCCGGGCTCTCGTTCGCCAGTCGGTCGAGCGCGGTCACGTAGTAGGTGTACCGCTTGCCGGCCTCGGCGGTGGTGTCCACCCAGGACTGGGTCCGGGTGGCCGCGTCGGCGCGGACGGTGTCGACGAGGTGCGCCGCGTCGGCGAAGTCGCACCGGTCGGCCAGGCCGACCCCGTCGAAGCGGTAGACCGCGTACGACGTGGCGGTGCCGAGCGGGCCCACTCCATCGGCCGGCTGGCGCCAGCTCAGGTGGACCCCGTCGTCCTGCCGCGCGGCCTCGGTGACCACCGGCATGAGCAGCGGCTTCTTCGGCAGGTGCGGCATGGTCGGGATGAGCGCCGGGCGGGAGTAGTGCTCGGCGGCGTAGATGTCGGTCGCGCCGAGCCGGTTGGCCCGCACCTGCACGGCCGAGAAGTGGATGTTGCCCAGGACCTCCGGGTGCGCCCGGTTGAGCGTCAGGTGGTCGGACAGCTCGCGCGGGTTCTGCCAGAACGGCCCGTAGACCGGGTCACCGCTCTTGTAGTCGGCCTGCCCGATGTAGAGCTGCACCCGGGTGCCCTTGACCACGTCCGCCCACCACGGCACCAGCCGGGCGTAGTCGGCGGCCGGGTACTGGCCGATGTACCAGTAGAGCTGCGGCACGATGTAGTCGATCCACTCCTCCTTGACCCACTTGCGGGTGTCGGCGGAGATGATGTCGTACGACTGGCTGCCGGTGGTGTCCGAGCCCAGCGGGTCGGCCGACTGGTTGCGCCAGATGCCGAACGGGCTGACGCCGAACTTCACCCACGGCTTCTCGGCCTTGATCTTGGCGTTCATCTCCTGGACCAGCAGGTTGATGTTGTCCCGCCGCCAGTCGGCCTTGTCGGTGAAGCCCCGGTTGTGCGCCGCGAAGGTGGCGTCGTCGGGCACCTGGTGGGTGCCGCTCGGGTAGGGGTAGAAGTAGTCGTCGAAGTGCACGCCGTCGACGTCGTACCGCTTGACCGCGTCCATCATCGCGGTCTGCACGAACTCGCGGACCTCCGGAATGCCGGGGTTGTAGTAGAGCCGGCTGCCGGCGACTCCGGCCGGCGGGTAGGCGAAGGTCCACTCGGGGTGCTCGCGCACCGGGTGGTTCGGCGCGAGCTTGGTGATGTCGGCGCCGGCGCCGCCCGGGGCGGGCATGGAGACGCGGTACGGGTTGAACCAGGCGTGGAACTCCAGGTTCCGCTTGTGCGCCTCCTCGACCACGAACTTCAGCGGGTCCCAGCCCGGGTCCTCGCCGCGGACCCCGGTCAGGTACTCCGACCAGGGCTCGTGGGGCGACGGCCAGAACGCGTCGGCGGTCGGCCGGACCTGGACGACCACGGCGTTGTGGTTGAGCCGCTCGGCGAGGTCGAGCAGCTGGCGGTACTCGGCCTGCTGCGTGGCGACGCGGTCCGGCGAGGTCTGGGACGCCTTGCTCGGCCAGTCGATGTTGACGACCGAGGAGATCCACATGGCCCGGAACTGTCGCTTCGGCGTGGCCGGGTCGGTGACGCAGGTGGTGGTGGAGGCGGCGGTGGTCGCCGTGTCGGGCGCCGCGCTCGCCGGGGTGGCGGCGACGAGCGCGCCGAGCAGTGCGGCGGCCAGCCCGGCGGCTCCGAGCCGAGTTGCCTTCATGCGGTGTGTCCCTTCGTTGGGGCTCCCGTGTCAGGGGTGGATCGCGGCGCAGACGGCAAGATTCGCCGTTGGCAATCTGCCGCTGGTAGGAAATTTTCACACGTCACGGGCTCTGCGCAAGAGTCTGGACGGGATCGATCCGTCCGTCGACACCGGCTCCTCCCTGTGGCCGGGCCCACGGGGCGCACCGTGGTGGGACGCACACGCCGGGTGGTGACCCTAATGACCCGAGACGTGGGGGTTGAGGGGGGTCCGCCCTGGGTAGCATCGCCGGTCACCGGCCGCCACGGGGGTGGTCCGGGCGGTGGGAGGGGTGACACGTGTCCGTGCTGCGTACCAAACCGATCGGGGACGTCATCGCGCAGAGCGAGGCCGACGGTGACGACGGCGGGCCCGGCCTGAAGCGCCGGCTCGGCGCCCGCGACCTCACCGGCTTCGGCATCGGCATCGTGATCGGCACCGGCATCTTCACGCTCACCGGCATCGAGGCCCGGGACAGCGCGGGTCCCGGCGTGGTGGTCTCGTTCGCCATCGCCGGCCTGGTCGCCCTGCTCGCCGCCCTCTGCTACGCCGAGCTGGCGTCGAGCGTCCCGACCGCCGGCAGCGCCTACACCTACGCGTACGCGACGATGGGCGAGATCGTCGCCTGGATCATCGGCTGGGACCTGCTGCTGGAGTTCGCCCTCGGCGCGGCGGTGGTGGCGCGCGGCTGGTCCGGCTACCTGGCGGAACTCGTCGGCCTCCCCACCGCCTGGTTCGGCGAGGAGGGCAGCGTCGTCAACGTCGGCGCGATCGGCATCGTGCTGCTGCTCGGCGTCGTGGCGATCGTCGGCATCCGCGAGTCCGCCCGGGTGACCAACCTGCTGGTGCTGGTCAAGGTCGCCATCTGCGTCTTCATCGTGGTCGCCGGCCTGTTCTTCGTGAAGGCCGGCAACCTCACCCCGTTCATCCCGCCGGCGAAGCCCGCCGACGGCAGCGAGGACGGCATCAAGCAGCCCGTCACCCAGGCGCTCTTCGGCCTGGAGCCCTCGGTGTTCGGCTTCGTGGGCGTGCTCAGCGCCGCCGCGGTGGTCTTCTTCGCTTACACCGGCTTCGAGGCGGTGGCCAACCTCGGCGAGGAGACGAGGCGGCCCCGCCGGGACCTCACCCTCGGCCTGCTCGGCACGCTGCTGATCTCCACCGTGCTGTACATCGGCGTCTCGCTTGTCGTGGTGGGCATGGTGCCGTACACCGAGATCGACCGGGGCGCCCCGATCGCGGCGGCCTTCAACGCGGTCGGCGCCGAGTGGGCCGGCATCCTCGTCTCCATCGCCGCCGTCGCCGGCCTGACCAGCGTGATCCTGGTCGACCTGGTGGCCATGGGTCGGATCGGCTTCGCCATCAGCCGCGACGGGCTCATCCCGCCGTCGATCGCCAAGGTGCACCCGCGCTGGGGCACCCCGTACCGGATCTCGGCCGTCATGACGGTGGCGGTCGCGCTGCTCGCCGGCCTCCTGCCGCTGTCGGCCCTGGCCGACCTGGTCAGCATCGGCGCGCTCGCGGCGTTCGTGCTGGTCTCGGTCGCGGTGCCGATCCTGCGGCGCAAGCGCCCGGACCTGGACCGGCCGTTCCGGGTGCCGTTCTCCCCGGTGCTGCCGATCGTCTCGGCGCTGGCCTGCTTCTACCTGATGCTGAACCTGTCGGTGGAGACCTGGCTGCGGTTCGCCGCGTGGATGCTGCTCGGCGTGGTGATCTACTTCGGCTACGGCTACCGGAAGAACCGGCTCTCGCCCGGCGTTCCTCGCCCGCCGACTCCCGGGAACCGGCTTCCGTCTGATCTCGGGCGGGGGTCCGGCTCGACGCGGGTGGGGGTGCGGCTCGACGTGGGTGGGGTTTCCGGGGAGCCCGGCCCGCTCCGGGCGGTCAGGCTTGATCCCTGCGCGGGCCGGGCTCCCCGGAAACCCTCCGGGGTCGGCCGCCGCGGTTCGGTCGCGCTTGCTTTGGTGTACGTGGACAGCGCGGCACCCGATCCTGTCGGGTGCCGCGCTGTCGGTGTCTCCGAGTCGTGCGTGCGGTCTGCCGGGCGGCCGGCCGCCTTCGGAGAAGGTCCCCGGTCAGGGCCTTTGCTGGGGTCCCGCCGTCGGGCCCTTGACCACGGGTTTGCCGTCGGTCCAGACGACCTCGTCGAGCCAGACCTGGCGGCCCGGGTCGACGGTGCCCTCCTGGCCGGGCGGCCAGGCGTGGTAGAGCAGCCAGGTGCGCCCGTCCTTGACCACCATCGAGGCGTGCCCCGGCCCGGAGGCGACCTCGTTGGTCTTCAGGATCGGGTTCTCCGGGGCCTTCACGCACGGCCCGGCCGGCGACTCGCAGACCGCGTAGCCCTCCGCGTACTCGGCGCGGTCGTAGGCGTTCGCGGCGAAGAACAGGAAGAGCCTGCCCTCCTGGCGGTGCAGGAACGGGCCCTCGATCAGGGTGCCCTCCCACGGCTCGGTCTGCTTCAGCAGCTTCGTCGGCTCGCCCACCAGGCGCAGCCCGTCGTCCGAGAGGCGCTGCGACCAGATCCAGGTGTCCACCCCGATGGCGTTGCCGTCGTTCTTCCACAGCAGCCAGAGGCTGCCGTCGGCGTCCCGGAACGGGCTGGCGTCGATGGCCCCGCCCAGCTCCGCCTGGCAGATCAGCGGCCCGGTCGAGTCGTCCCGGTACGGCCCCTGCGGCACGCTCGCCACGGCCCGTCCGACGCACTGCCGCCCCGACTCGTGCCCGGCGACGGTGTAGTAGAGCGCGAACCGGTCCGGGGCCAGTTCGATCGCCTCAGGCGCCCAGGTCTTCCCGGCGTCCGCCCACGCCGGCAGTTCCGGCAGCGCGTCCCCGGCCGGGGACCAGTCGACCAGGTCCGCAGAGGTGAGCACCGGGACGTTGCGGCCCCCGGCGTTGGTGTGGAACAGGTACCAGGTGTCGCCCACCCGGATCGCCTGCGGGTCGGGCGCGTCGGTGCGTACGACCGGGTTGGTGAACATGCGCGCGTCGTCTCCCGTGCTCGAAGGTTCATCTGCACCACCGCAACCGGCGGCGAGCAGCGCGGCGGCGAGCGCCGCCGCCGCGCCGTGCCACCGGATCCCGACCGTCATCCCTTCAGGCCGCTGCGGGAGACGCCCTGGATGATGTGCCGCTGGGCGAGCACGAAGAGGATCAGCACCGGCACGCTGGCCAGCACCGCCCCCGCCATGATCACCGGGTAGTCGGTGACGTAGGAGCCCTGGAGCAGGCCCAGGCCCGGCGGCAGGGTGAGCGTCTCCGGGCTGAACAGCACGAAGATCGGCCAGAGGAAGTCGTTCCAGTTGGTGAGGAACGACAGCACCGCCAGGGTGGCCAGCGCCGGCTTGGACAGCGGCAGCACCACCCGCCAGAAGATCTGCCACTGGTTGGCCCCGTCCAGCACCGCGGCCTCCTCCAGTTCCCGGGGCAGGGAGAGGAAGAACTGCCGCAGGAAGAACACCCCGAACGCGCTCGCAGCCCCGGGCACGATCACCACGGTCAGGGTGTCGATCCAGTTCAGCTCGTCGACGATCAGGAAGTTCGGGATGATCAGCGAGGTCGGCGGGATGAACAGCGTCCCGACGATCAGCGCGAAGAGCACCCCGCGGCCCCGGAACCGCATCCGCGCCAGGGCGTACGCGGCCATCGAGGCGGTCGCCAGCACCAGCAGCGCGTGCGCGGTGGCGGCCAGCATGCTGTTGACGAACCAGCGCAGCACGGGGTTGGCGGAGTTGTTCAGGATCTGCTCGTAGCCGTACCCGGAGATCGGGTCCGGCAGCCAGCTCGGCGGGATCTGCTGTGCCCCGGTGTAGGTCTTCAGCGAGGTGATGACCATCCACACCAGCGGCAGCAGGAAGACCAGGGCGAGCGCGACCAGGGTGGCGTAGAGCGCGGTCCGGCGCAGCGCGGTCCCCGGGGCGCGGCCGGTCGCCGGGGCTCCGGCGCGGGTCGGCACGGGGGCGCGCGTGGTGCGCGTGGGCGTCGTCATGGCGGTCCCCTCAGTCTTCCCGGTAGCGGAAGAAGCGGAAGTTGGCGATGCTCACGACCGCCAGCATCAGCGCGAACACGATGCTCATCGCGGCGGCGCGGCCGGCGTCGTTGTCCCGCAGCCCCTCCTCGACGATGAACCAGACCACCGTGCGGGTCTCGGTGCCCGGCGCGCCCTGGGTGATCAAAAAGGACTGCCCGAAGACGTTCGCCGAGGCGAGCACGGTCGTGGTGACCACGAAGAGCAGCACCGGACGCAGCCCGGGGAGCGTGACGTGCCGGAACCGTTCCCAGGCGGTCGCGCCGTCCACCTTCGCCGCTTCGTACAGCTCCTGCGGGATGTCCTGGAGCCCGGCCAGGTAGATCACCGCGTTGAAGCCGGAGGTCCACCAGACGGTCACCCCGACCAGCGAGACCCAGGCCCACGGCACGTCCGTCACCCACGGGGTGTCGGCCGGCAGCCCGACCATGCCGGCGAGCCGGTTGACCAGGCCCAGGTTGGCGTCGAGCAGGAAGCGCCAGAGCAGGCCGATCACCGCCACGCCCAGCACGTACGGCGCGAAGTAGATCGCCCGGAAGAAGGTCCGGCCGGGGAACGAGCGGTTCAGCAGCAGCGCCAGCCCGAGCGGGACGACTACCAGCAGCGGCACCGCGAAGACGGTGAAGATCGCTGTCGCCCGGACGCTCTGCCACCAGTCGCCGTAGACGGCCGAGTCGCTGGAGAAGAGCTCCTGGTAGTTGTCCAGCCCGACGAAGGGCCGGTTGGGCAACTGGAAGTCCCACTGGTGCACGCTGAGCCAGAGACCGAGCAGGATCGGCAGCAGGCCGAAGACCCCGAACAGGAGCAGGTACGGGGCGAGGAAGAGGTACGGCGTCGCCCGCCCGGCCCGGCGCGCCGGGGCGCCCGGGCGGGCGGCGTCGGCCGCCGGGGGCGGCGCGTCACCACGCGCCGCCCCCGCCTCGATCACGTCCGCCACGGGAGCTCAGCTCCCATACTTCTTGCGGTTGTCCTCCAGCTGCTTGTTCGCCTTGGCCGCCCCGTCGTCCAGCGCCTGCTTGGGCGACTTCTTGCCCAGCGCCGCCTCGTTGAACGAGTTGTAGAAGGTCGTCATGACCTCACCGAGGCCCGGGGCCGCCGGCGGGAAGGCCGCGTACTCCAGCTCGGGGGCGAGGGCGTTGACCTCGGTCAGCGCCTTGAAGTCGGCGCTGTCCCGGACGGCCTTGCGGGCCGGTACCTGGCCGCCCTTGGCCCAGTCCAGGGAGTGCTGGCTGAGCCAGTTGATGAAGACCTTCGCCGCCGAGACCTTGTTGGCGTCGTTGGCCCGCTGCTTGACGATCGTGAAGTTGTGCGAGTTGGCCCAGGCGGCCGGCTGCGTGCCGATCTGCGGCAGGGGCGCCACGCCCCACTGGATGTCCGGGCTCTTCTTCAGGTCGTTGATCTGCCAGATGCCGTTCCAGTTGAAGGCGTTCTTGCCGCTCTTGAAGGCCAGGTAGTCGGCGTCCTGGCCGACGTTGGCCGGGGAGTGGCCCTGCTTGATCAGGTCGGTCAGCCAGGTGCACGCCTCGACGGCCTGGTCCGAGTTGAAGGTGGCCTTCGTGGCCTCGGCGTCGAAGACGCTGCCGCCCCACTGGTGCAGCAGGGAGTAGAAGGTCATGCCGCCGGTGAACTGGAACGGGCTGACCCAGAAGCCCTGCACCCCGGACTTCTTCAGCTCGGTCAGCGCGGCGGTGTAGTCGTCCTTCGTGGTCGGCGGCTTGTTCGGGTCGAGCCCGGCCTTCTGCATGACCCCCTTGTTGTAGTAGAAGCCGAGGGGGTGCATGTCCAGCGGGATGCCGTACCGCTTGGAGTTGTAGAGCCCGCCCTTCCAGACGGTGGGGGCGAAGTCGCCCTCGGAGAGCTCCAGGGTCTTGGCGACGTCGTCCAGTTCGGTGATGACGCCGCGGGCGGCGAAGGTGGCGAGCTGGTCCATGTGCATGACCGCGATGTCCGGGCCGCTGCCGCTGGAGGCCGCGCCGGGGAGCTTGTTGTAGTAGTCCTCCCACTGGTACGTGGCGATCGAGACGGCGATGTTCTGGTGCTCGGTGTTGAACTGGTTGACCAGCGCCTTGAAGATGTCGCCGTCGCCGCCGGTGAAGCCGTTCCACAGCTTCAGGTCCACCTTCGGGCCGGTGTAGTCCTTGCCGCCGTTGCCGGCCGCCGGGCCCGCGTCGTCGTCGCCACCGCCGCAACCGGCCAGGGTCAGCGAGGCCGCGGCGCCGAGCCCGAGGCCGAGGCTGAGCAGGCGCCGCCGGCTCATTTCGTTCTGCATCATGGGGATTTTGCTCCTTGGGGGACGGGATGAATTGTGCCTGCTCAGGACCGGTGCGGTGTCAGCCACCGACGGGGGAGAAGCGCAGCACGTTCCAGGAGACGGCCGGAAGGCGCACGGAGCACCGGCCGCCGTCGGTGGTGGGGTCGGGCAGCTGCCGGGGCGTCACCCGGTCGGGCTCGGCCTCGGTGTTCGTCGCCGTCGGGTCGTCCCCGGCGGCGAGGCTCAGGTGGGATTGACCGGACAGGCCCGGCAGGCCGCGCAGGTCGATGTCCAGGGGGAGGTCGGTCTCGCCCCGGTTGACCGCGAACACGGTCAGCTCGCCGGTCTCCTCGTCGTGCACGGCGACCGTGTCGAGCACCGGGACCTCGCCGTACCGCTTCGTCTCGTACGTCGGGCCGACGGGCTCGGTACGCAGCACCGTGCCGCGGGCGTGCCGGGCGGTCAGCGCGAACGGGTGGAAGATGCTCTGCCGCCAGGCGGGACCGCCGGTGCGGGTGCGGATCGGGGCGATCACGTTGGCGAGCTGGGCCTGGCAGGCCACCCCGACCCGGTCGGCGTGCCGCAGCAGGGTGATCAGCAGGTCGCCGACCACCACCGCGTCGACGGCGGTGAAGTCGTCCTCGATCAGCGCCGGGGCCTCGACCCAGCCGCGCCGGTCCAGGTCGGCCTGGAGGCGGGACTGGTACCAGACGTTCCACTCGTCGAAGGAGATCTTGAGCTTCCGCCGGTGCCGCTGCTTGGCGGCCACGTGGTCGGCGGTGGCGACGACCTCGCGGATGAAGTTGTCCATGTCGACGGCGGAGGCCAGGATGCTGGCCCGGTCGCCGTCGGACGGGTCGTAGTAGGTGTGCGCGGAGATGTAGTCGACGTGCTCGTAGGTGTGCTCCAGCACGGTCGCCTCCCAGGAGGCGAAGGTGGACATCGTCCGGTTGGAGCTGCCGCAGGCGACCAGGCTGATCGACGGGTCGACCATCTTCATGGCCCGGGCGGTCTCGGCGGCCAGCCGGCCGTACTCGTCGGCGGTCTTGTGGCCGACCTGCCAGGGCCCGTCCAGCTCGTTGCCCAGGCACCAGAGCCGCACCCCGTACGGCTCCTCGGCGCCGTGCTTGCGGCGCAGGTCGGACAGCTGGGTCCCGCCCGGATGGTTGGTGTACTCCAGCAGGTCGCAGGCCTCCTGCACGCCCCGGGTGCCGAGGTTGACGGCCATCATCGGCTCGACGCCCGCCTCGGTGGCCCAGGTCATGAACTCGTCGAGCCCGAAGGCGTTGGTCTCGATGGTCTTCCAGGCCAGGTCGAGCCGGCGGGGGCGGTCGCCGACCGGGCCGACGCCGTCCTCCCAGCGGTAGCCGGAGACGAAGTTGCCGCCGGGGTAGCGGACCACGGACACACCCAGCTCACGGGTCAGCTCCAGCACGTCGCGGCGCAGCCCCCGCGAGTCCGCGGCGGGGTGCCCGGGCTCGTAGACCCCGCCGTAGACGCACCGGCCCATGTGCTCGACGAACGAGCCGAAGAGTCGCCGGTCGGCCGGTCCGACGGCGAAGGCCGGGTCGATGGTGAGCTGCGCGGTCCGCAAGGGGTGCCACCTTTCCTCGTTGCCGGTCCCGGGTGACCGTGGTCACCCGGTGCTCCTGGTTTCTACAACGTTGTAAGCAACGTTGTAAAGAGGCCCCTACGCGGTAAAGTGCGCACCCATGGGGGGAGGCGACGTGGTGCGGCACAGGCTCAAGGACGTGGCGGAGCGGGCCGGTGTGTCGGTGAAGACCGTCTCCAACGTGGTCAACGGCTACGTGCACGTCCGGCCCGACACCCGCGCCCGGGTCGAAAAGGCCATCGCCGAGCTGAACTACCGGCCCAACCTCTCCGCCCGCAACCTCCGCAAGGGGCGCACCGGGGTCATCGCGTTCGCGGTACCCGAGCTGGACATCCCCTACTTCGCCGAGCTGGCCCGGCACGTCGTCACGGCCGCGGCCGAGCTGGGCTGGACGGTGCTGATCGACCAGACCGGCGGCGGCCGGGAGCAGGAGCGGGTGGTCGCGTCGGGCATCACCGAGCACCTGATCGACGGGCTGATCTTCAGCCCGCTGGCGCTCACCGCCGAGGACCTCACCGGGCTGGCCGGCACCCCGATGGTGCTGCTCGGCGAGCGGGTCGACCACGGCCCCGCCGACCACGTCGGGATCGACAACGTGAGCGCCGCCCGGGAGATCACCGCCCACCTGGCCGGTCTCGGTCGCCGCCGGATCGCCGCCATCGGCTCGCAACGCACCCCGGAGGGGGCCAGCGCCCGGCTCCGGCTCGCCGGCTACACCGCCGCGCTGGCCGACGCCGGCCTCGCGTACGACGAGCGGCTGGTGGCGCCCGCGCCGGCCTGGCACCGCGCGGACGGCGCCGCCGCGATGCGCGGCCTGCTGACCTCCGGCGTACGCCCCGACGCCGTTTTCTGCTTCAACGACACCCTCGCCCTGGGCGTCCTGCGCGCCCTGCACGAGGCGGGCCTGCGGGTCCCCGAGGACGTGGCGGTGGCCGGTTTCGACGACATCGAGGACGGCCGCTTCTCCGTGCCCACCCTGAGCACGATCGCGCCGGACAAGGAGCGCATCGCCCGGCTGGCGGTGGAACTGCTCGCCGGCCGCATCGACGGCGACCGCACCGCCCCGCCACGGGAGCTCTCGGCCCCCTGGCGCCTCACCCCCCGCGAAAGCACCCTGGGCCGCTGACCCCCCGGGGCCAGGGGTGGGGTCAGTCGAAGAAGCGGGCCAGGTGGGCGGGGTTGGGGCCGTCCGCGTCCGCAGGCAGCGGGGTGAGGTCGGCGAAGATCGACGCGCCGTCGCAGCCGACGTGCAGCGGATACCAGCGTGGGGTGCCCGGCGGGCGCTGGAGGCAGATCCCCTTGACCGTCTGCACGTCGAGCAGCCGGACGTGGGTCGGGTCGGCGACGGCGTTCACGTGCCGCCACCACGGGCTCATCACATGCAGCACGCCGCCCGGCCGGAGCGCCCGGTGGCACTCGTCGACCAGCGGCAGGAAGTCGATCAGGTGCTCCAGGATGTGCACCGCGAAGAAGACGTCCACCGAGTCGTCGGCCAGCGGCAGCGAGCCGGAGAGGTCCGCCACCGCGTCCACCCCCGGGGCGGGGAAGATGTCCAGCCCCAGGTTGCCCGGCCACTGCTTGGTGGCGCCACAGCCGAGGTCGACCACCACCGGGTGGCGAGCGCCGACGCGTACCCGGCACCAGACGCCGAGCACCCCGGCGAGCCGGCCGACCCGGTCCCGGACCAGCCGCAGCTCGGCCTCCTCGGCGACCTCCCCGCTGACGTGGGCCACCCCCCGGTCGAAGCGCACCTCGACCGCGAGGTCGCGCAGCCGGTCGTCGTGCCGGGCCTGGTCGACCCAGGCCTCGGCGAGGAATCCGTCGATCGCCCGCAGCCGCTCGGCCGAGGGCGGGTGCTGTGCCAGCGCGACCATCGGGGCCACCTCCCGCCGGCCGATACCCGGATCCCCGGCCGTTATGCCAGGGCGGCCGGAGGCGGGCGGGCGGGGTCAGCCGCTGATCGTCCGGCGCGGGCGTCCGCCGCCGCGCATCCGCTGCCGGGGCGGCGGCGCGGCCGGCTTGGGCCGCTTGAGGTGGTAGCGGTGCAGCTCGTTGTTGCCGGGCAGGGACGGGTCCTCGCTCATCGCGACCAGCTCCCAGCCCTGGTCGCCGGCCCGGTTGAGGTGGGCCAGCGCGGTGTCGCCGTAGGGCGTCACGTCGACCATGGAGCCGTCCGGGCCGTACCAGACGAAGACGACCTCCCAGCCGATGTCGTTCGTGGCCGCCTGGCGGCGGCGGACCAGCAGCGCGTACTCCCACTTGAGCATGAGGTCATTCTCACCCGCCGCGAGCGGGTCGGCACGGATCAATCTTCGGCGATCCGTCCGGCGGTCACCCGCAGCCGCCGGTTGGTGGTCACGGCGTCGAGCATCCGCCGGTCGTGGGTGACCAGCAGCAGCGTGCCCGGGTAGCTGGCCAGCGCCGATTCCAGCTGCTCGATGGCGGGCAGGTCCAGGTGGTTCGTCGGCTCGTCCAGCACCAGCAGGTTCACCCCGCGCCCCTGGAGCAGCGCCAGCGCCGCCCGGGTCCGCTCGCCCGGCGACAGGGTCGCCGCCGGCCGCAGCACGTGCCCCGCGCGCAGGTTGAACTTGGCCAGCAGCGTCCGCGCGTCCGCCGGCGACAGCTGCGGTACGGCGGCGCCGAACGCGTCGATCAGCGGCACATCGCCGAGGAACAGCCCGCGAGCCTGGTCCACCTCGCCGACCACCACGCCCGGGCCGAGCGCGGCGTGCCCCGAGTCGAGGGGGAGCCGGCCCAGCAGGGCGGCGAGCAGGGTGGACTTGCCGGAGCCGTTCGCCCCGGTCACCGCCACCTTGTCGGCCCAGTCGATCTGGAGGGTCACCGGGCCGAGGGTGAAGCCGCCCCGGTGTACGACGGCGTCGCGCAGCGAGGCCACGACGGCGCCGGCGCGGGGCGCGGCGGCGATCTCCATCCGCAGCTCCCACTCCTTGCGCGGCTCCTCGACCACCTCCAGCCGCTCGATCAGCCGCTCGGTCTGCTTGGCCTTGGCCGCCTGCTTCTCGGTCGCCTCGGCGCGGAACTTGCGGCCGATCTTGTCGTTGTCGGTGGCCTTGCGGCGGGCGTTCTTCACGCCCTTCTCCATCCAGGCCCGCTGCGTGCGGGCCCGCGCCTCCAGGCCGGCCCGGGTGTCGGCGTACTCCTCGTAGTCCTCGCGCGCGTGCCGGCGGGCCACCTCGCGCTCCTCCAGGTAGCCCGCGTAGCCGCCGCCGTAGTGCCGGATCTGCTGCTGGTGCAGGTCCAGCTCCAGCACGCGGGTGACCGTGCGGGCGAGGAACTCCCGGTCGTGGCTGACCAGCACCGTGCCGGCGCGCAGCCCGGTGACGAACTCCTCCAGCCGCTCCAGGCCGGCCAGGTCCAGGTCGTTGGTCGGCTCGTCGAGCAGGAAGACGTCGTAGCGGCTGAGCAGCAGCGAGGCCAGCCCGGCCCGGGCCGCCTGACCGCCGGAGAGGCCGGTCATCGGGTGCTCCAGGTCGACGGTGAGGCCCAGCTCGGCGGCCACCTGTTCGGCCCGTTCCTCCAGGTCCGCCCCGCCGAGGGCGAGCCAGCGCTCCAGCGCCTCGGCGTAGGCGTCGTCGGAGCCGGGGGCGCCGTCGGTGAGCGCCACCGTCGCCGCGTCCAGCGCCGCCTGCGCGGCGGTGACCCCGGTGCGCCGGGCCAGGAAGTCCCGCACGGTCTCGCCGGGCCGCCGCTCGGGCTCCTGCGGCAGGTGCCCGACGCTCGCCGTGGGCGGGCTGAGCGTCACGCTGCCCGCCTCCACCGGCAGCAATCCGGCGAGGGTACGCAGCAGCGTCGACTTGCCCGCCCCGTTCGGACCGACCAGCCCCACCACGTCCCCCGGTGCGACCACCAGGTCCAGCCCGGCGAACAGTGCCCGGTCCCCGTGCCCCGCGGCCAGCCCCTTGACGATCATCGTCGCGCTCATCAACCCCCGACCCTATCCCGCCCCCGATCACCCACCCAGGCGCCACGTCCCGGAGGCACGCGGCACACTGCTCGGGTGGTGACCACTCTGGCGATCGACTGTGGCGGCGGCGGGATCAAGGCATCCGTGCTGGACGAGACGGGCACGATGCGCGCCCGGCCGCTGCGGGTGCCCACCCCGTACCCCCTGCCGCCGGCGCTCTTCGTGAAGACGCTGCTGGACCTGGGCGGCCGGCTGCCCACGGCGGACCGGCTCACCGTCGGCCTGCCGGGCATGATCCGGCACGGGGTGGTGGTCGCCACCCCGCACTACGTGACCCGCTCCGGCCCCCGCTCGAAGGTCGACCCCGGCCTGGTCGCGCAGTGGACCGGGTACGACGCCCGGACCGCCCTCGCCGAGGCGTTCGGGGTGCCGGCGCTGGTGCTCAACGACGCCGAGGTGCACGGCGCCGGGGTGGTCGCCGGGACCGGCTGCGAGCTGGTGCTGACCCTCGGCACCGGGCTGGGCAGCGCGCTCTTCGACGGCGGGGTGCTCGCCCCGCACCTGGAGCTGTCCCACGCCCCGGTGCGCTGGAACACCACCTACGACACCTACGTGGGGGAGCCGGAGCGGCGCCGGCTCGGGGACGCGTTCTGGTCCCGCCGGATCCGGCAGGTCGTGGACGGGCTGCGCCCGGTGTTCCGCTGGGACCGGCTCTACCTGGGCGGGGGCAACTCCCGGCTGATCCGCCCCGAGCAGCTCGCCCGGATGGGCGACGACGTGGTGGTGGTGCCCAACACCGCCGGCATCGTCGGCGGCGTCCGCGCCTGGGAGCTGGCCGCCGGCCGGCACGGCGCCTCCACCTGACCCCCCGCCGCGCGGTTCCCCGCCGGGAACAGTCGCGGTACGGCGGATGTTGTGCCAGCGTCGGGACAGTGGCGCGACACGAGGGGGGTGGGTCGGATGGACCTTCTGGCCGAGTACCGGCGGGCGACCATGTTCTTCGAGGCCGGTGACCCGACCGGGGCGGCCCGGCTGCTCGAACCGATCGTGGCGGCCGAGCCCGGCAACGCCTCGGTGCGGCAGCTGCTGGCCCGGGCGTACTTCCAGTCGGCCCAGCTCAACCGGGCCGAGGCGCAGCTGCGGGAGCTGATCGACCGGGACCCCGCCGACCACTACGCCCACCACGTGCTGGGCCGCACACTGGAGCGGCTCAACCGGCACGCCGACGCGCTGCGGCACCTGCGCATCGCGGCGGCCATGCACAGCGGCAACGACGACTACCGCGCCGCCCTGGACCGGGTGCAGACCCGCGTCGAGGGCAACCGCTGACGGCGGCGGGATCGGCGCCCACGCGCGGGCGCACGGACGGGGCAGCTCGACAGGGCTGCCCCGTCGTCGTCACCGGGCGCAGCGCAACGCCGGGCGCCGGCGGCTAGCTTTCGCAACGAGTGGAACGCCATGGCTGTCGAACGGGCCTGATGACACTCGTGGTGTTCCACCCGTGCGTGTTGGCGTCCATCGCGGTCGACACCGTCGGCGGCCTACCATCGGCGGCATGGGACGTGAGCTGCCGGCGGGTGCGCGATGAAGCTGAAGCTGGACCTGCACGACATCTTCAACAAGGGCCAGGACATCGACCGGGCCCTGCGCGGGATCATGGACGAGGCGGTGGCGAAGAAGGCCACCCTCGTCGAGATCATCCCCGGCAAGGGCTCTGGCCAGCTCAAGAAGCGGGTGCTGCGCTTCCTCGACCAGAAGGACGTCAAGCAGCTCTACCACCGCGTCGAGAAGGACTCGAAGAACTTCGGCCGCCTCTTCGTCCACTTCCGCTGGAAGTAGCTGGAAGAGCCCGGGTGCTGCCCCGGGCGCGGATCTTCCGCACACGACCTCGGTGGCGAACCGGCCGTAAACCGTCGCGCTGCGCGTCGGCGGCGATGTTCAGCCGCCAGAGGCCAGGGCCCTGCCCCACGGTATGTCGGGGAGGCCGTGACGAAGCCGACCAGCCGATCGCCGTGAGTCGGGCTGCCGACGCAGCTTCACCGATGCTTGCGACCACGCGGCAACATCATGATCCATGGAACTTCTACGGTGGCCGCTCCGCGTTGCGACCGCAACGCTGCTGTGCGGACCGCTGCTGGCGCTGTACTGGATGGATCCCTGGGAGCTGGCCTGTCTCGCGGTCACCGGGGTCCTGCACGTCGAGGTGGGACTGCGGCTGTGGCGGGAGCGCCCCGACAACCGCATCGGGCTGCTGCTGGTGGCCTGCGGCCTGGCGTGGCTGCTGGACGCCTGGGGTCGCGTCACCCTGCCCTCCCTGTTCGCCGCCGGCATGATGCTGAGCATCGTGCACGACCCGATGCACCTGCACGCCGGTCTCGTCGTGTCGTCGGGCCGACTGCGGGGACGGTGGGAGCGGCTCATAGCCGCGGCCGGCTACGCCTACTGGCCGGTGCTCGTCGCCGGGGCGCTGGCAGCCGGGACGCTGAGCATCGGTCACCTCCTGCACCTGCGGGCGTTGTCCTATCCGCTGGTCGGCGTGTTCCTCGCCGGGTTGTTCATCGTGCGGTATCGCCAGGCCGACCGCGCCGAACGGCACGTGTACGCCCCGTTCTGGGCCGCGTTGGCAGCCAACGGCCTGTGTACGGCGATGCTCAGCACTGTCACCTACGGCTCCGGGCACTGGCCGACCGCCCTCTACGCCCTCGGTGCGGCGCTGATCCCGGTCGGGGCCGCGCTCAGCATGCACCGCGTCGAGCGCCGCCATCTGCGCCGGGCTCGCGATCGGGAGCGCCGCAGGGTGGAGCGTGACGTGCACGACGGAGTGCAACAGCGGCTGCTCGCCGCCGCCATGATGCTGCGGCAGGACGATCCCGCGCTGGTTGCGCGCGGCGCGTCGGAGGTCGAGCAGGCGATCGCCGATCTGCGTGATCTCGTCCGGGGCATGAACCCGGCGGCCCTGGTGTGCCACGGCCTGTCCGGGGCAGTGGCCGCCATCGCCGAGCGGGCCGCGCTCCCGGTCCTGGTCGACGATCGGGTCAGCCACCTCACGCTGCCCGAACCGGTCGCGGTCGCCGCCTACTTCGTCACCATGGAGGCGGTCACGAACAGTCAGAAGCACGCCCGGGCGGGTCGGGTGTCCGTCACGCTCGCCGCCAGCGGGGGCCGGGTCGAGGTCACCGTCCACGACGACGGGATCGGCGGCGCGCTCGCGGTGCCGGGTGGAGGGCTGCACGGCCTGCGGGAGCGTGTCGAGTCGTGCGGCGGGACCCTGCGGGTGTCGAGCACCCGGGGGCGTGGCACGGCGGTACGCGCCGTCCTGCCCCTCGCGGCGTCATGACCCGGGCCGTCCTGGCCGACGACTCCGTACTGCTGCGCAGCGGCCTGGCGCTGTTGCTTCAGCGGCACGGCATCACCGTCGTGGCTGAGGTTGGCGACGGCGAGCAACTGCTGGCCGCTGTCGCCCAGCACCAGCCGGACATCGCGATCGTCGACATCCGCATGCCGCCAAGTTTCACCGTGGAGGGTGTCCGCGCAGCGCTGGCCGTACGCCGTCGTCACCCCGGTGTCGCCGTGCTGCTGCTGTCCCAGCACCTGGAGCACCGGGAGGCTCTGGCCCTGCTCCAGAAGCCCGGCGGCGGGGTCGGCTATCTGCTCAAGGACAGGATCACCGATGTCGCCAGGTTCCTTCGGGACGTGCGCGAAGTCGCGGCGGCAGGCACGGCGATCGACCCGATCGTGGTCGAGCGGCTGTTGCGCCGCCCTCGCGTGTCAGGTGGCGTCGGCATGCTGTCGCCGCGTGAGCGGGAGATCCTGGCCCGGATGGCGGCAGGCCGGACGAACCTGGGCACCGCCGCCGACCTGCACCTCTCCGAGCGCACCGTCGAGACCCACGTACGCAGCATCTTCGCCAAGCTCGGGCTGGTCGACGAGCCGGACACCCACCGGCGGGTGCTCGCGGTGCTGACCTTCCTGTCGGACTGACCTCGCACCGACGCCAGGCCGACAGCAATGACGCTGGGCCGACATCAATTACGTGCTGGCACTGAGGTGCCCTGACCTTCGGATTCCTACTGTTGATCTCAGTAAGGGCAAGCAATTGAAGGGGGACAACGTGAGGTTCGCAAAGGTGTCGGCCCGCTTCGCGGTGGCGGCGGCCGTGGCAGGCAGCGCGCTGGTCGGTGTGACGCCGGCACAGGCGGCGGTCACCAGCACCGTCGTCTGCGAGGAGACCAAGCAGGTCGAGGAGGCGTCGTACGACGTCAACTCCGGCTGCTGGCTGCAGTACGGCGACCGGGTCCAGATCAGCGCCTACGGGTCGATCTGGTCCGGGGTGTGGCTCACCGGGCAGAACGGGCCACAGGGTTGGACGAACATGGCCGGCGACTCGAAGTTCCCGATGACGAACGCCCGCGCCTTCTCGCTGCTGGCCAAGACCAACGGCAACTACCGTTACGTTGGGACCGGCACGACGTTCACCTACTACGGCTCCGGCAGCCCGCTGTACCTGCGGATCAACGACGACGCGCCGGGCAACGGCAGCGGTGCCTTCACCGCCGAGGTCACGGTCACCCGCGGCTGAGCTGGTCACGTGGCAGGCGGCGGGTGCGGCTCGGCAACGACCGATCCCCGAGCCACACCCGCCGCCTGCCCCGGAGCGGAGCCGTCCGCCACCTACAGCGGATAGGTGCGGGCCACGGCCAGCATCTCCGAGCTGTGCGAGCCCACGATCCCGACGTCCGGCGGGCGTGGCCGGAAGCCGGGCAGGGCGGCCAGGCCGTCGCTGGCGTCCATCGCGCGCAGCGCCACCTGCCCCGCCTTCGGCGCGACGGTCAGCGTCACCTCGACGCCCTCCGGTGGCGGGGCGTGGAAGACCAGGCCGAAGCCCCAGCGGCCCTCCCCGGGCTCCACCGGCACCGCGCGGCCGGCCACCTCGGCCCGCAGCACCGTCGCCGTCGCCGCGTCCACGTGCAGGGTGGTCAGGCGGACCTGGCGCTGGGGGACCAGCCGCAGGCGCAGGGTGCGCTCGGGGCCGGCGGTGGCGTCGGCGAGCACCTCCAGCTTCGGGGCGGGCAGGTTCGCCGCCTGCGCCGGGCCGGCGCGCAGCTCGGCGTCGCCCAGGCCGGGGAAGTCGGTGACCTCGGTCACCCCGTCGACGTAGCCGTCGGTCCAGGGCTGCGGGTCCTCCTCGTGGCTGAGCCAGCGGGCCTGTCCGGTGCCGGCGTCGAGGGCGTACATCAGGTGGGTGGGCGCGGGGTGTGCGGCGTCGAAGCGGTCGACGGCGAACCCGACCCCGGCGAGGACCACGGCCGCCAGCGTGGCGGCGACGGCCGGCAGCGCGCCGAGCCGGCGCGCGCGCAGTGCGACCAGCCCGCGCTGCCCGCCGGCCTGCGGGTGCAGCAGGTCGACCACCGGCAGCGCGGCCAGGCCGAGCAGCACCGCGACCAGCGCCGCTACCCCGCCCATCGCCATGCCGAGCGCCGGGAAGAGCAGGACGACGGTGGGCAGCAGGATCACCACGGCCACCGCCGCGGCCAGGGTCGACGCGACCACCGGCCACGGACCGTCGATCCGCGTGCGCAGCGCGACCAGCCCGGCCAGCGCGCCGGCCAGGGCCGGCAGGGTGACCAGGTACGCCCCGCCGGGCACCAGCACGGCGAGCGGCACCCCGAGCACGGCCAGCCAGCCCAGCCCGCCGATGGCGAGGGCGGCGGGGTCGACCCGGCGGCGGAGCAGCGCGTACCAGGTGAACAGGACGGCGGCGGCGAGCGCCACCACGGCCAGCCGGTACCAGGTCGGCCGGTACGGGTCGAGCAGCTCGGCGTAGCCGGGCCGCAGCGCGCTGACCGCCGCCCAGAGCAGCTGCGCGGCGAGCGGGGCGAGCACGAGCGGCAGCAGCGCCAGCCCGAACCCGGCGGCGAGCCGGCCCCCGGTGACGCGGCCCCGCCGCCGGGCGAGCCAGCCGAGGGCCACCACGGCGGCGAGTGCCAGCAGCGCCAGCGGCAGGACCAGCCAGCCGGGGTAGCGCACCAGCCCGCCCGGGACCGGGAAGTAGGTGGCGTCGTGCCCGGAGTCCAACGCGGTCAGGTCGACCCGGCCGAACTCGCGGGCGAGGCCGAGGGCGTTGTCGCCGTGGTGCTGGAGGCTGGCCCGGTCCATGGCGGCGGGGGTGTCCAGCGGGGTGTGGTAGATTGCCCCGCCGTCGATGTACGCCGAGTTCAGCCCGACGAAGTCGTTGTCGAGGAACGCGGTGAAGTCGGTGTCGTTGGGCAGCGCGCGATAGATCTCGACGGCGAACGAGGTGCCCACGGGGTGCGGCGCGGCCCGGCCGAAGGCGTCCACCAGGGCGGCGTTGTCCCGCGAGGTCTCGAACATGATCACCGGGCCGGTGGAGCCGCGTGCCTCCAGGTTGAGCACCACGCCGCCGTCGGCGGCCAGCGGGTGGCTGGACGCGAACGCCGCCGCCCCGCACAGGCACGCCTCCTCGGCGTCGGTGAGCACGAAGACGATGTCGTTGCGCGGCCGGGGGCCGGCGGCCAGCGCGCGGGCCACCTCCAGGATGGCCGAGGTGCCGGCGGCGTCGTCGTTGCCGCCCGGCCCGGACTGCACCGAGTCGTAGTGCGCGACGAGGAAGACCTTCCCGGTGGGGGCGGTGCCGGGCAGCCGGGCCACCACGTTGCGCACCCGGGCCAGGGTGGCCCCGCCGGCCGCCCCGCTGAGCTGGCCGGCCTCGGGCGCGACGGTGTCCTGCACCTCGGTCTCCAGGCCGAGGCCGCGCAGCACCCCCTCGACGTGCGCGCGGACCTGGTCGTTCGCCGGGCTGCCCGCCACGTGCGTCCGCGCGGCGACGACCTCGACGTGCGCGTACGCCCGGGCGGCGCTGAACTCGCCCGGCGGCGCGTCGGCCGGGCGCGGCGCGGGGGTGCGCAGGTCGAGCAGGGTGCCGGCGCCGACGGCGACGAGCGCGGCGAGCGCCGCCGCGGCGGCGGTCAACCGGCGACGGGGCCGGGCCAGCGCCCGGTCGGCGGGGCGGGTGGGGGGTGCGCCCACGGGGTCTCCTCGAAAACGGGTCTCAGGTGGGCATCATCCTGCACCCCGGCGGCCGTCAGCGGGACTCCCGACGACGGCGGGAGAGCGCACACGTCCGCTTTGCCCCTCGCCGCGTAGTGATCCGACCCATTCCCGCGCATGCGGAGCCCGTCGTGTTGTGTGCGAACGTTGTCTAATACAGGATCAGCAGGGCACTCGGAAGGAGCCCGACATCACCAGCGATCTCCCGCGTCTCGCGGCGGTGACCCGGCCGTACCGGGGGACCGGCCTGGCCGGTTCCTCCGTCGTGCCGTATCCGCACGGCGGCATGGGACGT
The DNA here is from genome assembly GCF_040640115.1 of Micromonospora sp. NPDC023644. Lineage (NCBI taxonomy): Bacteria > Bacillati > Actinomycetota > Actinomycetes > Micromonosporales > Micromonosporaceae > Micromonospora > Micromonospora sp. NPDC023644. Next base: position 31,331 of record NZ_JBFABA010000004.1, on the reverse strand, counting down.
CATCCCAACCTGCCCCCCGGCGAGCGGCTGCGGGTGCTGCTGGTCGAGGACGACGAGGGCGACGCCTTCCTGGTCGGTGAGCTGCTCGCCGAGACCAACTCGATGATCGACCTGCTGGTGGCGACCAGCCTCAGCGAGGCGCGGCAGCGCGTGATGGGCGTCGACTGCGTCCTGCTCGACCTGGGCCTGCCCGACGCGCAGGGCCTCGACGGGCTGCGTCAGGTGCTGGAGATGTCCAGCGGCGCCGCCGTCTGCGTGCTGACCGGCCGCTCCGACGAGCACCTCGGCATCGTCGCGGTCGCCGAGGGCGCCCAGGACTACCTGGTCAAGGGCCAGGTCGACGGGGTGCTGCTGACCCGGGCGCTGCGCTACGCGGTGGAGCGCAAGCGGGCCGACGAGAACGCCCGGCGGCTGCGTGAGGTCGAGCTGCGCCAGGCCGAGTCCGCCCGCCTCGAACGGGGACTGCTGCCCCAGCCGCTGATGACCACCGACGAGGTCGCGGTGCACACCTTCTACCGGCCCGGCCGGCACGCCGCCCTGATCGGCGGCGACTTCTACGACGTGGTGCAGACCCGACCCGACCGGCTCGACCTGATCGTCGGCGACGTCTGCGGGCACGGCGTGGACGAGGCGGCCCTCGGCGTCGAGCTCCGGGTCGCCTGGCGCGCGCTGATCCTCGCCGGCGTGCCCGACGACGAGGTGCTCCCGGCGCTGGAACAGGTGCTGATGAGCGAGCGCCGGCTCCAGGAGATCTTCGCGACCGTCGCCACCGTGCGGCTGGACCTCGACGCCAACCGGGCCACCGTCCGGCTGGCCGGGCATCCGCCGCCGCTGCTGCTCGCCGGGGGCAAGGTGGTGCCGGTTCCGGCACCCGGCGGCCTGCTGCTCGGCGTACGACCCCGCCGGTCCGTGGCCTACGACCTGGAGTTCGACACCGATGACTGGTCCCTGTTGATGTACACCGACGGCCTGATCGAGGGCCGGATCGGCGAGGGCGACGAGCGCCTCGACGTGCCCGGCCTCAGCGGACTGCTCGCCGACCAGGCGACCCTCGCCGTGCCGCTGGCCGAGCTGCCGGCCTGGCTGGTCGGGCGCGCCGAGCAGATCAACGGCGGTCCGCTCGCCGACGACGTCGCCATGCTGCTGGTCAGCCGGGGCGGTGGCCGGTGACGGGCATCCGCGACTGGACCCTGCGGCAACGGGTCGTCGCGCTGCTCACCGTCGTCGCCTTCCTGCTGATCGGGCTGGCGGGTGGCGCGGTGGCCGTGGCGGCGAAGAACCGGACGCACATCGACGCGATCCTGAACAAGACCGGGCCGCTGCGGGTGCAGGCGCAGGAGGTGCTGAACGCGCTGCTGGACCAGGAGACCGCGGTGCGCGGCTACGCGGTCAGCGGCAACCCGGCCGACCTGGCGCCGTACGACGCCGGGCGGAAGCGGGAGCAGGACCTGGTCGCCTCGATGCAGCGGCTGCTCGGCGACTACCCGGACATCCGGCAGCAACTCCGGGTGGTCGAGGAGCGGGCCGAGGAGTGGCGCCAGGCGGTGGCGGTGCCGGTGGTCACCACGACGCAGCAGAACGGCACCGCCGCGGGGCAGGCGCTCATCACCGACCGGTCCCGGGAGCAGTTCGACGAGGTCCGCGGCGCGCTGGACAGCCTCCAGTTCGAGATCTTCGAGGCCCGGCAGGAGAGCGCCGAGGACGTCAGGCGGACCAGCAACCTGCTGGTCGTCCTGCTGATCGTCGCCGTCGCGGTGGTGATCATCGCCGGCAGCATGCTGCTGGTCTCCCTGGACAGGATGGTGATCCGCCCGCTGACCGGGCTCGCCGACCAGGTCCGCGAGGTGGCCGAGGGCGACTATCAGCACGGCATCGCCGGCGACGGTCCACCCGAGTTCCTCCGGCTCGCCGAGGACGTGGACGCGATGCGGCGCAAGATCGCCAAGGACCTGGCCGAGGTACGGGAGGCCCGGGAGCGGATCGAGTGGGTCAACGGCCAGCTCCAGAAGCAGGCCGAGGAACTCACCCGCTCCAACCGTGACCTGGAGCAGTTCGCGTACGTCGCCTCGCACGACCTCCAGGAGCCGCTGCGCAAGGTGGCCAGCTTCTGCCAGCTCCTCCAGCGCCGTTACGCGGGGCAGCTGGACGAGCGGGCCGACCAGTACATCGCGTTCGCGGTCGACGGCGCGCAGCGGATGCAGCGCCTGATCAACGACCTGCTCGCCTTCTCCCGGATCGGCCGGCTCACCACCGGCTTCACCGAGGTCGACATGAACAAGGTGATGGGCGACGTGGCGGGTCAGACCGAGGCGGCCCGGCAGTACGCCGACGCGGAGCTGACCTGGGACGAACTGCCGGTCATCCGTGGCGAGGAGCCGTTGCTGACCAACCTGCTGGCCAACCTGGTCAGCAACTCGGTCAAGTTCCGCCGCCCCGACGTGCCCCCGAAGGTGCACGTCTCGGCCCGCCTCGTGGGCGACGAGTGGGAGATCAGCTGCCAGGACAACGGCATCGGGATCGAGCCGGAGTTCGCCGACAAGATCTTCGTCATCTTCCAGCGGCTGCACGCCAAGGACGCGTACCCGGGCACCGGGATCGGGCTGGCGATCGTCAAGAAGATCGTGGAATACCACGGCGGCCGGGTCTGGGTGGACACCGACACCGAGGAGGGCACGGCGATCCGCTTCACCCTCCCGGCGCTCCCCGAGGACGTCGAGGCGGCTGCCGCGTCGGCGGAGGAGCCGGCGGCCGGGGAGGCCGTGACCGGGGAGGCCGCGACCGGGGACGGCGACGAGGCCGGCACGGGCGGCACCCCGGAGCAGGCCGGCCGGCGTGCCGACGAGACGGAGACCACGGACGGGCCCGACCGGGCGCCGGAAGGCGGTAGAACGGGTGACATGAGGGAGACGGTGGGATGACCGCGCCGGCGGACGGCAAGAGCCCGATCGAGGTCCTGCTGGTCGAGGACGATCCGGGTGACGTGTTGATGACCCAGGAGGCGTTCGAGGAGCACAAGCTCCGCAACCGGCTGACCGTCGTCTCCGACGGCGCCGAGGCGCTCGCCTACCTGCGGCGGGAGGGCCAGTACGCCGACGTGGTGCAGCCGGACCTGATCCTGCTCGACCTGAACCTGCCCCGCCGCGACGGGCGGGAGGTGCTGGAGGAGATCAAGAAGGACGAGCACCTCTGCCGGATCCCCGTCGTGGTGCTGACGACCTCCCAGGCCGACGAGGACATCCTGCGCAGCTACCAGCTGCACGCCAACGCGTACGTGACCAAGCCGGTGGACTTCGAGCGCTTCATCTCGGTGGTCCGGCAGATCGACGAGTTCTTCGTCAGCGTGGTCAAGCTGCCGCCGCGTGGCTGACACCCTGCTCGACGACGTCGGTGGTCTGCTGCGCGAGACCGCCGACCAGGTCGTGCTTCCGCTCTTCCGCAAGCTCGACGACGCCGACGTCAGCGAGAAGGCGCCGGGCGACCTCGTCACCGTCGCCGACCGTCGCGCCGAAGAGGTGATCTCGGTGGCACTGCGCCGGCTGCGCCCCGGCTCGGTCGTGGTGGGCGAGGAGGCGGTCGCCGACGACCCGGCCCTGCTGGAGCACCTGCGCGGCTCCGGCGACGTCTGGCTGGTCGACCCGGTCGACGGCACCTCGAACTTCGCCGCCGGCCGGCAGCCCTTCGCGCTGATGGTGGCGCTGCTGACCGACGGGGAGCCGGCCGCCGCCTGGGTGCTCGACCCGCTCGCCGGGACGCTGGCCGTCGCACGGGCCGGCGAGGGAACCTGGCTCGACGGCCGGCCGGTGCGGACCGACGAGGGCGCGCCGGCGCTCGACACGCTGCGCGGCGTCGCGATGTCCCGCTTCCTGCCGGCGGCGTCGAGGGCGCGGGTCGAGGCGGGCGGCGAGCGGCTGGGCGAGCTGCTCCCCGGCCAGCACTGCGCCGGCCGGGAATACCTGGACGTGCTCACCGGCGACCAGCAGTTCGTGCTCTTCTGGAGCACCCTGCCGTGGGACCACGCCCCGGGCACCCTGCTGGTCCGGGCGGCGGGCGGGGTCGCCCGGCGCTTCGACGGCACCGACTACCGCCCGGCGGACGAGGGCCACGGCCTCCTGGTCGCCGCGAGCGAGCGGATCTGGGCAGAGGTACGCGAGGCGTTGCTCGGCGGTACGTGACGCCGTCGCGACACCGCGTGGATGTTCGGCCGCCGGGGTGTTCGCGGGCCTGGTCCGCCGTGCTCCGTCCGGTATCCTGACCGCCGGTCTTCGCCAGCAGGCCGCCGACCGGCGCCCGGCGGGGGCCGCCGCCGCGCCGTGTGTTGTCATCCGGGGCCGGCGGCCGACGGAAGGATGCTCTCGTGCGCAGGACCATGCCCGTCGGGCGTCAGGGCCGCCGCCCGCTGATCGCCCTGCCGGCCGGGCGGCGTGCCCGCCGCCCGCTGATCGCCCTGCTCGTCGCCGTGGCGCTGCTCTTCGGCGGCGGCGGTGCCGTGCCGGCGTACGCGGAGCCCAACGAGGGGGGCACCAAGAAGCTGCGGGACGCCCTGGAGGCCACCGCCAAGGCGCACATCGAGGCCAAGGGCAAGCTGGACAACTCCAAGGCCCGGCAGAAGCAGCTGACCGGGCAGCTGGGCGCACTGGAGGCCCGGCTGGTCGAGCTGACCGCGCAGGTCGGTGAGGTGGCCGCCCAGTCCTACCGGCTGGGCCGGCTGACGCCCACGTCGATGCTGCTCAACAGCGCCTCGCCGGAGATGTTCCTGGAGCGGGCGGCCAGCCTCGACCTGATGGCCCAGCGCGACGGCAGGCGGCTGCGCAGCCTGACCGAGGCGCGCGAGCAGGCGCGGCAGGCCAAGATCGGCATCGACACCGAGGTCCGGGAGCAGAAGAAGCAGCTCGCGGTGATGGCGAAGAAGAAGAAGGAGGCCGAGGCGGCGCTCGCGGCGGTCAGCTCGGGCAGCAGCGGCGGCTTCAGCGGCGCCAACTCCTCCTCGGCGAGGCCGGCCCCCCGCAACTCGGACGGCTCCTGGCCGTCGGAGTCCTGCTCCGTGAACGACCCGACCACCTCCGGCTGCATCACTCCGCGCACGCTCAACGCCCTCAAGCAGACCCAGGCCGCCGGCTACAAGCGGCACGTCTCCTGCTTCCGCAGCGGCGGCTCCGGCGAGCACCCCAAGGGTCGGGCCTGCGACTTCTCGGCCGCCACGGGCGGGTTCGAGGACAAGACCGCCACCGGCGGGGACAAGGCGTACGGGGACAGCCTCGCCGCCTGGCACGTGCGCAACGCCAGCCGGCTCGGCGTGCTCTACGTGATCTGGTACCGGCAGATCTGGCACCCCGGCACCGGCTGGCGGGCGTACGGCGGCAGCGGCAGCCCCGCCGCCGACCACACGAACCATGTTCATCTCTCGATGTACTGACCCGACGGCCCAGTTTTCCTGCGTACCATCGCGCGGGTGAGCTCCCCATCCTCCGACGTCACGGTCCCGCCGGCCCGGCCGGCGGCGACGTCCGCCCTGGCCCTGCCCAACGGCCTCGCCGCGTTCCTGGTCTTCTTCTCCAGCGGCGCCGTCCTGGTGCTGGAGACCGTCGCGCTGCGGTTGGTCGGGCCGTACGTCGGGGTGACCCTCCAGGTGACCAGTTCGGTCATCGGGATCGCCCTGGCCGCGATCGCCTACGGGGCGTGGACGGGCGGCTGGCTGGCCGACCGGCGCAACCCGCGGGCCCTGCTGGCCCCGGCGCTGGTGCTGGCCGGCATCGCCACCGCGGTCACCCTGCCCGTCGTCCGGTACGCCGGTGAGGTGCTGCGCGGCGGGGCGGCCTCGGCCATCCTGCTGCTCGTCGCGCTCGCCGTCTTCGTGCCGGCGGCCCTGCTCGCCGCGGTCACCCCGCTGGTGGTCAAGCTCCAGCTCGCCGACCTGCGGCGCACCGGCCAGGTGGTCGGCCGGCTCTCCGGCATCGGCACGCTGGGCGGGATCACGGCCACCCTGGGTACCGGGTTCGTGCTGGTGGCCGCGCTGCCCAGCACGGTCATCCTGTTCGCCCTGGCGGCCGCGCTCGGGCTCACCGGGCTCGGCCTCGGGGTGTGGCTGCGCCGCCAGGACGCCGCGGGGCTGCCCGGCCCCGCTCGCGCCAAGGCCGCCCTGGCGGTGCTCGGCCTCGTCGGCGCCGGGCTGACCACGGTCGCCCCGAACCCCTGCGACATCGAGACCGCCTACCACTGCGCCAGCGTGGAGGCCGACCCCGGCCGCGACTCCGGCCGCACCCTGCTGCTCAACTCGGCCCAGCACTCGTACGTGGACCTCGCCGACCCCACCCACCTGGAGTACGCGTACACCCGGTGGATCGGGGCGGTGGCCGACGTGGTCGCCCCGAAGGGGCAGCGGCTCGACGCGCTGCACCTGGGCGGCGGCGGGTTCACGGTGCCCCGCTACCTGACCGCCACCCGGCCGGGCACGGACAACGTCGTGTTCGAGATCGACGGCGGGCTGGTGGAGCTGGGCGAGCGTCAGCTCGGCGTACGCCAGGGGCCGGACCTGAGGGCGGTGGTGGGTGACGCCCGGATGCTGGTCGCCGGGGAGGCCACCGACAGCCGCGACCTCGTGGTCGGCGACGCGTTCGGGCACCTGGTGGTGCCCTGGCACCTCGCCACCCGGGAGATGGCAGCCGAGGTCCGCCGGGTGACCCGCCCGGGCGGCGTCTACGTGCAGAACGTCATCGACTACCCGCCGCTGCGCTTCATCCGCAGCGAGCTGGCCACCGTCGCCGCCGAGTTCCGGCACGTCGCGCTGATCGCCCCGGCGGCGGCGCTCGCCGGGCGGGAGGGCTCGAACTTCCTCATCGTCGCCTCCGACGCCCCGCTGCCGCTGGCGGCGACCCGCGCCCGGCTGGCCGAGCTGCGGGAGGACGTCAGCCTGCTGGCGGGCGCCGACCTCACCGCGTTCGTCGGCGAGGCGCTGGTGCTGACCGACGACTACGCGCCCGTGGACCAGCTCCTCGCCACCGCCTGAACGGGTGAATCGCTGACCGATTCCGACCGTCGAGGTGTAGCCGGGGCGCTGGAGGGCAACAACGACTCCCATGGGTGGAGCAATCCGGGACGGCGCACAACTGCTGGGTGAGCGGTACCGGCTGATCGAGCAGCTCGGGGCGGGCGGGATGTCCGTCGTCTGGCGCGGCTACGACGAGGTGCTCGGCCGGCAGGTGGCGGTCAAGGTGCTCGCGTCGCGGCTGGCCGCCGACCGCGCGTTCCGGCACCGCATCCGGATCGAGGCGCAGGCCGCCGCCCGGCTGTGCCACCCCAACATCACCAACGTCTACGACTACGGCGAGTCCGAGCAGGTCGGCCTGACCGTGCCGTACGTCGTCATGGAGCTGGTCGACGGCGAGTCGCTGACCGGCCGGCTGCGCCGGGGCAGCCTGCCCTGGCGGGAGGCGGTGACGATCGGCGCGGAGGTCACCTCGGCGCTGGCCACCGCGCACGCCCGGGGCGTGGTGCACCGCGACGTCACCCCGGGCAACGTCATGCTGACCGTCACCGGCGTGAAGGTGGTCGACTTCGGCATCTCCGCCCTGGTGGGGGAGAAGGAGAAGGGGCCGGACGGCACCCTGCTCGGCACGCCCGCCTACCTCGCCCCGGAGCGGCTCGACAACGGTCAGGTCTCCCCGGCCACCGACGTGTACGCGGTCGGCCTGCTGCTCTACCGGATGCTCACCGGCCGGCTGCCCTGGCAGGCGAGCACCACCACCCAGATGCTGCGCGCGCACATGTACAACGACCCGGAGCCGATGCCGCCGGTGCCGGGGCTGCCCGACGAGGTGCGCGAGCTGGTGGGCCGCTGCCTGGCCAAGCGCCCCGGGGAACGCCCCGCCACCACCGAGGTCGCGCGGACGCTCGCCGAGGCCGCCGGCATGATCGCCCCGGTGCCGGTCTCCCCGGCGGGGCCCGTGGACGAGGCCGCGCTGGCCGCCGCCGGCACCACGATCCTGCCCTGGTCCGCCGCGACCGACGCGCTGCCGTTCTCGCGTACGCGCAACCGGCGCGCGGCGACCCGGCGCCGGCGGATCGAGGCTGGGGTGGCCGCCGCCGGGCTGGTGGCGGTGACCGCGGGGCTGTGGGGCTTCACCTCCCGCAGCCCGGCCAGCGGCGGCATCGACCAGCCGACGGAGGCGCGGATGGGGGCGGAGGCGCCGCCGTCCTGCCGGGTCGCGTACACGCTGAACAAGGACTCCGGCAAGGACTTCGCCGCCGAGCTGACCCTGACCAACACCGGCCGGCGGGAGCTGCGCGACTGGCGGCTGAGCTTCACCTTCCCGGGCCAGCAGACGGTGACGAAGGCGGCGCCGGTCGCGGTGCGCCAGCAGGGGCAGACGGTGCTCGTGGAGCCCGCCCCGGAACGCGCCGCGCTGGCCTCCGGCGCGTCGGAGAAGCTGACCCTGACCGGCCGCCACACCGGCGTCAACCCGCTGCCGCTGGAGTTCCGCCTCGGCGACGAGTCCTGCGCGGCGCAGGTCGCCGGGGTGGCCGGCGCGGCACCCGCCGTCGCACCCACCAAGGCGCCCGCCACCAGGGCTCCGGCCGCCAGGACCCCGGCGAAGAAGGCCGGCACGTCCGCCGGGAGTTCGGGCGGCAGCTCCGGCGGGTCGAAGGCCAAGTCCGACAACTCCGGCAAGGGCAAGGGGTCGGGTGGTGGAAAAAAAGTAAGCCAGGAAACGGAAAGGGAAAGGGACGAGGACGGTGACGACGGTGACGACGACTGAGCCCGCCGGGGTCAGCTGAGCTCCGCGAACCGCTGCACCTGCTCGATGTCCCCCTCGACGATCAGCATGCTGCCCGGGGCGATCACGGTGGCGTCCGTGGCGTACCGGAAGCGCTCCCCGGGCAGCTTCACGCCCACCACCCGCACCGCGTGGCGCTCGGTGGGCGTCAGTTCCGCAAGCGGCCGACCGACCATCGACTCCGGGGTGCACACCTTGGCGATGGCGAAGTCGTCGCCGAACTCGATGAAGTCGAGCATCCTGCTGACGATGAGGTGGGCCACCCGCTCGCCGGTCTCCGCCTCGGGAAAGATCACGTGGTGCGCGCCGACCGAGTCCAGGATCTTGGCGTGCTTCGTCGAGGTGGCCCGGGCCCAGATCTGCGGTACGCCCAGCTCGGCCAGCGCCAGCACCGTCAGCACGCTCGCCTCCAGCGAGGCGCCGATGGCGACCACCGCCCGGCCGAAGTCCGCCACGCCGAGCTGACGCAGCGACCCTTCCTCGGTGGCGTCGGCCTGCACGACGCGGTCGAGCCGCGCCGACCACCGCTGCACCTGGTCCGCGTTGCGGTCGATGGCCAGCACCTCGTGATTCAGCGCGGTCAGCGCGCCGGACAGGTGGCACCCGAACCGGCCCAGTCCGATCACCACGACGCTGCCCTCGTCCGTCTTCTTCCTAGCCGACAATGGGTTGCTCCTCCGCGTAGCGGTACAGCCGCCGGCGGGTGTTCAGGGCGAGCGCCGACCCGAGGGTCAGCGGCCCGATCCGGCCGACGAACATGAGGATGATCAGGGCGAGCTGCCCGTTCTCCGGCAGCGACGTGGCGACCCCGACGCTGAGACCGGTGGTGGTGAGCGCCGAGGTCACCTCGAACAGCGCCGCGTAGAAGGGCAGCCCCTCGGTGATGAAGATCAGCAGCACCGTGCCCGCGGCCACCAGCGCGACGCTGAGCAGGGCGACGGTGATGGCCTGCCGCTGGCTGGCGGTGGCCACCCGGCGGTGCCCGACCGTCACGTCCGGCTCTCCCCGCAGCTCCGCCCACATGACGAAGGCGAGCAGGAAGAAGGTGGTCACCTTGATCCCGCCGGCAGTGCTGGCGCTGCCGCCGCCGATGAACATCAGCGCGATGACCAGGGGATAGCTCTCCTCCTCCAGGCCGTCCACGTCGACGACGTTGAAGCCGCCGGTGCGGATGAACGCGTTCTGGGCGAACGCGACCAGGAGCTTGTCCGGCCACGCGTAGATGCCCAGGGTGCGCGGGTTGGCCCACTCGATGACCAGCAGACCGGAAAAGCCCACCACCAGCAGCGTCAGGCTGCCCCAGACGGTCAGCTTGGTGGCGATCGCCCACCGGCTCGGCTGTCGCCACTCCCGGACCGCCTCGAACAACGCCGGGAAGCCGAGCCCGCCGACGATGGTGCCGACCGAGAGCGGCACCGTCACCCAGGCGTCGGTGGAGAAGGCGATCAGGCTGTCGGTGTAGAGGGCGAATCCGCCGTTGTTGAAGGCCTGGACGGCGTGGAAGACGCCGCTCCAGAGGGCCCGGCCGAACGGGTAGTCGTAGGTGATCCACAGCCGGGCGGTCAGGACCGCGGTGATGGCCGCCTCGCAGACCAGCGCGAGGCCGGCGATGCGCAGCAGCAGCCGGCGTACGTCGCCGATGCCGAACTCGGCCGTCTCGGCCTGCACCAGCAGCCGGCTGCGCAGCCCCAGCCGCCGGGCCACCACGAGGATCACCAGGGTCGCACCGGTCACGATGCCGAGGCCACCGACCTGGGTGAGCACGGTGATCATCACGCGACCGAACTCGTTCCAGTAGTTCGGGGTGTCCACCACCGACATCCCGGTCACCGAGACCGCCGAGGTGGCGGTGAACAGGGCGGTAATGAACGGGGTGTGCCGGTGCTCGCTGGTGGCCCAGGGCAGCATCAGCAGCACGGTGCCGACCAGGATCGTCACCAGGAAGCCGAGCGGCACGAGCCGCACGGGGTGACGAAGAAGCCGGCGCACCAGACAATCTTCCTTTTCCGCCGTGATTCCGGTGTGGAAACCCGCATCCCGAGGGTTCACCCGCCGGCCAGGCGCCGACCAACTCGCCGTCAATCCGGGCCTGTCTGCTGAGGCGGATTCCTCGACGACAAGGAGACGGCGTTGCGACGTACCCTTTCCGCCCTCGGTGTTGCCGGCGCCCTGCTCGCGGCGGCCGTGGCCGTGCCGACGGTGACCGCCTCGGCCGCCCCGGCGCCCGCCGCCGAGCGGGCCCGGGCGACGGACCGACCCCTCGTGATCGCCCACCGGGGCGCCAGCGGCTACCGGCCCGAGCACACCCTGGAGGCCTACCGGCTGGCGATCCGGCAGGGCGCGGACTACATCGAGCCGGACCTGGTCGCCACCCGCGACGGCGCGCTGGTCGCGCGGCACGAGAACGAGATCAGCGGTACGACCGACGTGGCCGCCCGCCCCGAGTTCGCCGCGCGCAGGGCCACGAAGAGCATCGACGGCGTCACGGTCACCGGCTGGTTCACCGAGGACTTCACCCTCGCCGAGCTGCGGACGCTGCGGGCCAAGGAGCGGCTGCCCCAGGTGCGCGTCGCCAACACCGCCTTCGACGGCCGGTTCCAGGTGCCCACCCTCCAGGAGGTCGTCGACCTGGCCCGGGCCGAGGGGCGGGCACGGGGCCGGACCATCGGCGTCTACCCGGAGACCAAGCACCCGACCTACTTCGCGTCCATCGGGCTGCCGCTGGAGGAGCCGCTGGTCGAGGTGCTGCGGCGCAACGGGCTGACCCACCGGCACTCCCCGGTGATCATCCAGTCGTTCGAGACGGCGAACCTCCGCAAGCTGGACCGGATGATCGACGTCAAGCTCGCGCAGCTCCTCGACGCCACCGGCCGCCCGTACGACTTCACCGCCGCCGGCGACGCCCGCACCTACCAGGATCTGGCGAAGCCGGCCGGCCTGAAGTGGATCGCCTCGTACGCCGACGGGGTCGGGGCGCACAAGAACCTGATCGTCCCGCGGGACGCCGCCGGCAAGCTGCTCGCCCCGACCACCCTGGTCCGGGACGCGCACCGGCAGCGGCTGATCGTGCACGCCTGGACGTTCCGGGCGGAGAACCAGTTCCTGCCGGCCGACCTGCGGATCGGCACCGACCCGAACGCCCGTGGCGACATCCAGGCCGAGTACGAGCTGTTCCTCGGCCTCGGCCTGGACGGCGTCTTCACCGACCACCCGGACACCGCCGTCGCCGCCCGGGAGGGTCTCGCCCGGCGCTGACCTCCCGCCGCCCTCGCCGGCCCGTCGCCCCCTGTCACGGGGCGGCGGGCCGGTGCCGCAACCCGGATCGCCGCCCGGGGGGTGGCGGCGGACGTGACGGACGTGCCGGGCCGTGAGCACGGCGTGCCCCGCCTCGCGCCTGTCGAGCTGATGTCGCAGGCGATCCAGCGGGGACGGGCGGACGCGCGGACGAGGTCGGGGGCGGCTCCCTGAGGAACCGCCCCCGTCACCCGGGTCGTTCGCACGACGCCGTCGCCAACGTGTGGCCGACGGGTCAGCCGGTGGTGTTCCGCCTGCGGTGCGTGACGAGGAAGAAGGCCCCGAGGGCGACCGCGACCAGGCCGAGCGCGGTGATCGGGAGCAGGCTGCCGGTGCCCGAGACACCGGTGATGGGCAGCTCGCTCCTGGTCGGCGAGGCCGTCGGGCTGGCTGTGGGGCTGGCCGTGGGGCTGACGGTCGGGCTGGCCGTCGGGCTGGCCGTCGGGCTGCCGGTGGGGCTGGCCGTCGGGCTGGGGCTCGCCGCGCAGGCGTTTGAGAGCACGAACTGCAACCCTGGCTCCGGCTCGCCGGTGACCACCGCGGTGGCGCTGACGAGCGTCCACCCCTCGGGCACGATCACCCAGGCCTTGCTGGTGCCCTGCCGCACGATCGCGCTGTCGTCGCCGGGGATCGTGATCGTGGCGGTGCCGTCGTCCGGGATGTCGAACGTGGCGGTCACGGAGAGGAAGTCACGCTCGACGTCGGGGAGGTTGAAGACAAAGACGTCGCGGTCCTCGTACGGCCCTCCGCCCAGCTCCTCGTCGCACATCTGCGAGGCCTCGGCCGCCGTCGTCGGCACGTTGCCCGGGTTGATGCTGATCGGCGTACCCGGCTGCGGCTGCGGTTGCGCCTGGGCGGTCCCGGCGGCGCCGAGGAGCATCGCGCCGGCCGCCGCCCCCACGGCGACCAGCCGAACGAGTCGAACTCTCACTTTCGTCCCCCATGCGAGTTTTATACGGTTGATGGGCTTTCCGATCGAGGCTAAGCCACCGATTCCCGCCGACTTATCCCTTTCGCGATATTCGGAAGGCTCATCCGTCGCGGTGTCCGGGCCCGACACATGAGGGGATTCGCCGATGGCAGGGGCCGCCACCGGCATCCCGCGCTCCCCGCGCCGCGTGCCGACCGCTGGTACGGGTGACCACCCCACCCCTGTTACTTGTGTGTTTCGACCACATAGCCCGTGGGTGACGTCACTTCTAGCGTGAGCCGTCATATGAGTTCCCTACCTCCGAGTCCTCACGTGGAGTCGCAATGACGGTCCGGACGACGCGGCGGGTGTTCCTCTCCGCCGCCACGATGATGGCCGCGGCGCTCGCCGCCACGGCCTGTGGCAGCCCGCAGGACACCGCCTCCGGTGGCGGCGACAGCGCCGCCCCGGTGAAGGTTGGCCTGGTCTACTCCCAGTCGGGAGCCCTCGCCAGCTACGGCAAGCAGTACATCGAGGGCTTCAGGGCCGGCCTCGACTTCGCCACCAAGGGCACCAACAAGGTGGGCGACCGCGCCGTCGAGGTCACCGAGGTCGACGACGCGGGCGACCCGGCCAAGGCGGTCTCCGCCGCCAAGGACCTGATCGGCAAGGGCAACAAGATCATCGCAGGCTCGACCGCCTCCGGTGTGGCCCTCCAGGTCGCCCCGATCGCCGCGCAGAACAAGGTCCTCTTCATCTCCGGGCCCGCCGCCACCGACGCGGTGACCGGCGCGAACAAGTACACGTTCCGGTCCGGGCGGCAGTCGTACCAGGACGTGGTCACCGCCAAGTCGTTCATCGGCGACCCGGCCGGCAAGAAGGTCGTGGTGTTCGCCCAGGACGGCGCCTTCGGCGACGCCAACGAGGCGGCAGTGAAGGCCGTCATCGGCGGCGCGGGCGCGGCCGTCAGCAGCGTCCGGGCGCCGGCCAGCGCCACCGAGTTCACCCCGTTCGCCAGCCAGATCAAGTCCGCCAAGCCCGACCTGCTCTTCGTCGCCTGGGCCGGCACCACCGCCCCCGCCATGTGGCAGACGCTCGACCAGCAGGGCGTGCTCTCCTCCACCACCGTCGTCACCGGCCTGGACATCCGCGCCTCGTGGCCGACCTTCGGTGCCGCCGGCAGCAAGATCTCCTTCCTGTCGCACTACTTCGACGGGGCCTCCGACAACGAGGCCGTGCAGGCGCTGAAGGCCAAGGTCGGCACCGTCGACCTGTTCCACCCGGACGGCTTCGCCGCCGCGCAGATGGTGGTCCGCGCCATCTCCGAGGGCGGCGACGACGTCGAAAAGATGGTCAAGGCGCTGGAGGGCTGGAGCTTCGACGGGGTCAAGGGCAAGATGACCATCCGCGCCGAGGACCACGCGCTGCTCCAGCCGATGTTCCAGGCCAAGCTGACCGGCAGCGGCACCGCGTTCACGGCCACCGCCCAGAAGGCGCTGACCGGGGACGAGTCCGCGCCGCCGGCCGTGGCGATGAAGGGCTGACACCGGATGCTCGCCACCCGCGGTCTGACCTGGCGGATCGGTGAGGTCGCCATCGTCGACAGCGTCTACCTCGACCTGGCGCCCGGGGAGTTCCTCGGCGTCATCGGGCCCAACGGCGCCGGCAAGACCTCACTGTTCAACCTGATCACCGGCGTACGCCGGGCCACGGAAGGTCGGATCACCCTCGACGGGGCGGACATCGGCTCCCTCCCGCCGCACAAGCGGGCCCGTCTCGGCCTCGGCCGTACCTTCCAGGCATCCTCGGTCTTCGATTCGCTCAGCGTGCGGGAGAACGTCCGGCTCGCCGTGCAGGCGCACCGCGGGGGCTCGATGAAGCTGTGGCGGCGGGCGGCGGCCGACCGGGAGGTCGCCGTCGCCGCCGACGCGGCGCTCGACCGGGTCGGCCTCGCCCACCGGGGTACGGCGCTCGCCGGCACCCTCGCCCACGGCGAGAAGCGGAAGCTGGAGATCGCCCTGCTGCTCGCCGGGGAGCCCCGGGTCATGCTGCTCGACGAGCCGATGGCCGGGGTCAGCGCGGAGGACGTGCCCGAGCTGGTCTCGGTGATCCGCTCGCTCACCGGCGACAGCGGCCGGTCGGTGCTGATGGTCGAACACCACATGGACGTCATCCTGGAGCTGGCCGACCGGATCGCCGTGATGCACCACGGCGCGCTGCTGGCCTGCGACACCCCGGAGACGGTGATGGCCAACCCCACCGTGCAAGAGGCCTACCTGGGGGAGGCTCTGTGAGCGCGAGGAATGAGCCGGGTTTGCGAGTCCCGCAGTCGCGAACGAAGGGCGGCTCATGATGGAACCCATTCTCAGCGTGGAGAACCTGTCGGTCCGGATCGCCGGGCTGCACATCCTCCAGGGGGTGTCCTTCACGGTCGCCCCGACCGGCGTCACCGTCCTGCTCGGGCGCAACGGCGTGGGCAAGACGACCACGCTGCGCGCGATCGTCGGCCTCACCCCGCCCGCCGGCGAGGTGCGGGGCGCCGTCCGGATGGGCGCGCAGAGCCTGCTGGCCCGGCCCACCCACCGGCTGGTCCGCGGCGGGCTGGGCTACGTGCCGGAGGACCGGTGCGTCTTCGCCGGGCTCACCGTCGCGGAGAACCTCCGGCTCGCCGAGCGGCGGGGCAGCACCCCGGCGTACGACAAGGTCTATGCGCTCTTCCCGGAGCTGGACCGGCGCGGACGGCAACGGGCCGGCTCGCTCTCCGGCGGGCAGCAGCAGATGCTCGCGATCGGCCGGGTGCTGCTCAACGACAACCGGCTGCTGCTGGTCGACGAGCCGACCAAGGGGCTCGCGCCGAAGGTGGTGACCGAGGTGGCCGAGGTGCTGGAGCGGGTCGCCGAATCCGTGCCGGTGCTGCTGGTCGAGCAGAACCTGGCCGTGGTCCGGCGGCTCGCCCGGGACGCGGTCGTGCTGGCCGCCGGCCGGGTCGCCTGGACCGGCAACGCGCAGGAACTGCTGCTGGAGACCGCCCTGACCAGGTCGCTGCTGGGCGTGGGCTCGGCGGAGGGGCACGCGCCGAGCGCGCGGAGTGAGCTTGCGAGCCCCGCAGGCGCGAGGAAGGACCAGCACTGATGGACACCGTCATCCTGTTGACGCTGACCGGGCTCGGCCTGGCGGCGCTCTACTTCCTGGTCGCCAGCGGGTTGTCCCTGGTATTCGGCCTCGCCGACGTGCTCAACTTCGCGCACGGCGTCTTCCTCGGCGTCGGCGCGTACGGGACGTGGTGGGCGGCGGGCAACCTGCCCGGCGCCGGGTCGGACGGCTTCGGCTTCGTGGTCTCGGTCGCCTTCGGGGTGGCCGCCGGCACGCTGGTGGCGGTGCTGGTCGAGCTGGTGCTGATCCGGCCGCTCTACTCCCGCACCATCGAGCAGGTGCTGGTCACCGTCGGGCTCTCGCTGGCCGGCGTGGCGCTGCTCCAGGCGACCTGGGGCGCGGACGCCCGGCCGTTCCCGCGCCCCGAGTGGACCCGGCAGGTCACGCCGATCCTCGGCGCCAACGTGCCCAACGGCGGCCTGCTGCTGATCATCGCCGCGGTGCTGGTGCTCGGCGCGATCCTGGCCTTCCTGCGCTGGACCCGCTACGGCCTGGTGATCCGGGCCGGTGTGGAGAACCGGGAGATGGTCACCGCGCTCGGCATCGACGTGCGCAAGGCGTTCACCCTGGTCTTCGCGATCGGCGGGGCGGCGGCGGCGCTGGCCGGCGCGCTCGGCGGCGTCTACTTCGGCACCGTCTCGCCCGGCCAGGGCGGCTCGCTGCTGATCTTCGCGTTCATCGTCGTGGTCATCGGCGGGATGGGCTCGGTCGTCGGGTCCGCGTACGCGGCGGTCGCCGTCGGCCTCACCCAACAGTTCGTCAACTACTACGGCACCTCCGGGCTGGGCGACATCTGCGTGGTCGCGCTGCTGGCCGTGGTGCTGCTGCTGCGCCCGCAGGGCATCGCCGGAAAGGTGGCAACGGCATGACCGAGGTCAAGAGCCCCGAGGTTCCGGCGCCGCCCGCGGCGGTGCCCGACGAGCTGACGCCGGGGCGCCGACGGTGGCACGGGCTGCGCCCGTACCTGCCGCTGGTCGCGCTGGTGGTCGCGCTGATCCTGCCCTACTCCACGCTGCACCTGCCGGGCGTCTTCGAGGGGGCGCTGAACTCCCCGGGCACCCTGCAACTGCTCGCCGTCTGCCTGGTGTTCGGCGGCCTGGCCGCCGGGTACGACCTGCTCTTCGGGCGGACCGGCATGCTCTCCTTCGGGCACGCCCTCTACTTCGCCGCCGGCGTGTACGGCACCGACGTCCTCGTCACCAAGGCGGGACTGCCGCTCTGGCAGGCCGCGCTGCTCGCCATCACCGGCGGGACGATCCTCGCCGCGCTGCTCGGCGCGGTGGCGCTGCGTACCGTCGGCATCGCCTTCGCCATGGTGACGCTCGCCTTCGCCCAGGTCGGGGCGATCCTGGTGGCCCGCGACTTCGGCGGGCTGACCGGCGGCGAGGAGGGGCTGCCGCTGGACGTGTCCGGGCTGCCCGAGGGGCTGGTCGGGGTCACCAACACCGTCAACCTCTACTGGCTGGCGCTGGCGTACCTGGTCGTGGTGGTCTTCGTGGTGCACCGGGTCTCCGGCTCGCCGACCGGGCGGGTGCTCGCCGGCCTGCGCGACGACGAGCGGCGGATCGGGGTGCTGGGGCTCGACCCGTACCGGTTCAAGCTGGTGGCGTTCACCCTGGCCGGCGGCCTGGCGGCGGCGGGGGGCGTGGTCTACGTCCTGATCGTCGGCGGCGCCTCGCCGCACATCACCTCCTCCGAGTGGACCCTGGCGCTGCTGGTCATGGTGGTGCTGGGCGGGCCGGGCACCCGGTGGGGCCCGGTGATCGGCGGGATCCTCTACATGTACCTGGACCACCGGCTGGTCGCGTTCGGCACGTCCGACGCGGTGGAGGCCCTGCCGGCGTTCCTGAGCAACCCGCTGTCCCAGCCGCTCTTCGTGCTCGGCACGGTCTTCATCCTGGCCGTCTACTTCTTCCCCGGCGGCCTGGCCAGCCTCGCCCCGCGCCTGGCGCTCCTGCGGCACTCCCTGCGCGCCCCGTCCCGCCGCCCCTGACGGCGCGGGCCCCGGCCCCGTCGATGATGAAGCTGCCGCTGGCCGGCGACAGCTCCGCATCGGCGGGGCCTGCGCGTGGACGGGGGCCGGCGGCCCGCAGGCGTCGACCGCGCCCGCTCTGCGCCGTGCGCGGGGTCGCGCCCGCGGATCCGATCAGGCGGAGGGCTTCGGCGGGGTGAGGTTGCGGAACCGCTCGTGCGCCGACTGCCGGCTGATGCCGAGCGCGTTGCCGATCTCGGCCCAGGAGAGCCCCGCCTCCCGCGCCGCCACGACGGCGCGCTCGATCAGCGGCCGCTGCCAGCGTTCCACCTCGGCGAGGATGCCGAGCGCCTGCAACGGCCAGGTGGTGGCCAGCTCGGCGACGTTGTCGCGGAGGGTGTCGGAACGGCCCAGCAGCCAACCGGGCGGTGTGGCGGCCAGGACCGGCCGGATGTGTCCGCCCCACTCGGAGGTGGCCATCCAGCGGCCCTCCTCGGCGGCCGGATAGTCGCTGGCGCCGACCCAGCCGCAACTGCACCGGGCCCGGTAGCCGACGGCCGTCGCGGGTGCTGCGGCGTCGGTACTCAGCGTCCCGTCCGGCAGCCGGAACCCGATGAGGTTCGCGTGCCCCGGCACCTCTGCCTCCGCCATCCCGCAAGCATATGCTCGTCAGGGTTTCCTGACTGGTTCCGTCAGGCTAGCCTGACGCGGCTGCCCGGGCTGATGGTCGTCCGGGCCCGATGCCCGAGAGGAGAGCGCATGTCCGTGGTCAGCGGCACCGTGGCACCCGGTTACGAGCCGGTCCGGGAGGCGTTCCTGGCGAACTTCGAGACGCGGTCCGAGATCGGCGCGGCCCTCGGCGTCTACCGGCACGGCCGGGAGGTGGCCCGGCTGTGGGGCGGGCTCGCCGATCCCGCCACCGGCCGCGCCTGGCGGGAGGAGACCCTCCAGGTGGTCTTCTCGGCCACCAAGAGCGTGCCGGCGGCCTGCGCGCACCTGCTGGCCCAGCGCGGGCAGCTCGACCTGGCGGCACCCGTGGCCGAGTACTGGCCGGAGTTCGCGGCGGCCGGCAAGGCCGGAATCCCGGTCCGCTGGCTCCTGTCCCACCAGGCGGGGCTGCCGGTGCTCGACCGTCCGGTTCCACTGGCGGAGGCGCTGACCTGGGAGCCGGTCGTGGCAGCCCTGGCCGCCCAGGCACCGGCCTGGCCGCCGGGCACGGCACATGGCTACCACGGGCTGACCTACGGCTGGCTGGTCGGCGAGGTGGTACGCCGGATCTCCGGCCGCAGCCTCGGCACGTACTTCGCCGACGAGATCGCCACACCGTTGGGCCTGGACTTCTGGGTCGGCCTGCCCGCCGCCGAGGCGCACCGGGTCGCCCGGCTCGTCGAGCAGCCGGTCGCCCCGCCCGCCGCCGCCGAGGCGGCCCCGGAGGCGCTCGCCGCGTACACCGATCCGACCTCGTTGGTGGTCCGGTCGACGATGGTGACCGACCCGCCGCTCGACCTCGCCGACCCGCGTGCCTGGGCGGCCGAGATCCCCGCGGTCAACGGCATCTGCACCGCCTCGTCGCTGGCCCGCTTCTACGCGGGGCTGATCGGCGAGGTCGACGGCGTCCGGATCCTCGACGCGGCCACCCTCGACGCCGCCACCCGGCAACAGGCCGGCGGTGCCGACCGGGTGCTGCTGGTGCCGACCAGACCGGCGCTCGGCTTCGGCCTGCCGCTGCCCGAACAGCCGTGGTGGTCGCCCACCGCCTTCGGCTTTCCCGGCCACGGCGGCTCGCTCGGCTACGCCGACCCGGCCAGCGGCATCGCCTTCGGCTACGTGACGAGCGGGCTCCGCGTCACGATGGGTCCGGACCCCCGAACGGCCAGCCTGGTCGAGGCGGTCCGGGCGGTGGTGTCCCGCGAACCGGCCTGACCCCTGCCGGCTCGCCCCGACCGGGGTCGCGGTCCCCTCGTGCGACCGCGACCCCGTCTCGCCGTGTCCTCGTACGTCAGCCGTTCAGCAGCTCGTACGCCGACGCCGGTGCCTTCTGCGCCTGGCTGCCCGTCGGCACGGCGACCTCCGGGGCCTTGCCGAAGTCGAAGTACTTCACGACGTACTTGGTGGCCTTGTTCTTGCCGGCCGCCGGGATCTCCAGGACGAGCGAGGTGAGGTTCCCGTCCGCCCCGACGACGGCCGTGAACGGGATCGTTTTCGCCGCGGCGCCGAGCGCGTCGACGTCCACGGCGTCCGCCATGGCTTGGCGCACGTGCTCGCCGTGGGTCAGGTCCACGGTGCCGGCGTAGGTGCCGCCGCCCTGGTCCGTCACGGTGTCTGCCGCCGCCCGGAGGATCGCGCCGGTGTTGCCCGGGTCGGCGCCCTCGTAGTACGGCACGCTGGCCGGGTCGGTCAGCTTCGCGTGGTCGAGCTCCATCCACTTCTTCGGCAGCTTCAGCATGCTGCTGAGCTGCTCGGCGCCGTCGAAGCTCACCTTCATCCAGGAGCGCTGCTCGATCAGGCGGAAGGACAGCTTCATCGTGAAGTCGAGTTCCTCGTCCTTCTCGGTCACGGTGAGGTCCATGCCCTTGCCCGCCGGGTCCACCACGCCGGTGACGGCGCCGCTCGGGTCGCTGCCGCTGAACCGGAAGGCCGGGTCCTCCTCGGTCGGCACCGCGGCCAGGAGCGTGCTCTTCGGGTTGGCCGACGGGGAGGCCGACGGGGTCGGGGAGGAGGCCGTCGGGGTCTCCTGGGAGTCGTCGTCGCCACATCCGGCCACCAGGGAGGTGGCGGCCAGCAGGGCGGCCGCGGCCGTCGCGACCCGCCGGACCCTTCCGGCGGCGCCGGTTCGCTGCGTCATTCGCATGACTCTCTTTCACAGATCGACTGTTGCCGCCGCAGATCTTGGCACGACGGCGCCGCCGGATCATGCCCGTTGGTCCGGTTCTCCGACCGACGGCCGTTCCCCGGGCCGCTCTCGCCCGGCGGGAACGTCCGTCGTTACTGGTAGAAATGCCGGATGAGCCAGGATCGGACGGCGGTACGGGAGCGGGCCGAGGCGGTGCTGCGGCGGTTGGCCGGCGAGCACGCCCGGCTCCGGGAGGACCAGTGGCGGGCGATCGAGGCGCTGGTGGTCGACCGCCGTCGGGTCCTCTGCGTGCAGCGCACCGGGTGGGGCAAGTCGGCGGTCTACTTCGTGGCCACCGCCCTGCTGCGCGAGCGCGACCAGGGCGGCGCCTCGGCGCCCTCGGGCGACCAGGGCGGCGCCGCCGCGCCGCCGTCCGAGCGGGCGCGGCCCGGCGGTGGTGCCGGCCCCACCGTGATCGTCTCGCCGCTGCTGGCGCTCATGCGCAACCAGGTCGAGTCGGCGGCCCGGGCCGGCATCCGGGCCCGCACCATCAACTCCGCCAACCTCGACGAGTGGGACGAGATCACCGCCGAGATCCACGCCGGCGCCGTGGACGTGCTGCTGATCAGCCCGGAGCGGCTCAACAATCCGGACTTCCGGGACACCGTGCTGCCGAAGCTGGCGGCCACCACCGGCCTGCTGGTGGTCGACGAGGCGCACTGCGTCTCCGACTGGGGCCACGACTTCCGGCCGGACTACCGCCGGCTGCGCACCTTCCTGACCAACCTGCCCGAGCGCACCCCGGTGCTGGCCACCACGGCCACCGCCAACGCCCGGGTCACCGCCGACGTGGCGGAGCAGTTGGGCGACGCCCTCGTGCTGCGCGGCAGCCTGGACCGGGAGTCGCTGCGCCTCGGCGTGGTCGAGCTGCCGAGCCCGGCGCACCGGCTGGGCTGGCTCGCCGACCACCTGGACCGGCTCCCCGGCTCCGGCATCGTCTACACGCTGACCGTCGCCGCGGCGGGGGAGACCGCCGAGTTCCTGCGGTCCCGGGGCTACGCCGTCGCCTCCTACACCGGCCAGGCCGAGGACGCCGACCGGCGCGCCGCCGAGCAGGACCTGCTGGACAACAAGATCAAGGCGCTGGTCGCCACCAGCGCGCTGGGCATGGGCTTCGACAAGCCCGACCTCGGCTTCGTCGTGCACCTCGGCGCGCCGCCGTCGCCGATCGCGTACTACCAGCAGGTCGGCCGCGCCGGCCGCGCCGTCGCGCACGCCGAGGTGCTGCTGCTGCCCGGTGCCGAGGACGCCGCCATCTGGCGCTACTTCGCCTCGCTCGCCTTCCCGCCGGAGGAGCAGGTCCGCGCCGTCCTGGCCGCCCTGCACACCGACCGCCCGCTCTCCACCCAGGCGCTCGAACCGATCGTCGACCTGCGCCGGGCCCGACTGGAGCTGATGCTCAAGGTGCTCGACGTCGACGGCGCGGTCCGCCGGGTGCGCGGCGGCTGGCTCGCCACCGGGGAGTCCTGGGTCTACGACGAGGCCCGGCTACGCCGCGTCGCCGAGGCGCGCACCGCCGAGCAGCAGGCCATGCGGGAGTACGCGAGGACCCCCGACTGCCGGCTGCGCTACCTGCGCGAGTGCCTGGACGACGCCGGGGCCGCCGACTGCGGCCGCTGCGACCGCTGCGCCGGCCCGCTCTTCACGGCCGACGTGTCGGACGTGGCGCTGACCGCCGCGCAGACCTTCCTCGGCCGGCCCGGGGTGGAGATCGCGCCGAAGAAGCTCTGGCCGACCGGGCTGGAGGCGGTGGGCGTACCGCTGAAGGGGCGGATCGCCCCGGCGGAGCAGGCGCTGCCCGGGCGCGCGGTGGGGCGGCTGTCCGACCTGGGGTGGGGCGGCCGGCTGCGCGACCTGGTCGGGCCGGAGGCGGCGGACGTCGTCGTCCCCGACGACGTGGCCGCCGCCGTGGTGGAGGTGCTGAAGGCGTGGGCGCACGGCGACGAGCGGTGGCCGCGCCGCCCGGTCGGTGTGGTCGCGGTCGGCTCGCGCCGCCGGCCCCGACTGGTCGGCTCGCTGGCCGAGCGGATCGCCGCCGTGGGGCGGCTGCCGCTGCTCGGCCAGGTGACGCCGACCGGTGCGCCCGCCGGCGGCCCGCGGGGCAACAGCGCCCAGCGCGTACGCGCCCTGCACGGCGCCTTCGCCGTGCCGGACGAGCTGGCCGACGCCCTCGCCGGGCTCGACGGGCCGGTGCTCCTCGTCGACGACCTGGTCGACTCGGGCTGGACGATGACGATGGCCGCCCGCGAGCTGCGCCGGGCCGGCGCCCCCGACGTGCTGCCCCTCGCGCTGGCCGTGGCCGGCTGAGCCACCCGTCCGCCTGCCGGCCGTCGCCGGGGTCGCGGCCGGTGGAGCCGCCCCCGGGACAACACGGCCCGACCGGCGGCGACGGTGTCGGGCGCAGCCCTCGGCCGGGCGCTTGAGCTGCGCCGACGTCGTCGCCGGCCCGGTCGGGAAAGTTCCCGGCGGGAGCGGACTGCGACCGTCGCCACGCCGCGCCACCGGCGGGTGGGCGGGGCGCCGGGGGGCGGTAGCGTGGGCGGCATGACCGATGAGCAGCCCGGCCGCGAGCGGGACGGCGGCGGTGCCTGACCAGGTGTCGGCCGCGCCCGACCACGCATCGGTCGCGCCGGACGGTGCGCCGGCCTCGTCGGAGCGTGCGACGGCCGCCCCGGAGCAGGTGTCGGCCCTGCCGGAGCACGTGTCGGCCGTGCCGGACCGGGGCACCGTCCGGCTGGCGCTGGTCGTCGGCGGGCTGGTGCTCGCCGTCCTGCTCGGCTTCGGCCTCGGTCGGCTCGACGGCGGCGGCCCGTCCGCGGCGGCGGGAACCGACAGCGCCCTCGGCGGGCACAGCCACGCGCCGGGCACGGGTGCCCACGAGCACGGCGCCGACCAGGCCGCGGCGGCGCAGGCCGGCGGCCTCTCGGTCAGCGCGGCGGGCTACACCCTCGCCCCGGTGGCCGCCGCGTTCACCGCCGGCCGCCCGGGCGAGCTGCGCTTCCAGGTGCGGGACGCGCAACGCCGTCCGGTGACCCGCTTCGCGGTCGTGCACGACAAGCCGATGCACCTGATCGTGGTGCGTCGCGACCTGACCGGCTACCAGCACCTGCACCCGACGATGGCGGCCGACGGCACCTGGTCGGTGCCGTTGACCCTGCCGCAGCCGGGGGTCTGGCGGGCGTACGCCGACTTCACCGCGCTCGCCGACGACGGCCGGCAGACCGCCGTGACCCTCGGGGTCGACCTGACCGCGCCGGGCGGCTACCAGCCGAGGCCGCTGCCGGCGGCGGCGTCCTCGGCCACGACCGACGGGTTCACCGTCAGCTACCAGGGCGCCCCGCAGGCCGGCGTGACCGTGCCGCTGACCTTCCGCGTCGAATCGCCCGGCGGGCGCCCGGCGCTGGAGCGCTACCTCGGCGCGTACGGGCACCTGGTCGCCCTGCGCGAGGGGGATCTCGGCTACCTGCACGTCCACCCCGAGCCGCAACCGGTCGACGGGGCGGTGACGTTCTGGGTGACCGCGCCCGACCCGGGCCGGTACCGGCTCTACCTGGACTTCCAGGTCGCCGGCGTGGTGCGGACCGCCGAGTTCACGCTCACCGTGCCCTGACGGCGCCGGGTCGGCGCCGGGGGCGCGGCGGATCGGGCGACGGGGATGTCCCCGCTCGCGGGACGCGGTGCCGGCGGCACGCTCAGCCGGCGCGGCGGATCGGGCGGCGGGCCAGGTAGCGCAGCAGGTCGCGGATGTGGTGCTTCTCCTCGGCCGGCACGGTCGGGTCGGCCAGCCGCTGCAGGATCACCCGGACGTCCGCCTCGACCGGGCCGTCGTCGACGCGCCGACGGGGCGCGGGACCGGCGTCGGGCAGGCCGAGCGCGCGGAACGCGGCCGCGACCGGCAGGTCCAGCGCGGCGCAGAAGCCGCGCACCTTGGCCAGCTCGGGGTAGTCCTGCCAGTCCCCGGCGAGCCAACGGAACACGGTCGACCGACCGACGCCGGTGTGGGACGCCAGGTCGGTGACGGTCCAGCCGCGTTCCTCGCGGGCGTCGTCGATGGCGCGCCGCACGAAACGTGCGAAGGCCATCTGCGGCGAAACCTCTACGGAACCCATCCCTGCGGGCCTTCCCTCCCGGCCGGCACCCGGCGGTGCGTCTCCGAGGGTAGTACGGAAAGGTAAGGAAGCAATTGACTGATCGACCAGACCGGCCCGTGGCCGGGACTTCGCGCCGGGCGGCATGGCGTGGATCACACCCGGGCGGCCGGTTCCGGCGTGGGCGCCGGCGGCAGCAGCGCCTCCAGCCGTGGGGTCACCGCCCACTGGTCGACGAGTTCCCGGTACTCCGCGCGCTGGGCGGCGGTCGGCGCGGTGCCGGTGCGTCGGGCCCGGACGAGGAGGTTGCGCGGGGTGTGCCGGGAGTCGACGAACTCCACCACCTCGGCCCGGTAGCCGTGCAGCCGGAGCAGCCCCGCCCGCAGCGCGTCGGTGAGGACGTCCGCGAAGCGCTCGCGGAGGATGCCCTGCCGGGTCAGCAGCTCGTACGGCGCCGGGGTCGGCCGCGCACGCAGCTGGGCCGCGACGTCGTGGTGGCAGCACGGCGCGGCGAGCACCCAGCGGGCCTGCCAGCGCACCGCCCGGGCCAGCGCCTCGTCGGTGGCGGTGTCGCAGGCGTGCAGGGCCAGCACCAGGTCGGGGGCGGGCTCCACGACGGCGTCGGCGATCGTGCCGGCCACGAAACTGACCCGGTCGGCCCAGCCCAGCCGCTCGGCCAGCTCGGTGTTGCGCCGCCGCTGGTCCTCCCGGACGTCCACGCCGACCAGCTCGACGTCGATCCCCTGCCGGGACAGCCAGCGGTAGGCGGCGAAGGTCAGGTACGCGTTGCCGCAGCCCAGGTCGACCACCCGCAGCGGGCCGGTCAGGTCGTCGGGGAGGGTGGCCGCGAGCGCCCGCAGGAACGCGTCGACCTGGCGCCGCTTCGCCGCCGAGCCGCCGATCTCGGCGAAGATCGGGTCGCCGGGGTCGAGCAGGTACTCCTTCGCCCGGTCGTGACCTCCCGGCTCGGCGGCCGGCCGGGCCGCGGCGGCCCGGTGCACCTGCGCCTCGCCGGACTTGGTGACCCGCAGCTGGAGCGTCGCGTCGGCCGTCTCCACGTGCCAGTTGCCGAACGGCTCGGCCAGCAGCGCGTCCACCGCCGCGTCCGCCTCCGGGCCGGGGGCCACGTTGCGGGTGTACGGGCGGGAGCCGTCGGAGGTGGAGATCTGCAACCGGGAGCCGGCCTTGAGCGCGACCGGCCGTAGTTCGGCGCGGACCACCGAGGGGCGGTGTCCACGTCGGCGTCCGGCGGCCACCGCACGGGTGAGCGCCGGGTCGAGCAGCAGTGCCCGGACCTCGGTCAGGGCGGCGTCCAGCGGTTCGGGCATTGCTCCATCTTTCCTGGTCGACCGGCGGTCTCTCCGGCGCGCGGTCCGACGACGGTGTTCGACGGGGGCTCTCCCCGGCGTGGTTCGCGGCGAGCAGGACCGGATCGAGCCCGCCCGCCGGATCGAGTCCGCCCGCGCCTGGAGCGCGGGGGCCGGACGGGGAGATCCCGCCGGGCGCGGGGCACGGCCCGGACGGGGAGATCCCGCCGGGCGCGGGGCACGGCCCGGACGAGGAGATCCCCCGCACCGGGTGCACCGGTCCGGGGGATCTCGGGTGACGTTCGACGGTCAGTCGGCGGTCGCCTCGGCCGGCGTACCGGCGGCGGAGCCACCACCACGACGGCGCCGGCGGCGGCGGGGCTTCGCGGCCTCGCCCTCGGTGGCGGCCGGGGTGTCGCCGGCCTCGGCGGTGATCACCGTGGTCGGCTCGCCCGCGACGGTCTCGCCGGCGCGGCGACGCCGGCGGCGACGCGGGATGCGCGGGCCCTCCTCGGCGGCGTTGGCCGGCGCGTCGGCCTGCGGCGCGTCGGTCTCACCGCCGGCGCGGCCCGAGCGGCGGTCACCGCGACCACGGCCCTCGCCGCGCTCGCCGCGCCGGGCGCCCCGGCCGCTCTCGCCCCGGCGGGACCGTCCGCCGCCGAGGTCCTCCTCGACCTCGGCCGACAGCCCGGCGCGGGTGCGCTCGGCGGTCGGCAGGGTGCCGCTGACGTCGGTGGGGATGTGCAGGTCGGTGTAGAGGTGCGGGGACGTGTGGTACGTCTCCGGCGGCTCCGGCATCTCCAGACCGAGGGTCTTGTCGATGATGCGCCAGCGGGGCATGTCGTCCCAGTCGACGAAGGTCACCGCGACGCCCGTCGCCCCGGCGCGACCGGTGCGGCCGATCCGGTGGGTGTAGGTGTCCTGGTCCTCGGGGCAGTCGTAGTTGATCACGTGGGTGACCCCGGTGACGTCCAGCCCGCGGGCCGCCACGTCGGTGGCGACCAGGATGTCGATCTTGCCGGCCCGGAACGCCCGCAGCGCCCGCTCGCGCGCACCCTGCCCGAGGTCACCGTGCACCGCGGCCACCGCGAACCCGCGGAAGTCGAGGTCCTCGGCGACCCGGTCGGCGGCCCGCTTGGTCCGCGTGAAGATCATGGTGAGCCCGCGCCCCTCGGCCTGGAGGATGCGCGCCACCACCTCGACCTTGTTCATCGAGTGCGTGCGGTAGACCAGCTGCTGGGTCTGCGGCGAGGGCCCGGTCTCGGCGGTGTGCCCGGCGTGGATCGTCACCGGGTGGCGCAGGAAGCGCCGGGAGAGGGTGACGATCGGGTCCGGCATGGTCGCCGAGAAGAGCATGGTCTGCCGGTCCTCAGGCAGCATCGCCAGGATCTTCTCGACGTCGTCGAGGAAGCCCAGGTCGAGCATGCGGTCGGCCTCGTCCAGCACCAGGGCGTGGACGCGGTCCAGCCGCAGGTGCTTCTGCTTCTGCAGGTCCATCAGCCGGCCGGGCGTGCCGACCAGGATCTCCACGCCCTTGCGCAGCGCGTCGATCTGCGGCTCGTACGCCACGCCGCCGTAGATCGGCAGCACCCGGACGCCCCGGGTGCTGCCCGCGGCGGCGAGGTCCTTGGCCACCTGGATGCCCAGCTCGCGGGTGGGTACGACGACCAGCGCCTGCGGCACGCCGTCGCTGCCCTCGCCCGGCGCGAAGACCCGCTCCAGCAGCGGTACGCCGAAGCCGAGGGTCTTGCCGGTGCCGGTGGGCGCCTGGCCGATCAGGTCGGTGCCGCGCATCGCGATCGGGAGCGCGTACTCCTGGATGGCGAAGGCGCGGGTGATGCCGGCCGCGGCCAGCGCGTCGACGGTCTCCTGACGCGCGCCCAGCTCGGCGAAGGTGGGTGCCTCCGGACGCACCGGAGCGGTGGCGGCCAGTTCCTGGCCGTCCATGAGGTCTTGAGTCAGCTCGCTCATATGGATTTGGGGGTGCCCTCTCGTGGGTGCGCCCCGTCATGTCCTCAGGGCGCGTTCGGTGTGGCGCGGGCCACACGGTCGGCGGCAGATCGCCTTGCCGGACCGGGCCGCACGCGCGCCGCGGGCCTCACACTTCGATCGGACCGGCTGATCGGTGGGACCAGTCTGGCCAAATCGGCGCCCGCGGCAACTGCTCCATGTTACCTGAACCGACCCGGTGTCGTCCTGATTCCATGCGCACGCGACACGCCGGGGGCAACCGGTGTGACCTGTGCCACTCCGGACCGGTTTGCCGGTGGGCGGTAGCCTGCGCTCGTGCCCGCGACCGATCTGCCCGACCGCGCCGTCGTCGACCTGCTCGGCCTGGTGGCCCTCGGTGAGCTGCTCGCCTTCGAGCGGATGGCCGTCGACGCCCGCCTCGCCCCCGATCTGCGCCGGCGGGCGGCGCTGGGCGAGATGGCCGCCGCCGAGATCGGCAACTACCGGCGGCTGGCCGACCGGCTCGCCGCGCTCGGCGTGCTGCCCGACGACGCCATGGCGCCGTACGTCGAGCCGCTCCAGGCGTACCACGACTCGACCGAGCCGCGGGACTGGGCGGAGGCAGTGACGAAGGCGTACGTGGGCGACGCCATCACCGACGACTTCATCCGGGAGATCGCCGAGGCCCTGGCCGAGCCGGACCGCCAGCTCGTCCTCGACGTGCTGCACGACTCGTCGTACGCCGACTTCGCCGTCGCGGAGATCCGGGCGGCCGTCGAGGCCGATCCGAGGGTGGCCGGCCGGCTCTCGATGTGGGCGCGGCGACTGGTCGGCGAGGCGCTGTCGCAGGCCGGCCGGGTGGCCACCGCCGAGCAGGGGGCGCTCACCGCGCTCGTCGCACGGAGCGGGCGGGTGGACGTGCCGGGGCTGTTCCGACGGCTGACCGCGGCGCACACCACGCGGATGGCCGCCGCCGGGCTGAACAACTGACCGCGACCGGCGGTCCGCGACGGGCGATCGTCGGGTCACCCGTCGCGGCCGACCGGACCACTCAGCGGACGGTGAACCCGACCGCGCGCGGCGACGCCTCGGCGATCTCGACGTAGGCGACCTTGTTGACCGGCACGATCACCCGCCGGCCCTTCTCATCGGTCAGGGAGAGGGTGCCCTCGTCCTTGCCGAAGGCGTCGGTCACGATCTGCTCGATCTCGGCCGGCGACTGCGCGCTCTCCAGGACCAGCTCGCGGGGCGCGTACTGCACGCCGATCTTGACCTCCACTGTGCCTCCTCATTCGGGCGAAAGAGCCGCCGATGGGAAGGCTATCCGATCTCGGGGCCGGATGTTCAGGCTGACTCACCTTGCAGCGGGAAGCTGGCGATGCCCCGCCAGGAGAGCGCGGCGACCAGTGCCTCGGCCTCGGCCTTGGGCAGTTGCCGGCCCCGGGCCAGCCAGAACTGCGCGGCGGTCTCGGCCGCGCCGACCAGGCCGGAGGCGAGCAGCTCGGCGTGCGCCCGGCTGATCCCGGTGTCGGAGATGATGGTGTCGGTGATCGCCGCGATGCAGCCCTGCTCCACCCGCTCGACGCGCTGCCGCACCGCCGGGTCGTTGCGCAGGTCCGACTCGAAGACGAGGCGGAAGGCCTCGCTCTCGTGGTCGACGAAGTCGAAGTACGCGCGCACCGACGCGCCGACCCGCTCCTTGTTGTCGTTGGTGCCGCGCATGGCGTCGTCGACCTTCGCGAGGATCGCGTCGCAGTGCGTGTCCAGCAGGGCGAGATAGAGATCCATCTTGCCGGGGAAGTGCTGGTAGAGCACCGGCTTGGAGACTCCCGCCCGCTCGGCGATGTCGTCCATCGCAGCCGCGTGGTAACCCTGGGCGACGAACACCTCCTGGGCCGCGGCGAGCAACTGCTTGCGGCGCGCGGAACGGGGCAGGCGGGTGGGCCGGCCGGCGGTCTGGGCACCGTTCCCCACAGCGGTCATGGGAACCTCCGAGTTCTTCGTACGAGCCGGCATTTCACCCGAACCGGTCGGGGCCCGGGACCCGTCGCGGAATTGGCCCGCCGCTGTAACTTATCGCCACTGTCACCACACGGTAGCCTCAGCGGGGGCGACCAAGGAGCGCGCGGTGAGTGAAACAGGGCAACCCGGTGCCGCCACCCCGGGAGAGCACGGCGACGGGACGGGTCCGCAGGACGACCTGGCCCGTTCCGGCAGCGGGTGGGCGCCCTCGGCGGCCAGTTGGTCCCGGGGCGGGGACATCTCCGGCCCTCGCGAGCCGGCCTCGCCGTGGGGGCCGCCCGATCCGACCCCCGGGTGGGCCGCCTCGTCGCCGCGACACGGCGACCTGCCGCCACCGCTGCCCGGCCTGCGGGCCGGGGCCGAGCCGCCGGCCCGGGTCAACGGCCACCACGTCAACGGCGTCGACCACGCCGACGACGCGCCGGCCGGCCGCCAGACTCCGGTGAGCGCCCCGCCCGGCATCCTCGGCGAGCAGCGCCGCGACCCGGGCAACGACCGGCTGGTGGTGCCCGTGCAGCGCCCGGCGCCGACGGCCGACGAGCCGCCGGGGCCGCGGCGCGGGTTCACCGACCCCGAGCCCGGTCCGGTCCGGCGCTCCTCCGACGACCGGCGCTCCTCCGACGACCCGTCGACCGGGCGCCAGGCCCGCTGGGCCGACCCCGGCCTGCCGACGTCGGCGCCCCCGGCCGTCCAAGTCCCGCCCGTGGGCACCGCCGCCAGCGGCTTCGAGGTGCCGCCCGGCTTCCACGCGCCGACGGTCGACCGCGCCACCGCCGAGGACCCCCCGTCCGCCGCGAGCACGGCGCGCGGCTGGGGCGACCACCTCCCGCCGGAGCCGCCGGCTGCCAAGCCGCGCCCCTTCCCGCCGCCCGCCGAGTTCCCGCCGCCCGCCGAGCGTCCGGTCGCCGAGCGTCCGGTCGACGCCGCGTCCGCCGTCGGCGACCGCGCGACCGCCGGCGACCGGGTCGCCG
>NZ_JBFABA010000003.1:153370-292686 GCF_040640115.1 Micromonospora sp. NPDC023644 | reverse complement strand
TCCCCCACCCCCCCCGCCCCCCCCCCGCAACCCCCTTTTACATCTGGTGGGGGCCCAAGACTATATCAAACCCCCCCCCAAACCAAATCATCGACCGGCTTGGAGGCCGGGGGGTGGGGTGGGTGGGTCAGAGGATGGGGGGTGGGGTGTAGGTGGCGGCCTGGGGGTGGGCGTCGACGACGGCGGCGATGCGGCGGACGACCGCCTCGACCTGGGCTGGGGCGGCGCCGACGAAGGCCGTCCGGTCGGCGACCAGCGCGTCGATCTCGCCGCGGGTCAGGCCCAGGCGGCCGTCCGCCGCGAGGCGGTCGAAGAGGTCGTTCTCGGCGGCGCCCTTCTCGCGCATGGCCAGGGCCACCGCGACCGCGTGCTCCTTGATCACCTCGTGGGCGACCTCGCGGCCGACGCCGCGCCGGACCGCCGCCACCAGGATCTTGGTGGTGGCCAGGAAGGGCAGGAAGCGCTCCAACTCGCGGTTGACCACCGCCGGGTACGCGCCGAACTCGTCCAGCACGGTGAGGAAGGTCTGGAACAGCCCGTCGGCGGCGAAGAACGCGTCCGGCAGGGCGACCCGGCGGACCACCGAGCAGGAGACGTCCCCCTCGTTCCACTGGTCGCCGGCCAGCTCGCCGACCATCGACAGGTAGCCCCGGATGATCACCGCGAAGCCGTTGACCCGCTCGCTGGACCGGGTGTTCATCTTGTGCGGCATCGCGCTGGAACCCACCTGGCCCGGCTTGAAGCCCTCGGTGGCCAGCTCCTGGCCGACCATCAGCCGGATCGTGGTCGCCAGGGACGACGGGGCGGCGGCGATCTGCGCCAGCGCGGAGAGCACCGCCAGGTCGATCGAGCGCGGGTAGACCTGGCCGACGCTGTCGAGCACCCGGCTGAAGCCCAGGTGCCCCGCGACCCGGCGCTCCAGCTCGGCCACCCGCTCGGCGTCGCCGTCGAAGAGGTCGAGCTGGTCGGCGGCGGTGCCGACCGGGCCCTTGATGCCGCGCAGCGGGTACCAGTTGATCAGGTCGTCCAGCCGCTCGTACGCGATGAGCAGCTCCTCCGCGGCCGACGCGAAGCGCTTGCCCAGCGTGGTGGCCTGCGCCGCGACGTTGTGCGAGCGGCCGGTCATCACCAGGTCGGAGTGCTCGACGGCGAGCCGGGACAGCCGGGCCAGGGTGGCGACCACCCGGTCCCGGATCAGCTCCAGCGAGCGGCGCACCTGGAGCTGCTCGACGTTCTCGGTGAGGTCCCGGGAGGTCATGCCCTTGTGCACGTGCTCGTGCCCGGCGAGCGCGCTGAACTCCTCGATCCGGGCCTTCACGTCGTGCCGGGTGACCCGCTCCCGCTCGGCGATCGAGCCCAGGTCGACCTGGTCGAGCACCCGCTCGTACGCCTCGACCACGCCGTCCGGCACCGGCACGCCGAGGTCCCGCTGCGCCCGGAGCACGGCGAGCCAGAGCCGCCGCTCCATCCGGATCTTCTCCTCCGGTGACCAGAGGGCGACCAGCTCGGGCGAGGCGTACCGGTTGGCGAGCACGTTCGGGATCGTCACGTACCTCAGTCTTTCATGTCCGCGGACGTGACCCCGACGAGGCCGTCCGGCCGCCCACCAGCCCGGACGGCCGGGGATCGCCGGCCGGTGGCACACCCGTGCCGGGCTGAGCGGACCACGTAGGTCCGGCGACGCCCGCCCGGCTTCGCGCCGGGCGGGCGTCGGTCGTCCACGGACCTCACCCGCCGGGCAACGTGACCGTCAGGTCGAGGGCGATCCCCAGTTGCTGCGTCACGGTGAGCGGAAAACGGCCCTTCGCGTTCGCCGCGAGCGTCACCCGCAGCCACGTGCCGTCGCCACGCCGTACGTCGATCTCCCGCTGCGTGGCGACCCCGTCGGCGTCCCGGGTCGTGGTGGTGCGGTGCCGCTCGCCGCGCGGCCCCGCGCCCGCCTCGCAGACCCGGGTCGGTGTGGGCTCGCCACAGATCAGGCCACCCTCCGGAACCGCGTCGCGCCGCCGGATGTCCACCGACAGGAGCCCGGCCACCCGCTTGACCATGACCCGGCCGTACCCCCAGTAGGTGTCCGTCGTGTTCCGGCTCTCGGCACCGCGGTCGCTCCAACCCGCGCCCAGGTCGTTCGCGGTGAACACCGGGCCCTCCCCCTCCGCGCCGGTGACACCCGGCGCCTGCCGCTGAATCGCGGCGAGCACCCAACTGTGGACCAGCTGCCGGCGGGCCCGGGCGTCCCCACGGAGCGGATCAGCGGCCACCTCGGCGACGGCCGGGTCGAGCACCAGCGCGGCCAACTGCGCCTCGGTGAGCGGCGGATCCTCGTCCTCACCCCTGATGCTGACGTTGATGACCACGCCGTCGGGCCGCTGCACCCAGACCGAATGGGTCATGGTGAAGCCGGTCGGACTCCTGCGGGGCCCGGCATCCGGGTTGCGCGCGGAGCTGGCCCGGATCGTCTCGCCGGCGGGTCCGGTCCGGGTGGCGCAACGGGCCCTCCGCATCGGCTCGGGCGGGCAGGGCTGCAACGCTCCCCAGTCCAGCGGGATGCCCACGACGAGGTAGCCGACCCGGTCACCGGCACGGACCCGCCCCTGGCCCAGATAGCCGTTCGGGGTGTAGCCGCGGGTGCTCGCCCCGGATCCCCAGACCGCCCCGCCCTCCCAGGCGCCTTCCTGCCGTATCCATTCGAGGTCCGGCGCCACCCGGCTCATCGCCTCGAAGATCGCCCGGTCGGTGGGGGTGAAGACCTGATCATGGCCGGGCGGCGGGATACGTACCGTCGGGCTCGGCGCCGCCGGCGGGGCCGTCCGCGGGTGACCCCCGGTGACGGCCGCCCCGACCGTGATCGCGCCGACCGCGACGGCCGCCGTCCCGATCACGGCGAGCCGGCGCAGTCGCAGGCGGCGGCGCTGCCGGGAGATGACCCGGTCCAGGTCGATGGAGCTGGGCGGTACCTCACCGACCGCCTCTTCGAAGATCGTCCGGTGACTCATGCGCCCTCCCTGCTCGCGTCGATCGACACCAGGGCACGCAGGCTCTCCAGCCCTCGCGCCGCCTGGCTCTTCACGGTGCCCGCGCTGATTCCCAGCGCACGGGCGGTCTCCTCGACCGAGAGGTCGCAGTAGAAGCGCAGGACCACCACGGCCCGGCGGCGTGGCGGTAGCTGCGCCAGCAGGTCCAGGAGCAACTCCCGGTCGGCGAGTGCCACCTCCGGCACGTTCGGCTCGGCCCGGTCGGGCAGGTCGTCGGTGGACCTCTCCCGCCGCCACGGCCGACGCCGCTCGTCCAGCCAGGCGTTGGTGAGCATGCCGCGGACGTACGCGTCGACGTGCTCCACGCGGCGCACCCGCCGCCAGTGCCGGTAGAGCTTGCCGATGGTGATGGACACCAGGTCGTCCGCGGTGTGCCACTCTCGGCAGAGCAGGTACGCCGTGATGCGCAGTGACTCCAACCGGACGCTCACGAACTGCCGGTACTCGTCCTCGTCGGCCCGGTTCACCGCGCCGGACCTTGCTTTCGCCTCATGCCTGGGGAACGGACCGACGGGTCGGTGAGGTTGCTCGGCGACCGACGGCGCGGGCGTCTCGATCCCCCACCACGCGGACCGGCGCTGGATATACTCGACTCCCGGACCGTATATAGGGGGCGCGCGTGACCAAGATCCTGGTGGACGTCGACGACGAGGCGCTGGCGGACGCCGCCGCGGCCTTCGGCACCAAGACCAAGAAGGAGACGGTGAACGTCGCGCTGCGGGAAGGGGCTGCCCGCCTCCGTCGCGCCCGCGCCCTGGCGGAACTCAGCGGACGGGCCCAGGCCGGCGACTTCGACGAACTGCTCGACAAGGACACGTACCGGTCGTGAGACTCGCGGACTACCTGGTGGACACCAGTGCGCTGGTCCGGCTCCTGCGCGACCCCGACACCCAGGCCCGCTGGGAACAGCCACTCACGGCCGGCCTGCTCGCGGTCTGTCCGCTGGTCGAGCTGGAGTTCCTGTATTCGGCCCGCTCGCAGGCCGACCGCAGGTGGCTGGGGGACCGACTCCGGACGGCGTTCAGCTGGGTGGGCATGCCGGACCGGATCTACGAGCGGGCGACCGAGATCCAGGACGAGCTCACCGCCCGGGGCACCCACCGGTCCGCCGGTGCCGTCGACCTGCTGATCGCGGCGACGGCCGAGTACCAGGGCCTCTCCCTGCTGCACTACGACCGTGACTTCGACCAGATCGCCGAGGTGACCGGGCAGCCCGTGCGATGGCTCGCCCCGGCCGGCACGATCAAGTAGCTCGACCCGCGGGCCGGTGATGCTGACGGGCTGAGACCCCGCCTGCGGTCAGCGTTCGAGGATGGCGGTCACGCCCTGCCCGCCCGCCGCGCAGATCGAGATCAGGCCCCGGCCGCTGCCCTTGTCGGCGAGGAGCTTGGCCAGGGTCGCCACGATCCGGCCGCCGGTGGCCGCGAACGGGTGCCCGGCGGCCAGCGACGAGCCGTTGACGTTCAGCTTCTCCCGGTCGATCGTCCCGAGCGGGGCGTCCAGCCCCAGCCGGTCCTTGCAGAACTCCGGCGACTCCCAGGCGGCCAGGGTGGCCAGCACCTGCGAGGCGAACGCCTCGTGGATCTCGTAGAAGTCGAAGTCCTGGAGGGTCAGCCCGGCCCGGGACAGCATCCGGGGCACCGCGTACGCGGGGGCCATCAGCAGGCCCTCGTCGCCGTGCACGAAGTCGACGGCGGCGGTCTCCGACCAGGAGAACCACGCCAGCACCGGCAGGTGGTGCTCGCGGGCCCACTCCTCGCTGGCCAGCAGCACCGTCGAGGCGCCGTCGGTCAGCGGCGACGAGTTGCCGGCCGTCATGGTCGCCGCGTCGGCGTCGGGTCCCTTCGCGCCGAAGACCGGCTTCAGCGCGCCGAGCCGCTCCAGGCTGGTGTCGGGGCGCAGGTTCGCGTCTCGGGTCAGGCCGAGGTAGGGGGTCAGCAGGTCGTCGAAGAACCCCCGGTCGTACGCGGCGGCGAGCCGCTGGTGCGAGCGCAGCGCCAGCTCGTCCTGGGCCTGCCGGTCGACCTGCCAGCGCAGCGCCGTGCGGGCGGCGTGCTCCCCCATCGACAGCCCGGTACGCGGCTCCGCGTTGCGCGGGATCTCCGGCTTGAACGGCTGGGTGGGGCGCAGCTTCGCGGCGATCCTCAGCCGCTCGCCGAGGGTGCGGGCGCTGTTCAGCCTGAGCAGCGTGCGGCGCATCTCCTCGTTGACCGCGAGCGGCGCGTCGGAGGTGGTGTCCACGCCGCCGGCGATGCCGACGTCGATCTGCCCGAGGGCGATCTTGTTGGCGACCAGGATGGCCGCCTCCAGCCCGGTGCCGCAGGCCTGCTGGATGTCGTAGGCGGGGGTGTGCGGGTCGAGCTTCGAGCCGAGTACGACCTCGCGGGTGAGGTTGAAGTCCTTCGCGTGTTTGAGCACGGCGCCGGCCACCACCTCGCCGACCCGCTGGCCGGCCAGGCCGAACCGGGCGACGAGCCCGTCCAGCGCGGCGCCCAGCATGTCGGCGTTCGACGCGCTGGCGTACCGCGAGTTGGACCGCGCGAAGGGGATGCGGTTGCCGCCGATGACCGCGACCCGCCGGATGCTCTGCACGATCCCGCCTCCTCGAAAGACTTGCCCTCAACCTACTCGCCAGTAGGCTACGCCTATGACCGACAGGTACGCGAGCTTCGTCCGATCGGGGGCCGGTCGTGCGCTGGTCAAGCGCCTCGGGCTGCCCGACCCGCCGCGACTGCGCCGGCACGTCCCCGGCGAGCCCCTCGTTCCCGGCCCCGTCCTGCTGGGCGCCGCGACCGGCGGCCGGCTCGCCGAGCCGGTCGGCAGGCTCCTGACCGCCGCCGGGGTCGAGCTGCGCGGTCCCGACGCCGTGGAACCCACCGGGCGCCACGCCGCCCTGGTGTACGACGCCACCGGCATCACCGACTCCGCCGACCTGCGTCAGCTGTACGACTTCTTCCACCCGCACGCCCGCTCGGTGCTGCCCAGCGGCCGGGTCGTCGTGCTCGGCACCCCGCCCGGGGAGTGCGGCTCCCCCCGGGAGGCGACCGCCCAGCGGGCCCTGGAGGGGCTGACCCGCAGCATCGGCAAGGAGTTCGGCCGGGGCGTCACGGCCCAGCTGGTCCACGTGACGCGGGAGCCCGACGCCGGCACCTGGACCAGCCTGGAGGCGACCCTGCGGTTCCTGCTCTCCGGCCGGTCCGCGTACGTCTCGGGGCAGGTCGTCCGGGTCGGCGCCGGCACGGCCGAGCCGCCGGCCGACTGGGACCGCCCGCTCGACGGGCAGGTCGTCCTGGTCACCGGGGCGGCCCGGGGCATCGGCGCGGCGCTGGCCCGGGTGCTGGCCCGCGACGGCGCCCGGGTAGTCGCGCTGGACATCCCGGCGGCCGGGGACGAGCTGGCGGCGGTCGCCAACGAGATCGGCGGCACGGCCGTCCAGCTCGACCTGACCGCCCCCGACGCCCCCGACCGGCTCGCCGAGCACCTGGCCGGCCGGCACGGCCGGGTGGACGTGGTCGTGCACAACGCCGGCATCACCCGCGACAAGACCCTCGGCCGGATGGACGCCGACCGGTGGGACTCGGTGCTCGACGTCAACCTCTCCAGCCAGGAGCGGATCAACGACGTGCTGCTGGCGCGGGAGCTGATCCCGGCCGGCGGCCGGATCGTCTCGGTCTCCTCGATCGCCGGCATCGCCGGCAACCGGGGCCAGACCAACTACGCCACCAGCAAGGCGGGCGTGATCGGGCTGGTGGAGTCGCTCGCCCCGGCGCTGCGCGAACGGCAGATCAGCGTCAACGCTGTCGCCCCCGGGTTCATCGAGACCCGGCTGACCGCGCACATCCCGCTGGTGCTGCGCGAGGCGGGCCGACGGATGAACAGCATGTCCCAGGGCGGGCTGCCGGTGGACGTCGCCGAGACCATCGGCTGGCTGGCGTGGCCGGCCTCCGGCGCGGTCAGCGGCAACGTCGTCCGGGTCTGCGGCCAGAGCCTGCTGGGGGCGTGATGGCGAGGAGGGAACGACCGGCGGAGGGCCCGGACGACCTGTCGGTGCACGAGCTGATCGACGGCCCCACCGAGATCCTGTCGCAGGAGACCCTGGACGCGATCCGCCAGCCGGAACCGTCCGGCCACGACCTGAGCCTCGAGCAGACGCACGACCTCTCCGCCGCCTCGGTCGAGGCGACGCAGGACCTCTCCGGCCGGACGGCGCGGGACCCGGCCGGGCGCGCCGGGACGGGCGCCCGGGAGCGCGTCGAGCTGCCCCGGATGCCGGCGGCCGGGGCGCTCTACCGGCGGGCGCTGCTCGGCGCGCTGCCGGGCCTCGGCGGCGGGCGGCGCTCGGCGGGCGTCCCGGCGGTCGAGCTGGCCGTCGGCGGGATCACCGTCGACCGGACGCACCTGGCCGACTACGACCGGGTCTGCGGATTCCGGCTCACCGACCGGCTGCCCGCCACGTTCCCGCACGTCATGGGCTTCCCGCTGGCCCTGCGGCTGATGACCGCGCCGGAGTTCCCCATCCCGCTGACCGGCGTGGTGCACGTCGGCAACCGGATCACCGTGCACCGCCCGGTCACCGCCGACGAGACCCTCGACTTCCGCACGTACGCGGAGAACCTACGCCCGCACGAGCGGGGCCGGCAGGTCGACGTGGTGCTGGTCGGCTCGGTCGACGGGGAGGAGGTCTGGCGCGGCGTCTCGACGTACCTCGGCAGGGAGGGCGGGCGGGGCGGCGGCGGGCGGCGGGACCGGCACGAGCGGCCCACGGCGCCGGCCGGTTCGGCCCGCTGGCGGGTCGAGCCCCGCGTCGGTACGGACTACGCGCGGGTCTCCGGCGACCACAACCCGATCCACACCTCCCGTCTCGGCGCCCGGTTGTTCGGCTTCCCCCGACCGATCGCGCACGGGATGTGGAGCAAGGCCCGCTGCCTGGCCGCGCTGGAGAACCGGCTGCCGGACGCCTACACGGTCGAGGTGGCCTTCAAGCTGCCGGTGCCGCTACCGGGCACGGTGAGCTTCGGCCTCCTGCCCGACGGCGGGTTCGCCCTGCACGACCTGCGCGGCCGACCGCACCTGGTGGGCCTCGTGCACTGAGGCGCCCCTGCCGAAGCGGGGTACGCCCCTGCCGAATCCGCGTCCCGGGCTTGGCAGGGGCGCTTTCGTGCGCTAGGTTCTTCTCAGATAGAGATGTTCTCAGAATGAGAGAGACATGGTTGACGAGCAGGAGTTCCTGGCCGCGTACGACCCCCGGGCCTATCCGTCGGTCGCCGTGACCGTCGACGTGGTGGCACTGACCATCCGGGACGGCGCGCTGCACCTGCTGCTGATCCGGCGCGGGCAGCCGCCCTTCGAGGGGCACTGGGCGCTGCCCGGCGGTTTCGTCCGCCCCGACGAGGACCTGACCACCGGCGCCCGGCGGGAGCTGGCCGAGGAGACCGGGCTCGGCGGCGAGGGGCTGCGCCGCGTACACCTGGAGCAGTTGGGCAGCTACGGCGCCCCCGACCGCGACCCGCGGATGCGCGTCGTCTCCATCGCCCACCTCGCGTTCGCCCCCGACCTGCCGGACCCGGCCGCCGGCACCGACGCCGACGAGGCGGTCTGGCTGCCGGTGACGGCGCTGACCAGCCGGCAGCTCGCCTTCGACCACGGCCGGATCATCGACGACGCGCTGGATCGGGCCCGGTCCAAGCTGGAATACACCCCGCTCGCCACGCGCTTCCTCGCCGGCGAGTTCACGATCAGCGAGCTGCGCGCCGTCTACGAGACGGTCTGGGGTCACCCGCTGCACGCCGGAAACTTCCACCGCAAGGTGCTCTCCGTGCCGGGCTTCGTGGAGAGCACCGGCACCAGCACCGAGCGCGGCGGCGCCCGGGGCGGCCCCCGCGCCCGGCTCTACCGGGCCGGCGACGCCCGGCTGCTGCACCCGGCGCTGCTGCGCCCCGCCGCGGAGGAGACGCTCCGATGAGGACCGCCGACGCCGTCCGCCTGGTCGCGGCGGCCCGCACCGACGCCGAGCTGTTCGGCACGAACCAGCCGGCCCGGCGCTACCGCGAGCTGGTCGCGGCCCTGCACCCCGACCGCCTGCCGCCCGACCCGGCGGTACGCGCCGAGGCCACCGACGCGTTCGTCCAGGTCACCACCCGCTGGCGGGCCCGGCAGGTCACCGTCCTCGGCGACTACCGCCTCGGCGCGCCGGCCCACTCGGGCGACCTGGCCGACCTCTACGACGTCGGGTCGGACCGGCTGCTCAAGCTGCCCCGGCGGCCCGCCGACAACGACCTGATGGCCCGCGAGGCGCACGCCCTGCGCACCATCGCCGAGCGCGGCGACCCGCGCTACCTGCCGTACGTGCCCCGGTTGGTCGAGGACTTCCCGCACCGGGACGCCGCGACCGGCGCCGAACGGCGGATCAACGTGCTCGCCACCGCGCCCGGCCTGCACGACCTCGACGAGGTCCGGCGCGCGTACCCGGACGGGCTGGACGCCCGCGACGTGGCCTGGATGTGGCGCCGGCTGCTGGTGGCGCTCGGCCTGGCCCACGGGGCGGGCATCGTGCACGGCGCGGTCCTGCCGCCGCACGTGCTGATCGAGCCGGACGGGCACGGCGTGGTGCTGGTCGACTGGTGCTTCTCCGCCCCCGTCGGCAGCACGGTCCCCGCACTGGTGCCCGGCTACGACGCGAACTGGTACCCGGACGAGATCCCCCGGAAGAAGCCCTGCGGGCCGGGCACCGACATCGCGATGGCCAGCGGATGCATGACCTGGCTGATGGGGCCGCGCGCGCCCCGCGAGCTGCACGACTTCGCGCGGGGCTGCCGCCAGCGGTCCCTGGACGCCCGGCCCGACGACGCCTGGCGCCTGCTGCGCGAACTGGACGAGGTGCTGGAGCGGCTCTACGGGCCGCGCACCTTCCGACCCTTCACCCTCAACCCGTAAGGAGCTGTCATGGGCAGTGGAATGTGGTCCACCGACGTGTACGACGCCGCCGACCGCTACCGCCGGAAGACCGGCAAGAGCGCGTTCTCCTACAGCGACAGCGGGGCGCGGACCGTGCACCCCGCCCTCGACCCCCGCGACGCGATGCGCGAGAGCCGCGACTCCGCCGAGCACCCCCGGTCGACGCCCATCGCGGTGCTCTTCGACGTCACCGGCTCGATGCGCAACGTGCCGCGCGTCCTGCAGACCAAGCTGCCGCAGCTGCTCGGGCTGCTGCAACGGCAGGGCTACGCCAGCGACCCGCAGATCATGTTCGGCGCGATCGGCGACGCCACCTGCGACCGGGTGCCGTTGCAGGTCGGCCAGTTCGAGTCGGACAACCGGATGGACGACGACCTGGGTCGGATCGTGCTGGAGGGCGGCGGCGGCGGGCAGATGACCGAGTCGTACGAGCTGGCCATGTACTTCATGGCCCGGCACACCGCGACCGACTCCTGGGAGAAGCGCGGCCGGCGCGGCTACCTGTTCATCATCGGCGACGAGCTGGCGTACCCGAAGGTGAAGTCCCGGGAGGTGAAGCGCGTCATCGGCGACGACCTGCGCGAGGACGTGCCGCTGCGGCAGATCGTCGACGAGCTGACCCGCCGCTGGGACACCTACTACCTGCTCCCCGCCGGCAGCCACTACTCCGGCAACGCCAAGGTGCTCGACGCCTGGCGGGACCTGCTCGGGCAGAACGCCGTCGTGCTGGACGACCTCGACGCGGTCTGCGAGACCATCGCGCTCACCGTCGGGCTCGGCGAGCAGGCCATCGACCTGGACGAGGGCCTGCGCGACCTCGACCGGGCCGGCTCGGGCGCCTCCGGCACCGTCTCCAAGGCGCTGGCCCGCCTGCGCGGGGGGCGGCGCGCCGAGGTGTCGACGCTGCCCGCGTTCCGCGACACCGGCGGCGAGGTGACCCGGCTGTGAGACCCGTAGCGGTGGTCGGCCCCGGCTTCGGAAAGGTGACCCGGCGATGAGCCACGTGGCGGTGGTCGACCTCGGCTTCGGCGACGCCGGCAAGGGCACGGTCGTGGACTGGCTCTGCGCCACCCGGCCCGTGCAGACGGTGGTCCGCTTCAACGGGGGCGCGCAGGCGGCGCACAACGTCGTGCTGGG
The DNA here is from genome assembly GCF_040640115.1 of Micromonospora sp. NPDC023644. Taxonomy (NCBI): domain Bacteria; kingdom Bacillati; phylum Actinomycetota; class Actinomycetes; order Micromonosporales; family Micromonosporaceae; genus Micromonospora; species Micromonospora sp. NPDC023644. The sequence goes on along the minus strand of NZ_JBFABA010000003.1, from coordinate 281,560 downwards.
CGACGGGCGGCACCACACGTTCGCGCAGTTCGGGGCCGGGACCTTCCACCCCGGCGTCCGTACGCACCTGTCGCGGCACGTGGTGGTGGACCCGCTGGCGCTGGCCGCCGAGGCCGACCATCTCGCCTCGGTCGGGGTGCCGGACGCGCTCGACCGGTTGACCGTCGACGGGGAGGCGCTGCTGGCCACCCCGTACCACCGGGCCGCGAACCGGGCCCGGGAGATCGCCCGGGGAGCCGACCGGCACGGCTCCTGCGGGCTCGGGGTGGGTGAGGCCGTCGCGTACGGTCTCGCCCACCCCGACGAGGCGCCCCGGGTGGCCGACTGCCGCACCCCGGCGCTGCTGCGCCGCCGGCTGACCGCCCTGCGGGACCGGCTCACCGCCGAGCTGGGCCCGCTGGACGCGCCGCCCGTCGCCGACTGCCTGCCCGCGTTCACCGGGTTCGCCAGGCGGGTCGCGATCGTCGACCGGAGCTGGCTGGCCGGGGCGCTGCGCGCCGGCACCTGCGTCTTCGAGGGCGCGCAGGGGGTGCTGCTCGACGAGTGGCACGGCTTCCACCCGTACACGACGTGGAGCACCACCACCTTCGCCAACGCCGACAGCCTGCTCGCCGAGGCGGGCCTGCCCGGCGGTGCCACCCGCATCGGGGTGCTCCGGGTGGTCACCACCCGACACGGGCCGGGCCCGCTGGTGACCGAGGACCGGGCCCTGCCGCTGGCCGACCCGCACAACCCGACCAACCCGTGGCAGGGGCGGTTCCGGTTCGGCCACTTCGACGCGGTCGCCCACCGGTACGCCCTCGCCGCGGCCGGCGGGGTCGACGGCCTGGCGCTGACCCACCTCGACCTCGCCGGCCCCGCGCTGCGGATCTGCCGCCGCTACGACACCACCGACCGGCTCACCCCGGGCCCGCCGGGCGACCTGGACCGGCAGGCCGCGCTCACCGACCGTCTGCTGCGCTCCCGGCCCGTGTACGACGCCCCGCCGCCGGACTGGGCGTCGGCGGTGGCCCGGGAACTCGGCGCGCCGGTGGTGCTGACCTCGCACGGCCCCACCGCCGGCGACAAGACCCCGCACGGCCCGCTCCTCGCCCCGCCGGCCCCCGCCTCCCGGGCGTCGGCGGTTCCGGCCGGGCCGGCTGCCCCGGTGTCGGCGTGACGGCGGGTCGTCCCGGGGGCTCCCCGGCGAGGTGCGGGTGATCCGGCGACTCTGCCACCGGGCGGGTCGCGCCCCGCGAGCATGGGAGGCATGGAGTCCGTGCTCGACCTGCTCCGACAGCTGGTCACCTCGCCGTGGGTGTACCTGCTGATCTTCGGGCTCACCGCGGTCGACGCGTTCTTCCCCGCCGTACCCGGCGAGGCGGCCGTGATCACCGCCGCCGTGCTCGCCACCGGCGGCAACCCCAGCCTGGTGGCGGTGATTGTCGCCGCCGCGCTGGGCGCCTGCGCCGGCGACCACGTCTCGTACGCCATCGGGCGCGGCGGCGGCGCGAACCGGCTCGCCCGTTTCCCCGCGGACAGCCGGCGCCGGGCCAGCTCGGAGTGGGCCCGGCGGGCGGTGCACCGACGCGGCGGGCTGATCCTCACCACCGCCCGGTACGTCCCCGGTGGCCGCACGGCAGTCACCCTCACCATGGGCGCGGTCCGCTACCCGCTCCGCTCGTTCCTGCTCTTCGACGCCGTCGCGGCGGTGAGCTGGGCGCTCTACTGCGCCCTGCTCGGCTACTTCGGCGGGCTGGCCTTCGAGCGCGACCCGATCAAGGGCATCCTCGCCGGGGTGGGCCTGTCGCTGGCGATCACCCTCCTGCTGGAGTCGTTCCGCTGGCTGCGCCACCGCAGGGGCCACGCCACACCCGGCGGCTGAACCGGGCGACGGTCACAGCCCACCGCGGAACCGGGCGACGGGACACGCCACACCCGCCGCCGAACCGCGCGACGGGTGGAACGCCACGGCTGTCTCGGGTCGTCTTTGACGACCATGGCGTTCCACCCGTGCGACTGCTGCCGCGCGGATGTCCGCCGCAGCGGACAGGGCGAGCGGGTCAGGAGGGGGTGATCCGTGGGTGCCAGGTGACGCCGGCCAGCAGCTGCCCGGCCCCCAGCCAGGCCACGTTCATCATCCGGGTGGCGGTCTTCTCCGGGTCCGCCTCCGGGTGGTCCGCGAGCCAGTCCGCCAGCGACTCGGTCGCCCCCACCAGGGCGTACGCGACGACCTCCAGGTCGGTCTCGCCGGCCTCGCGGCCCTGGGCGCGCAGGGCGTGGTCGAGCATCCCGGCGACCACCTCGACCAGCCGGGCCCGCATGCCGGCCAGCTCGCCGGCGAAGGGCTGCTCGCCCCGGGCCTGCCGGTAGAGCACCGCCCAGCCGTCCCGGTGCGCCCCGACGAAGCCGAAGAACGCGCGCAGCCCCCGCCAGAGCCGCTCGTCGGCCGGCAGGTCGGGGGCCGCCGCCCCGGCGATGGCCTGCATCATCCGGGTGCCCTCCCGGTGCAGGCAGGCGACGAAGAGTTCTTCCTTCGTGCCGAGGTACGCGTAGACCATGGGCTTGGAGATGCCGGCGTCCACGGCGATCTCGTCCATGCTGGCGGCGTGAAACCCCCTGCGGGAGAACACTTTCACGGCCGCGTCGAGCATCTGCTGCTCGCGTACGGCGCGGGGGAGGCGCTTGAAGGTGGGTGGGGTGGACACCTTGCGAGCATACCTACTCGCCCGTAAGGTTACGCACGAGTAGCCAATACCCGGAAGGTGCAGCCCCATGACTGACTTCGACCCGGCCAACTTCGCGAACGTCGGCCCCAAGGAGTTCGCCCAGCTGGTCAAGTCCACCCCGGACGACAAGATCGCCGAGGTGATGTCCGGCGACCTGCGCGGCAAGATCCTCGGCGAGGTCTTCGGCCGGATGCCGCAGCTCTTCCGCGCCGACCGGGCCGGCTCGACCAACGCGGTCATCCACTGGAACATCACCGGCCGTCCCGACGGTGGCACCGACACCTACGAGGTGGCCATCGCCGACGGCAAGTGCACCGTCAACGAGACCCCGCAGCACGACCCGAAGCTCAGCCTCACCATGGGCCCGGTCGAGTTCCTGAAGATCGTTTCCGGTGGCGCGAACCCCGTCATGATGTTCATGACCGGCAAGCTCAAGGCCAAGGGCGACCTGGGCCTGGCCGCCAACATCGCCAACCTGTTCGACATCCCCAAGGCCTGACATGGCCGAGTTCTCGCTCGACCTGAACGAGGAACAGCGGGATCTGCGCGACTGGGTGCACGGCTTCGCCGCCGAGGTCGTGCGCCCGGCCGCGGCCGAGTGGGACGCCCGGGAGGAGACTCCCTGGCCGATCATCCAGGAGGCGGCCAAGGTCGGCCTGTACGGCTTCGAGTTCCTCGCCACCTGCTGGGCCGACCCCACCGGCCTCTCCCTCCCGATCGCCAGCGAGGAACTCTTCTGGGGTGACGCCGGCATCGGGCTGGGCATCTTCGGCACCTCCCTCGCGGTGGCCGCCATCTACGGCGCCGGCACCCCCGACCAGCTGGTCGAATGGGTGCCGCAGTGCTTCGGCACCGTCGACGAGCCGGCCGTCGCCGCGTTCTGCACCACCGAGCCCGAGGCCGGTTCCGACGTCGGCGCGATGCGCACCCGGGCCGTCTACGACGAGGCCACCGACGAGTGGGTGCTGAGCGGCCAGAAGGCGTACGCCACGAACGGCGGGATCGCCGGGGTGCACGTGGTCACCGCCTCGGTCGATGCGTCGCTCGGCTCCCGCGGGCAGGCGGCGTTCGTCGTACCGCCGGGCACCGCCGGCCTGACCGCGACCCGCAAGCTGCGCAAGCTGGGCCTGCGCGCGTCGCACACCGCCGACGTCTTCCTCGACGACGTACGCGTGCCGGGGCGCTGCCTGCTCGGCGGCCGGGACGCCCTGCTCGAACGGCTCGACCGGGCCCGCTCCGGCAAGCGCGCCTCGGGCCAGGCCGCGATGCGCACCTTCGAGCTCTCCCGGCCCACCGTCGGCGCGCAGGCGCTGGGCGTGGCCCGGGCCGCCTACGAGTACGCCCTGGACTACGCGAAGGAGCGGGTCCAGTTCGGGCGCCCGATCATCGAGAACCAGGCGGTCGCGTTCGCGCTGGCCGACATGAAGATGGAGATCGACGCCGCCCGGCTGCTGGTCTGGCGGGCGTCCTGGATGGGCCGCAACAACCGGCCCTTCACGGCCGGCGAGGGCTCGATGTCCAAGCTGAAGGCCGGCGAGGTGGCCGTCTCCGTCACCGGGCAGGCCCTGCAACTGCTCGGCGGGGCCGGTTTCCTGCGCGACCACCCGGTCGAGCGCTGGTACCGGGACGCCAAGATCTACACCATCTTCGAGGGCACCTCCGAGATCCAGCGGCTGGTCATCTCCCGGGCCATCTCCGGCGTCCAGATCCGCTGACCGACCGCCGGTGGGGCCGCCGCACAGGCCCCGACCGGCAGCACGTCCGCCGCGCCCGTACCCCTGGGGCGCCCGATCTCCAGATCGTCCGCGAGGGGCCCCGGCCCCGGAGGCCCCTCGCGCACCGCACGAGGAGGCCGCGTCATGGACCTGCCGTTCGTCGTCGCCACCCTGACCCGACGGGGGCTACTCACCCCCGGCCACCCGATCCGCGTCGCCGCCCAGCTCCAGGCGCTGCGCAGGTGGGGCTGGAACATCGCCGGCGAGCTGCGCCAGGCCGCCGCCCGCGACCCGGACCGGGCGGCCGTCGTCGACGAGCAGGGCGCCAGGCTGACGTACGCCGAACTGCTCGACCGGGCCGAGCGGCTGGCCCGGGGGATGCGGGCGGTGCTCGGGGTGCGGGCCGGGGAGCGGGTCGGCGTGCTCTGCCGCAACCACCACGGCCTGGTCGAGACGATCGTGGCCGCCACCCTGCTCGGCGCGGACGCGGTGCTGGTCAACACCGGGCTCTCCGCGGCGCAGCTCGCCACCGTGGCGCAGGAGCAGCGGCTGCGGGCGCTGGTGCACGACGCCGAGTTCGCCGACCGGGTCGCCAGCCTCCCCGCCGAGGTGCGGCGGCTCGACGAGCGCGCCCGGGAGGAACTCGTCGTCGGCGCGCCGCCCGGCGAGCTGCGCCCCCCGGAGCGCGACGGCCGGACCATCGTGCTCACGTCCGGCACCACCGGCGCCCCCAAGGGCGCCCGACGCCCCACGCCGAACGGGTTCGGCCCGCTGGTCTCCATCATCGACCGCATCCCGCTGCACGCCCGGGACACCGTCATGATCGCCGCGCCGCTCTTCCACACCTGGGGGTACGCGGCCCTCCAGGTCTGCTTCGCCCTGCGCGCCACGGTCGTGTTGCACCGCCGCTTCGACCCGGCCGCCACGCTCGCCGCCCTGGTGGCACAGCGCTGCGACGCCCTCTTCGCCGTACCGGTGATGCTGCAACGGCTGCTGGAGGTGCCGCCGCCGGACCCCCGTCCCCCGCTGAAGGTGGTCGCGGCCAGCGGCTCCGCGCTGCCGGGCGGCCTCGCCCTCAGGTTCATGGACGTCTACGGCGACGTGCTGCACAACCTCTACGGCTCCACCGAGGTCTCCTGGGCGTCCATCGCCGGCCCCGCCGAGCTGCGCGCGGCGCCCACCACCGCCGGCCGTCCGCCGCACGGCACCCGGCTGGAGATCCTCGACGCGGCCGGCGAGCCGGTGCCGGCCGGGCGGGTCGGGCGGATCTTCGTCGGCAACGAGATGCTCTTCGAGGGCTACACCTCCGGGGCCACCCGGGAACATCGCGGCGGCCTGCTCGACACGGGCGACCTGGGGCGGCTCGACGCCGACGGGCTGCTCTTCGTCGACGGCCGGGCCGACGACATGATCGTCTCGGGCGGGGAGAACGTCTTCCCGTCCGAGGTGGAGGACCTGCTCGCCCGGCTGCCGCAGGTACGCGAGGCCGCCGTGATCGGCGTACCCGACCCGCGGTACGGCCAGCGGCTCGCCGCGTTCCTCGCCCTGCACCCCGGCGAGACGCTCGACCCGGAGGCGGTCCGCGAGTACGTCCGGCACCAGCTGGCCCGGTTCTCCGTACCCCGGGACGTGGTCTTCGTGGAGCACCTGCCCCGCAACGCCACCGGCAAGGTGCTGACCCGCGAGCTGCGCCGCCAGCACGGCTGACCCGTTCCCCGGCCGTTACTGCCCGGATGCCCCGCCGCGCCTAGGCTGGCGGCACAATGATCGGCTCCGGACCCCGCCGCCGTGCCCGTCACCGCCACCATGCCCGCCACCGCCAGCCAGCACCACGGATGGCACCGCTGCTGCTGGTCGAGGCGGCGACGCTGCTCTCCAACACCGGCAACGGGGTGGCCAACGTGGCCCTGCCCTGGCTGGTGCTGGAACGCACCGGCAGCGCCACCGCGGCCGGCGTGGTCGCGGCGGCCACCGCCCTGCCGCTGCTGCTGTCCGGCCTCTTCTCCGGCACCCTCGTGGACCTGCTCGGCCGGCGGCGTACGGCGCTGGTCTCCGACACGCTCTCCGCCGTCTCCGTCGCCGCGATCCCGGTGGTCGACGCGCTGCTCGGGCTGAACCTCGGCTGGCTCGTGGCGCTGGCCGTGCTCGGCGCGGTGTTCGACCCGGCCGGCCTGACCGCCCGGGAGACGCTGCTGCCGGCCGCCGCGCAGGCCGCCGGCTGGCGGCTCGAACGCGCCAACGGGGTGCACGAGGCGGTCTGGGGGCTCGCCTTCCTGATCGGGCCCGGCGTCGGCGGCGTGCTCATCGCCGCGATCGGCCCCGGCTCGACGCTCTGGGTCACCGCCGCCGGATTCGCCCTGGCCGTCGCGATGATCGCCGCCGTCCGGCTGCCCGGGGCCGGCCGCCCCGAACGCCCCCCGGCCGGGCTGTGGCGCGGCACCGTCGAGGGGCTGCGGTTCGTCTGGCGGGACCGGCTGCTGCGGACCATCGCGCTGCTCTCGATGGTGCTGGCCGCGCTCTACCTGCCGGTCGAGGGCGTGCTGCTGCCGGCGTGGTTCGTCGCACAGGGGGAACCGGCCCGACTCGGCGCGCTGCTCATGTCGATGAGCGCCGGCGGGGTCGTCGGGGCGCTCGCCTCCGGCGCGGCGGGCCGGCGGATCCGCCGCCGCACCCTGATGGTGATCGCCCTCGTCGTCATCGGGGTGGCCCTCGTCGGGCTGGCCACCCTGCCGCCGTACCCGGCCATGATCGGCTTCGCCGTCGCGATCGGGCTCGCGTACGGGCCGGTCAACCCGCTGTCCAACTACGCCATGCAGACCCGCACGCCGGAGAGACTGCGCGGGCGCGTGGTCGGGGTGATGACCTCGTTCGCGTACGCGGCCGGCCCGGCCGGCTACCTGCTCGCCGGACCGCTGGTGGAGTGGCTCGGGCTGCGTACCGCGTTCCTGGTGCTGGCCGGGGCGCTGCTGGCGGCGACCCTGACCGCCGCCCCGCTGCCGGCGCTGCGGGCGCTGGACGAGCCGCCCCGCTATCCGCCCGCCCCGCCCGGTGGCCCGGCGAACCGGGTGGAGGAGCCCGTCCCGCTCAACGGGCAGTACGCCTCCGCCACGAACCGGGACGCGCCCCGAGTACAGGGGCGCGTCCGGGTCGACGGCCTGTGGACGCCCGCCGCGCACCGGGACACGCCCGTTCGGGGCTGACCTTCCGCGTCAGGGATGGAGCGTCAGCCCGGGCGTGGTGGCGATGGCCGTCAACTGCGCCACGGTGAGCACCGGCGGCGGACCGAACCGGATCGCCGGCGTCGCACCGTTCCCCCCGCCCTCGATGTGGTGGTTGTCCGTCGTCACCGTCACGGTCGTGCCGTCGGGCCGTCGCACCTGCGCCCAGCGCTGCTCGAAGCCCTCCTTGCCCGGGGTGACCGTGCTGGTGGCGAGGGTGCCACCGTCCGGCAGTCGGCTGCTCGTGCAGGTGCGGGGGTCGGGTGCGCTGGCGCACCCGCCGGGCGCGTCGGCCGTCGTCGGGACCAGCCGCACCGTCACGTTGTCGACCCGGCCGTTGCCGCGCAGCCGGGCGTGGGCGTAGTAGTGCCAGTGGCTCTTCTCGTAGGTGAACTGCACCAGGTCGCAGCCCGGGATCGCGCCGTCGACCGACAGCCCCGCCGGCACGACGGCCGCCAGCGCCGGGCGCAGCACGAGGGTCAGCCGGGCGACGCCGGCGTCGGGGCGTTCGGTCGGCCGGGCACGCACCGTGTCGTACGACTGCTGGGGCGCCGGCGGGCCGCTGGGCTCCGGTTCCACCACCGGGCAGAGCGACGGGTCGGCGGACGGCGAGCCGCCACCGGCCGGCAGGGTGAGCCCACCCGGTCCGGCGGCCGGGCCGACGAGCAGCGCCGGTGTCACCGCGACCGCGGCGACCACCGCGGCGACCCCGGTGCCCGCCACCATCCACGCCCGATGGCGGCGGCGCTGCCGGTCGTCGGTGATCAGCCGGTCCACGTCGATCCGGGTGGGCGGCGGCGACGCCACCGCACTGCGCATCTGCCGGGCGAGTTCATCCATCGGTGCGTGCCTCCTCGGCTCGGGCCGGCACGCCCACGAGGCGGCTCCGCAGCGCCTCGATCGCGCGCGCCGACTGGCTCTTGACGGTGCCGGTGGTGCAGCCGAGTTCCCGGGCGGTCTCCTCCACGGACAGGTCGCAGAAGTAGCGCAGCACCAGGACCGCGCGGCGGCGCGGCGGCAGCTCCGCCAGCAGGGCGAGGATGGTCAGCCGGTCCGCGGCATTGTCGGTGGCGGACCGGACGGCGGCATCGGGCACCTCCGCCCAGGCGGCCTCGCGCCGCCACGGCCGGCGCCGCTCGTCGAGCCAGACCCGCAGCAGGGCACGCCGGACGTACGCGTCAGGGCTGTCCATCCGCGACACGCGCCGCCAGTGCCGCAGCAGCTTGACCAGCGCCGTCGACACCAGGTCGTCGGCCGTGTGCCAGTCGCCACAGAGCAGGTACGCCGTGCGGCGCAGCGGTTCCAGCCGCGCCCCGACGTACTCGCGGTAGCCCTCGATGTCGGCAGGCAATCCCGCCACCTCCTCGCCTCACCGCTCAAACGGAGGCGAGGCGGGTGGAGGTTGCCCGGTCAGCCCGGAATGCTGATCCGGCCCTCGACGGCGGCGGAGGCGATGTCGGTACGGTGGTGCGCGCCGGCCAGCTCGACGGCGCCCACCAGCGCGTACGCGGCGTCCCGGGCGGCGGGCAGGTCGGCACCGGTGGCGGTGGCGCAGAGGACCCGGCCACCGGCGGAGCGCAGCGTCCCGTCGGCGTCCCGGCGGGTGCCGGAGTGGATGATGCCCGGCCCCTCGGCCCCGGTGATCACGTCGCCGGTGCGCGGGGCGGCCGGGTAGCCCTCGGCGGCGACCACCACCGTGACGGCGGCACCGTCGCGCCAGCGCAGCGGCGGGTGCGCGGCCAGCGTGCCGGTCGCGGCGGCGTGCAGCAGCCCGGCCAGCGGGGTCTCCAGCAGCGCCAGCACCACCTGCGTCTCCGGGTCGCCGAAGCGGGCGTTGAACTCGATCACACGGGGGCCGTCGGCCGTCATCGCCAGCCCGACGTAGAGCAGGCCCGCGAACGGGGTGCCCCGCCGGGCCAGCTCCGCCAGGGTCGGGTGGACGACGTCGCGCATGACCTCGTCGACCAGACCGGCCGGCGTCCAGGGCAGCGGCGCGTACGCCCCCATGCCGCCGGTGTTCGGGCCGGTGTCGCCGTCGCCGACCCGCTTGAAGTCCTGGGCCGGCAGCAGCGGCACCGCCGCCTCGCCGTCGGTGACCACGAAGAGGGAGACCTCCGGGCCGGCCAGGTACTCCTCGACGACGACCCGACCGCACTCCTCGGCGTGCCGCAGCGCGGCGGCGCGGTCGTCGGTCACCACGACGCCCTTGCCGGCGGCGAGCCCGTCGTTCTTCACCACGTACGGCGCGCCGAACTCGTCCAGCGCCCTGCCTGTGCTCTCGGCGTCCGTGCAGGTGTACGCGCGGGCGGTCGGCACGCCGGCGGCGGTCATCACGTCCTTGGCGAACGCCTTCGAACCCTCCAGCCGGGCCGCCTGGGCGGACGGCCCGAACGCGGGGATCCCCTTGGCGCGTACGGCGTCGGCGACCCCGGCCACCAGCGGCGCCTCCGGCCCGATCACCACCAGGTCGGCCCCGGTCTCCACCGCCAGCGCGGCGACGGCCGCCGGATCGCAGGGATCCACCGCCCGCAGCGAGGCGACCGAGGCGATCCCGGGATTCCCAGGCGCCGCGACCAACTGCTCGACGGCCGGATCCGCAGCCAACCCGAGCGCGAGCGCATGCTCCCGCCCTCCACCACCAAGAAGAAGAACCCGCACGACCGCATCCTACTGACCCCCTCCCGACCCCCGTTGATCATGAGGTTGGCGGCACCGGCAGCGATCAACTTCGCCGCCAACCTCATGATCAACGCGCAGGTCGCCGGGGGGAGGGGGAGGGGGGTGGGGGTTAGTTAGGGGAGGAGGGGGTGGCGGAGGACGTTTTCTTCGCGGCCCGGGCCCACGCCGACGACGCTGACGCGGGTGCCGCAGAGTTCCTCGATGCGGGCGATGTAGCGGCGCGCGTTCTCCGGGAGCTCGTCCTCGGTCCGCGCCTTGGTGATGTCCTCCCACCAGCCGTCGAGCTCCTCGTAGATCGGAGTCGCGTGGTGGAAGTCGGTCTGGGTCATCGGCATGTCGTCGAAGCGCTCGCCGTTGATCTCGTACCCGACGCAGATCGGCACCTTCGGCAGGCCGGTGAGCACGTCGAGCTTGGTGACCACCAGGTCGGTGACGCCGTTGAGTCGGCACGCGTACCGGGCGACGACGGCGTCGAACCAGCCGCAGCGGCGCTCCCGGCCGGTGGTGGTGCCGTACTCGTGGCCGATCTTGCGCAGGTGCTGGCCGTTGTCGTCGAAGAGCTCCGTCGGGAACGGCCCGCTGCCGACCCGCGTCGTGTACGCCTTGCTGACCGCGATCACCTTGCTGATCGCCGTCGGCGGGATGCCGGCGCCGACGCAGGCCCCGCCGGCCGTCGGGTTCGACGAGGTCACGAAGGGGTACGTGCCGTGGTCCATGTCGAGCATGGTGGCCTGGGCGCCCTCCAGCAGGACCGTCTCGCCGCGGTCCAGCGCGTCCCAGAGCATGACCCGGGTCTCGGCGATGTACGGCTTGAGCCGCTCCGCGTACCGCAGGTATTCCTCGACGGTCTCTTCGACGTCGATCGCCTTGCGGTTGTAGATCTTGAACAGGAGCTGGTTCTTCTCGCGCAGCGCCAGTTCCAGCTTCTTGCGCAGGATGCCCGGGTCGAGCAGGTCCTGCAGCCGGATGCCCATCCGGGCGACCTTGTCCCCGTACGCGGGGCCGATGCCCCGGCCGGTGGTGCCGATCCGGGAGCTGCCGAGGTAGCGCTCGACGACCCGGTCGAGGGCCCGGTGGTGCGGCATGATCAGGTGCGCGTCGCCGGAGATCCGCAGCCGGCTGACGTCGACCCCGCGCTCGGCGAGCCCGTCGATCTCGGCAAGCAGCACCTTCGGGTCGACCACCACGCCGTTGCCGATGACGATCATCGCGCTCGGTGAGAGCGCACCCGACGGCATCAGGTGCAGCGCGTACTTCTGGCCGTCGGGGGTGATCACCGTGTGGCCGGCGTTGTTGCCGCCGGAGTAGCGCACGACGTAGTCGACCCGCTCACCCAGCAGGTCGGTAACCTTGCCCTTGCCCTCGTCGCCCCACTGGGCACCGAGGAGCACGATCGCTGGCATCTTCTCGCCTCCAGAAGGCTCGGGTGCCAGGTGGCGACCGGTCAGCGAGCCCGGGGTGTCAGGCTAACAAGTAGTGGCGGCGCGGCCGGCAGGGGTCGCGTCGGGAGGCAGGAGGCCTTTCCGTGTACGACGTGGTGCTGCTCACCCTCGGCTCGGAGCGCGACGCGCCCGGCGGGGCCTGCGGCAGCGGCGGCTGCTGCGGCGCGGCGCCTCAGGAGGGGGCCGGCCCGGCCGACGCCTGCGCGACCGACGGCGCGACGGCCGACGCCTGCGCCCCCGCCGACGGCGCGACGGCCGACGGGCGCTGCGACACCCCCCGGGTGCCGGTGCTGGCCTGCGCGGACGCGCTCACCGCCCGGGGCGCCCGGGTCGAGGCGGTCACCGCCCGCTCGGACGCCGAGATCGACGAGGTGCTGGCCCGGTTCGACGGCCCGCCCCGCCCGGACGGCCTCACCTGGCCCGACCCGGACTCCAAGGCCCGGCTCGTGGTCGCCTCGGCCAGCGACGCCCAGCTGCGCGCCGTCGTGCGCCGGCTCGTCCGGCGGTACGCCCCACCGCCCAGCCGCCGCCCCGACGACCTGCCCGGCAACCGGACGGTGCCGGACCTGCCGCCGATCGGCGTACTCCCGCTCGATCCGGCGCGGAGCACGACGCACCGTGACCTGGCGGCGCAGCTCGGGCTGCCCCGCGACCCGGCTGCGGTGGCCGCCGCGGTGCTGGACGGCACGCCCCGCCGGCTCGACCTGCTGCGCAACGACGGTGGCTCGGTGACGCTGGACGGCGCGCTCCTCGGCGCGGCCGACGACAACGGGCGGCCGCTGCACTGGCGCGGTCGGGTGGAGGTGGACGACGCCGTGCTCTCGAACGGCGACGACCCGCTGCTGGCCTGCGCGATCGGTAACGCGGGCGGCTACGCCCGGCTCGACGACGTGGCCCTGCTCGGCAACCCCGACCCGACGGACGGGCTGGTCGAGGTGGCGGTGGCCGTTCCCGTGGTGACCCGCTCCGCGTTGGGCAGGAAGCGGGTGCGGCTGGAGGTACGACGCGCCCGAGGACGGGCCGTGGCCGTGCTGCCGCGCGAGGGGAAGGTCCCGTTCCTCGACGACGGGGCCGAGGGCGAGCTGAGCCGGAAGCGGTCCTGGTGGACCGAACCGGGCGCCTGGGCGGTCTGGGCGAGCTGACCTCGCCCGTCCCCGGCGCGGCCGACGCGACCGGCCCGCGACGGCCGGCCGGGCGCGGCCACTGGGCCTATCCTCGGCAGGAGGAATGGGGAGGAACCGTGGTGGACGAGAACGTCGACCGGGTCCACGCGCCCGGCCAGCAGCCCACGCCGGAGCGGGACATCGAACCACTCTGGCCGCCGGACCAGATCGGCGGCACCGACACACCGCCCTGGGCGTCGACCGCCTCGCCCTCGTCCTTCGTCCCGCCCCAGGGCCGGCCGGGGCACCCGCCCTCGCCGGCCGACTACCCGTCCCTGACCGGCGGGGTGCCGCTCCCCGGCGCGGGAACGACCGCACCGCAGGTCGCGGACACCGGCTGGTCGCCCCCGCCGGCCACGGCCTCGGGGCCCCCGCCGGGTGCGGTCACGGGAGCCGCACCGGCCACGGCCTCCGGGCCCCCACCGGCCGCGACCTCCGGCTGGGAGCCGGACGCCTCGGCCTGGGCGCCGCCGGCACCCGTCGCGCAGACCCCACCGGCCACCCCGAACGCCCCCACGAACCCGACCGTCCCGCCGGGCCCCGGCCCGGGCGCGGCCGGTCCGCCTGCCCCCAGCCCTGCCGGCGACCGCACGGCGGTCGGGCTGGGCGGCGGCCCGCCGTCAGCCGCCGGGGGCGGCGTACCCGCTCCCCGACCTCCGCAGACCGGCCCCGCCCGGGTCGACCTCGACATGCCCTTCAGCCTCGACCAGCCGGCAGCACCCGTTCCGGTCGCGTCCGCGCACTCCGTGGCCACCGCCCGGCGCGCCGCAGGTCCAGGCGAGCCCGCTGAGGGTTTCTCCGGGCGGCGGGAGGATGCCTCGGCTACCCCCGTGGCCGGCGCCTTTCCCGGTGGCCGGCCGTCGCCCCACGACCCGGCCGCCGGCCCGGGCGGACCGGTCGGGACCGGCGGCCCTGCCCCGACCGGCGACACCTCGACGGCCGACGGACCGACGACGGGCAGGCACGAGACCGGCGACCCGGCGAACGGCGGCCCGACGAACGGCGGGCACGAGACCGGACGTCAAACGAACGACGGCCCGACGACGGGCGGGCACGAGACCGGCGGCCCGACGAACGGCGGCCCGACGAACGGCAGTGCCGGCGGGACCGCGAACGGGGGTGCCGGCGGGACCGCGAACGGGGGTGCCGGCGGGACCGCGAACGGGGGTGCCGGCGGTTCCGCGAACGGGGGTGCCGGCGGCGCGGTGACGAGCGGCGGTCCGGCTCACGGCGGCGGGGCGCGGATGCCGGCGGAGTCGCCGTGGGCGCAGCCGCCGCAGCGACCCGCCGCGGCGGCCGTCGAGCCGGGGCCGGGGGCGGGCGCGTCCGACCCGGCGCCCACGCACCAGGGCGCCGTCCCCCGACAGGCCCTCCACCATCAGCAACCGCCCCTGCGGGTCCCGGCGGACCACGGCCCGATCCCGCAGGGCCCGGCCGCCCAGAGCCCGACCCCGCAGGGGGCGGCCGGGCAGAACCCGCCCCAGCAGGCACCGGCCCGGGCGGGTGCGCCCCAGGGCCCGATCCCGCAGGCCCAGGCTGGGCAGGGCGCGTCGGTCGGTCTCGGGCCCGACCCGGCGGCGCCCCAGCAGGGCTTCGCGCCCGACCCGGCGGCCCAGCAGGGCCTCGCGGCCGGTCCGGCGGCGCCCCAGCACGGCTTCGCGGCCGGTCCGGCGGCGTCGCAGCAGGGCCTCGGGGCCGGTCCGGGGGCGGCCCAGCAGGACTTCGGGGGCGACCCGGCGGCGTCGCAGCAGTCCGCGCCGCCCGGGCCCTATCCGCCGCAGCAGGGCGGCCCGTACCCGTCGCAGCAGGGCGGTCCGCCCGGGCCCTATCCGCCGCAGCAGGCCGGCCCGTACCTGCCGCAGCAGGGTGCGCCGCCCGGCCCGTACCCGCCCGGCTGGCATCCGCCGCCCTGGCAGCAGGCCGCGCCGGGGGCCGCCGCCCCGCAGCAGGCGTACCAACCGGCGGAGGGGGTCACCGCGGTGCCGCCGGCGCAGCCCGACCCGAACTGGCGCCCGGCGATCACCGATCCGCCGACGGCCGAGGACTTCGCCCGCCGCCGGCAGGTCCGGCCCGCCGACCCGGTGGCCACGATGGGCGTACGGGCGGTGGCCAACCGGATGGGGCTGCGCCTGCCGCCGGGGCGGCACGAGCAGGAGTTGCGGCGGGACATCGAGACGGTGCGCCGCAACTTCGGCGGGCTGCGCCAGGTGACCGTGGTGAACCCGAAGGGTGGCGCCGGCAAGACGGTGGCCATCCTGCTGCTGGCGATGACGTTCGGCCAGAAGCGCGGCGGCTACGTGCTGGCCTGGGACAACAACGAGACCCAGGGCACCCTCGGAATGCGCGCCCAGCAGGACTTCCACTCCCGTACGGTGCGGGACATGCTGCGCGACCTGGGCCAGTTCCAGGGCGCGCACGGGCGGGTGGGCGACCTGTCGCAGTACGTCCGCTCGCAGGGCGAGGGGATGTTCGACGTCCTCGCCTCGGACGAGTCGGCCACCGGGGGCGAGATGCTCACCGCCGCCGCCTTCGCCGAGATCCGCGAGGTGGTCAGCCGGTTCTACAAGCTGATCTTCGTGGACACGGGCAACAACGTCCGGGCCCAGAACTGGCAGGCCGCAATGGACGCCACCGACCAACTGGTGGTCACCATGTCGGCGCGGAACGACTCGGCGGAGACGGCCGCCCGGATGCTGGACCACCTGGAGCAGAGCGGCCGGCAGCGGCTGGTCCGGCAGGCGGTCACCGTGGTTTCCATGCCGCCGTCGCGCAAGGAGATCGACCTGCCCGCGATCCAGGAGCACTTCGCGGCCCGCACCCGGACGGTGCTGCTCGCGCCGTACGAGCGCCTCATCGACACGGGCGAGCCGATCCGGTACGGAGGGCTCTCCGCGGCCACCCGGGACGCGTGGCTGAAGATCGCCGCCTCCGTCGCGGAGGGGCTGTAGGGCGCCGCCGGTGCCCGCCGGGTGACGCCGCCCGGCGGGCCGGACGCGAGGGCTGAGACGAGCCGACGGCCGGGCCGGACGGGTGCCCGGCCGGCCGTCGGCTCGGACGTCAGTTGCTGGCCAGCGCGTCCGCGGCGGCCGGGTCGCAGTCGCGGAGGAACTGGGCGCAGCGGGCCGCCTCGTCCGCCTCGCCGATCTCGTCGGCGGCCCGGGAGAGCACGTAGAGGCAGCGCAGGAAGCCCTGGTTCGGCTCGTGGGACCACGGCACCGGACCGAATCCCTTCCAGCCGCTGCGGCGCAGCTGGTCCAGGCCCCGGTGGTAGCCGGTGCGCGCGTAGGCGTACGCCGGAATGACCTGGCCGGCGGCGAGAGCCCGCGCGGCCAGCGCACCCCAGCCGGCGCTGTAGGTCGGGAAGCGCGCCGCCACCTCGGCGTACGCCTCGTCGCTGCCGGCCTGCTCGGCGGCGGCCAGGGCGGCGTCGGCCTCGTCGTGCGCGGGGAGGAGAGTGGCCGGTGGTTCCGGCAACAGGTTCTGCATCGCCCCATTCAACCCGCTTCGCACCGGGGCGCGCGAGGGGGTTGGGCGAGCCGACTGGCTGAACGGCTGAGGAGTTGGTCACGCCTGCGGCCCATGCCCCCGGCCGATACTTTCGACTACAACTATTGGTCGGGAGCCTCCCCAGGACCCGGTACCGCGGAAGCCCGGTGGCCACGGCCGCCGGGCTTCCGTCGTTCCCGCGCAGGCCGGGGGCGCCGCACGGATCCACGATGCCGGTGTCGACGGCGAGCACCAGCGCGCCCCCACACACGCGGCGTCGGCGTCGGGTCGGGCGACTCGGGCCCGGTCGGCGGGGCGCGGAAGGGCTGCGCAGGTTTGGCCGGTTGACCCTGCGGGGCAGGATGGCCAGGGTGCCGACCCCACCTCCCGCGGACATCATCGAGCCGCACATCTGCACCGACGAGATCGAGACCCGCGCCGAGTTCGACCGGCGGCTGACCACCGGCAGCCTGGTCGGGCTGACCGTGCAGGGGCTGCGGCTCGACCTCGACCCCGTCCCCGACCTCACCGCCGTCGAGGTGACCGGCACCCTCTTCGTGGGGTGCCGCTTCGCCTCCCGCGAGGTCGGCGCCGACCTGGTCCGGCGCGGCGCGAACGTGGTGCCGCCATTCTCCGGGCTGCCCTATCCGACCCAGCCGTCCCACCTCTACACCCCGGAGGAGCTGGCCGCCGGCTTCGCCGAGGGCGGGTTCGCCGGGATGTACGACACCCGGGTCTACGAGCACTTCCGGGCGCACGGTGGGGCGCTGCCGGACGTCCGGGAGGCGCTCGGCCAGCGGCTGCACGACCACGGCGTGGACAACGCGCTGGCCGACGCCACGCGCGCCTGGCTGTCCACCCACGGGCCGCAGTCGGTGGTCGGCATCATGGGCGGGCACGCGGTGGCGCGCGGCAGCGCGCCGTACCGGATGGCGGCGGTGCTGGGCTGGGAGCTGGCCCGGGCCGACCGGCTGGTGGTGACCGGCGGCGGCCCCGGGGTGATGGAGGCCGCCAACCTCGGCGCCTACCTCGCGCTGCGGCCGGTCGAGGACCTGGACGCCGCGATCGAGCTGCTCGCCGGGGCGCCGGACTTCACCGACCACGACCGCTACACGGCGGCGGCGCTGCGGGTCCGGGAGCTCTACGGCCAGCCGGTGGTGCCGCCCCGGCCCCGGGCCGCCGATCCCGGCAGCGTGTCCCGCGCCGACTCGGCCGCGCTGGCCGGCGGCGACGTGGGCTGGGCCCGCGCCGGCGGGCTGGCCATCCCGACCTGGCTGTACGGGCACGAGCCGGCGAACCTCTTCGCCGGCCGGATCGCCAAGTACTTCTCCAACGCCATCCGGGAGGACACCATCCTGCGGCTGGCCCGCGGCGGGATCGTCTTCGCCCCGGGGCGGGCGGGCACGGTGCAGGAGGTGTTCCAGGCCGCCACCAAGACGTACTACGGCACCGACGGGGCCAGCGGCGCGTACGTCTTCCTGGACCGCGCGTACTGGACCGACGAGCTCCCGGTGGAGTCGCTGCTGCGGCCGCTGCTGGGCGCCTCGCCGTTCGGCGACCTGTCGGCCACCGTGCACCTCACCGACGACGTCCACGAGGCCGTCCGGGTGCTCACCGCGACGCCCTGACGGCTCCGGACACGCCGACGGCCGGCCCCCGCGCGGGGAGCCGGCCGTCGGCGGTACGCGTCAGCGCGTCACTTGGCCAGCGTGGTGCCGGTCGAGCGCAGGTGCTCGCAGGCCTCCGCGACGCGGGCGGCCATGCCGGCCTCGGCGGCCTTGCCCCAGACCCGCGGGTCGTAGAGCTTCTTGCTGCCGACCTCGCCGTCCACCTTGAGCACGCCGTCGTAGTTGCGGAACATGTGGTCCGCGACCGGCCGGGTGAAGGTGTACTGGGTGTCGGTGTCGATGTTCATCTTCACCACGCCGTAGTCCAGCGCCTCGCGGATCTCCGACAGCAGCGAGCCGGAACCGCCGTGGAAGACCAGGCTGAGCGGCTTCTCCTTGCCGTACTTGGCGCCGACCGCCTCCTGGATCTGGTTCAGGATCTCCGGGCGGAGCTTGACGTTGCCCGGCTTGTAGACGCCGTGCACGTTGCCGAAGGTCAGCGCCGCCATGTAGCGGCCCTTCTCGCCCAGGCCGAGCGCCTCGACCATGGCCAGGCCGTCCTCGACGGTGGTGTAGAGCTTGTCGTTGATGGCGTTCTCGACGCCGTCCTCCTCGCCGCCGACCACGCCGACCTCGATCTCGAGGACGATCTTGGCCTCGGCGGCCCGGTCGAGCAGCTCGGCCGCGATCTCCAGGTTCTCCGCCACCGGCACGGCCGAGCCGTCCCACATGTGCGACTGGAACAGCGGCTCCTGGCCGGCGGCCACCCGCTCCTTGGAGATCCGCATGAGCGGCCGGACGAACTTGTCCAGCTTCTCCTGCGGGCAGTGGTCGGTGTGCAGGGCGATGTTGACCGGGTACTTCTTGGCGACCTCGTGCGCGTACGCGGCGAACGCCACCGCGCCGGTGACCATGTCCTTCACGGAGGAGCCGGAGAGGTATTCCGCACCACCGGTCGAGACCTGGATGATGCCGTCGCTCTCCGCGTCGGCGAAGCCCTTGAGCGCCGCGTTCAGGGTCTGCGAGGACGTCACGTTGATCGCGGGGTACGCGTACCGGCCGGCCTTGGCGCGGTCCAGCATCTCCGCGTAGGTCTCGGGGGAAGCGATGGGCATGTCGAACGCTCCTTACTTACCGCTCTCGGCCGTCACCGGCCGCTGTTGTCCCTGGGTGCGCCGGACCGCGCTGTCCACCGTCGGCAGTATCCCGTAGAAGACCGGGGCGGGCACAACCGACCCGGGTACGCGCCCGGTCCCTGGCCACCGTCTCACCGCCCTTCCCACCTGTCGGGCACGACGACGCTGATCAGCCAGGTCGCCACGGCCATCACGATGGCGCCCCAGAACGCGGCCCAGAAACCGTCCACCTGGAACGGCAGGTCCAGCGCCCGGGCGATCCGGTCGGTCAGCAGGAACAGCAGGGCGTTGACCACCAGCGCGAAGAGGCCGAGGGTGAGCAGGTAGAAGACGCAGCCGAACACCCTGATCAGGGGCTTGAGCACCGCGTTCACCACGCCGAAGATCAGAGCCACGACGACGAGCGTGAGGGCGGTGGTGGTGCCGGACCGGCCGCTCACCTCCACCCCGGGCACGATCAGCGTGGTGATCCACAGCGCGACGGCGGTGATCGCCAACCGGATCAGGAAGCCCACGGCCCCATCCTGGCACCGGGGGCGACGGCCGGTGGGGCGATTCGGTCGACTCGGCTTCCGGGCGGCAGGCGGGCGCAGCCCGTACGGTGTGTGGGGAACTGTCCGCCGAGATCCCGGGAGGGACTGATATGGGTCAGCCCGAAGAGGACTTCGCACCCAGCGACCACCTCAGCCCCGAGGAGCGCGACATGGAGGCGGAGCCGGCCGACGCGGTCGAGCAGGCCACCGTGGTGGGCCCCGGCGAGGCCGACGCCGAGCCGCAGCGCGGCCTGGAGGTCGGCGACTGGGACGCGATGGAGCAGGCCCGGGTGGTCGCCGCCGACGAGGACGACTACCGCTGAGCCGGGCGCGGGCCGGACGCACCCTCGGTGGCGTCCGGCCCGCGCTCAGCGGGTGCGGTTGACCCGGTCCGGATGCTGCGCCGCCCACTGCGCCAACCGGTCCTCCCGCAACGCCGCGAGGAACGCCGGGGCTTCCTTCGGATCCGGTGGCAGCCGCCAGCCGAGGTCGTCCGGCGGCCCGACCGGGAGGCTGAGCCCGACCGGGTCGACGGACTTCAGATCCGCGAGCACCTTCAGCAGATCGACGACGGCCAGGCCCGCCACCAGTTCCGCGCCGACGGTGTCGACCAGGGCGGAGAGCCTGACCGGGTTGGTCAGCACCCCCTGTTCGCCGGCCCGGCGGATCAGCCCGGCGGCGAAGAGCTGCGCGTGCCGGTCCCGGTCGAGCCCGCCCTCGGGCAGTCCCCGCCGCTGCCGCAGCAGGTCGACCGAGGCGGCGCCGTCGAGTCGCTGGCAGCCGCTCGGGAAGACCCGCTCCGTGTGGGCGGAGCGCACCTCGCGCGGCAGGCAGACCTCCACACCGTCGACCTCGTCGGTGAGCCGGCGCAGCACCGGGTAGGTGAGCACCGCGCCGGCGTCCACGCGTACGCCGGTCAGGTCGGCGACCACCCGGCGGGTCAGCTCGTAGCCGCGCTTCAGGTCGGGCCGGGGCTCGCCGGCGCCGTACAGGAAGGCGGCGTTGAGCTTGTCGGGCCCGTGCCCGGGAATCGCCACCGCCAGGTCGCGGGGCAGCGAGACGAGGTACGGCCGGCTGCGGTCCGCCGGGATGTGCACCAGCAGGACGGAGTCCGCCAGCCGGTAGGGACGTTCCGCCGCACCGTCCACGCCGAGCAGCAGGACGTTCAGCGCGCCCGTCGACGCCGGCCCGGCGGGGTCGGCGAGCAGGGTGGCGTCCTCGGCGACCCGGTCGGGCGTGAGCTGCGGTACCCCGATCCCCAGCACGCCGAGCAGGGCCAGCGCGGCACCCCCGGCCCGCAGCCGCAGCCGGCGCCGGCGACGGGCGGCCGCGAGCCGGTCGATGGCGGACCGCAGCGGGCCGGCCGGCGGGGTCAGGGTCTCGTGCCGGGCGAAGGCGGCACGCAGGTCGTCCTCGATCACGATCGGGCCTCCACGTATTCGGCGCGCAGCGTGGCCAGGGCGCGGGAGATGGACGAGCGGACCGTCCCGACGGCGCAGCCGAGGATGTCGGCGATCTCCGCGTCGGGCAGGTCCTCGTAGTAGCGCAGCACCAGCGTGGCCCGTTGCCGGCGCGGCAGCCGGGACAGCCAGGACCAGACCTGGTCCCGCTCCACGGCGTGCTGGGCGTGGTCGGCCGGCACCGGCACCGCGTCGTCGGGCTCGGCGCGCAGCAGCACCCGGCGCATCCAGGAGCCTCGCCGCCAGTCGACGTACTGGTTGGTCAGCATCCGCCGGACGTAGCGCTCGGGCGAGTCGGCACGGGCCACCCGACGCCAGTTGAGCTGGACCCGGACCATGGTGTCCTGGACCAGGTCCTGCGCCTGGTGCGGGTCGCCGGTCAGCATGACCGCGTACCGCAGCAGCGCGGCCAGCCGTGAGTCGGCGAACTCCTCGTACGTCACTGCACCTCCCGGGCTCCTGCTCCTGATGACGGATGCGGACGCCCGGAACGTTGCGGCGATCCTGGTCAGCCGTTCGGTCGATGTTCGGTCGCCGGGGGCGGACCGGGCAGCGGCGTGTCTTAAGGAGTCCTTAGGATCCGCTGGCCACTCCTGGCATTCCCACGGGAGGAACCCCCCCACATGCTCAAGCACTCCACCCGGCGCTGGCTGGCCGGGCTGGGCGTCGCAGGCGCGCTCGTCGCCGCCTCCGCCTCCCCCGCCTCCGCCGCACCGGCCGAGGACCTTGATCTCTACGCGAACAACGTGATCGTCGCCCCCGGCGGCACGGAGAAGTGGGTCACCCTCTTCGCCCTCACCACCGAGCGGCCCGGCGACTACACGGTCAAGGTGGACCGGAGCAAGGTCGCCGGTTTCGCCGAGGTGCAGAACAGCGGGCCCGAGGACGCTTGCACCGAGTCCGGCGCGATCCTGACCTGCAAGGTCCAGGACGTCGACGACGACGGCTCGTACCTGAACATGGTCGAGCTGTACGTGCGCGCGAAGGACGGCGCCAAGCCGGACCAGAAGGGTGAACTGGAGTTCACCGTCACCTCCACCGACTCCGACTCGGCCAGCTTCCGCTCGACCGTCGCCGTCGGGGAGGGCGTGGATCTCGCCGCCGCCGAGTCCCTGGATCTGTCGGGTGCTCCCGGCGCCACGCTCAAGGCCCCGCTCAAGGTGGAGAACCGGGGCGAGACGGCCACCCGCGGCGCGGTGCTGTTCGTCTTCGGCGCCTACGGGCTCAGCCCCGCCAAGAAGTACGAGAACTGCGAGTACACCACCGGCGAGTTCGACGCCTACGCCTTCGCCTGCACGTTCGACACCGTCATCGAGCCGAACGAGGCCGCCCGGCTCGACCCCAGCTTCGGCTTCACCGTGCCGGCCGACACCTGGGCACCGAACACCTACGCCGGCGCCGCGATCTGGTTCACCCCGGCGGACTGGGAGGAGTTCAAGTCCCAGGTGGACGTGGCCGACGAACTCGGGCCGAAGGGCACCGACGGCAAGCTCGAACTCAAGTCCGGCGCCATGCGTCGTTCGGCGCAGACCGACGTCAACCCGTACGACAACGAGACCTGGATCCAGCTCCAGGTGACCGGCGACCAGCGAGCCGACGTGGCGGCGCTCGGGGCGAAGGTGGAGGCCGAGGTCGGCAAGACCGTCCCGGTGACGGTCGGTTACGTCAACAACGGCCCGGCCGCCGTCGGCACCGGCGGCAGCGAGGGGATCTGGGTCTCGACCACCGTCACGCTGCCGAAGGGCGTCACCGCGGTGCGCGCCCCGGAGACCTGCGTCAGCAACGGCAGCGGCGAGGGTGAGCCGGGCGAGCCCGGCGCCTCGGTCTACCGGTGTTTCCTGAACGGTCATCTCGGCAAGGGCAAGAAGGCGGAGTTCGATTTCGAGCTGCGCATCGACAAGGCCGGCAGCCACAGCGGTGAGGTCAAGCTGCGCACCGGCTACGACGAGTCCGTGGTCAAGGATCTCGACCCGACCAACGACGCCGCCAAGATCCTGGTGAACGCGACCGGCGGCCAGGGCGGCGGTGACGGTGACGGTGGCACCCTGCCGATCACCGGTGAGTCCACCGGCCTGATCGCCGGCATCGGCGCTCTGCTGCTCGTCGCCGGCGTCGGCGGCTACGTGGTGACCAAGCGCCGCAAGACCCGCTTCGTCGCCTGATCCACCCCGCACCACCGGTGCCCCGCCGACCACCCGGCCGGCGGGGCACCGCCACATCCAAGCCCCTCCAGACACCCACCCCAAGACGCCCACCCAACCGGCACGCGCCCCACCCAAGCCCCACCCCGACAGCACGGCGCGCCCCCACCGCCCGGGACCGACACGGCCGGGCGGACCGGAACCACGACGGGTTTCCGGGGGAGCCCCGCCCGCGCAGGGATCAAGCCTGACCGCCCGGAGCGGGCGGGGCTCCCCCGGAAACCCCACCCACGAACGAGCGAAAACGGGACGACGCAAGATCGACGCGGCTGAGACCATGGGCGCGTGCTGCTCACCCTGACCACCACGCACCGGCCGGCCACCGACCTCGGGCACCTCCTGGTCAAGCACCCCGACCGCGCGCACTCCTTCGACGTGCCGGTCGGCACCGCGCACGTCTTCTATCCGGAGGCGGGCGAGCAGCGGTGCACCGCCGCCCTGCTGCTCGACGTCGACCCGCTGCGGCTGGCGGGCGCGCGGGGCAAGGGCCGCGGCCGGCAGCAGGCCCCGACCCCGGACAGCTTCACCCTCGGGCGGTACGTCAACGACCGGCCCTACGCGGCGTCCAGCCTGCTCTCCTCCGCGCTGTCCAAGGTGTACCGCTCGGCCCTGCGCGGCGAGTCCCGCGAGCGCCCCGAGCTGGCCCGTACGCCGATCCCGCTTCAGGTGCGGGTGCCGGTGCTGCGCTGCCGGGGCGGCGCGGACGTGGCGGTCCGGATGTTCGGCCCGCTCGGCTGGGCGGTCACCGCCGCCCCGA
This sequence comes from Micromonospora sp. NPDC023644, assembly GCF_040640115.1. Classification (NCBI taxonomy): domain Bacteria; kingdom Bacillati; phylum Actinomycetota; class Actinomycetes; order Micromonosporales; family Micromonosporaceae; genus Micromonospora; species Micromonospora sp. NPDC023644. The sequence goes on along the minus strand of NZ_JBFABA010000003.1, from coordinate 257,455 downwards.
TCCCGCTCGACGAGCGGCACCCGGAGTGGGGCGACAGCCGGTACGTCGACCTGACGCTGACCGGCACGCTGCGCGTCGCCGACGCGCTCAACCACCTCTACGTCCTGCTTCCGGTGCTCGACGACGCGAAGCACTACTGGGTCGCGCCGGACGAGGTCGACAAGCTGCTCCGGGCCGGCGAGGGCTGGCTGGCCGACCATCCGGAGCGTGACGTGATCACCCGCCGCTACCTGGCGCACCGGCGGGCGCTGGCCGGGCTGGCCCTGACGCGCCTGGCCGAGCGACACCCGACCGACGAGCCGGCCGCCGACGGCACGACCGCGGACGAGGCGACCGGGGAGGGCACGACCACGGACGAGGCGACCGGGGAGGGCGGGCAGGTCACGGCCCGCCGGGCGTCACTGGCCGCGCGCCGGCGGGAGGCGGTGCTCGGCGCGCTGGTCGAGGCGGGTGCGAGCCGGGTGCTGGACCTCGGCTGCGGCGGTGGCGCCCTGCTCGCCGCGCTGGTCGGCGACCGCCGGTTCACCGAGATCGTCGGCACCGACGTGTCCACGCACGCGCTGACCCTGGCCGCGCGGCGGCTGCGGCTGGACCGGCTGCCCGAGCGGCAGCGGGACCGCATCCGGCTCTGGCAGTCCGCGCTGTCCTACCGGGACGACCGGCTGCGCGGGTACGACGCGGCGGTGCTGATGGAGGTGATCGAGCACGTCGACCCGCCCCGGCTGCCGGCCCTGGAGGACGCCGTGCTCGGTCACGCCCGGCCGGCCACCGTCGTGGTGACCACGCCGAACGTCGAGTACAACGTCCGCTACGAGGGACTGCCCGCCGGGCGGTTCCGGCACACCGACCACCGCTTCGAGTGGACCCGCGCGGAGTTCGCCGCCTGGGTCGACCGGGTGTCCACCACGTACGGCTACACCGCCGCGATCGGCGGGATCGGCGACGACGATCCCGAGGTCGGCGCCCCCACCCAGCTCGTCGTGCTGACCCGGAAGGAGAACCCGTGACCACCCTCGACATCCCCGAGCTGGCTCTGGTCGCACTCGTCGGCGTCTCCGGCTCCGGCAAGTCCACCTTCGCACGCCGGCACTTCGCGCCCAGCCAGGTGCTCTCCTCGGACGCGTTCCGGGCGATGGTCGCCGACGACGAGAACGACCAGTCCGCCTCCGCCGACGCTTTCGACGCCCTGCACCACGTCGCCGCCACACGGCTGCGCCGGGGCCGGCTCACGGTGGTCGACGCGACCAACCTCCAGCCGCACGCCCGGGCCGCCCTGGTGCGGGTGGCCCGCGAGCACGACGTGCTGCCGGTGGCCGTCGTGCTGGACGTGCCCGAGGCGCTGGCCTGGGAACGCACCGAGGGCCGCGCCGACCGCACCTTCGGCCGGCAGGTGCTCGCCCGGATGCAGCGCGACCTGCGCCGGTCGTACGGGCAGCTGGCCCGGGAGGGCTTCCGCAAGGTGCACGTGCTGCGCGGCGTCGAGGAGATCGAGGCCGCGGAGATCCGCTACGAGAAGCTGTTCAACGACCGGCGCGAGCTGACCGGGCCGTTCGACATCGTCGGCGACGTGCACGGCTGCCGCGCCGAGTTGGAGGCGCTGCTCGTCCGCCTCGGCTGGGAGCTGCGCCGCGACGAGCGGGGCCGGCCGGTGGACGCGACGCACCCGTCGGGGCGTACCGCCGTCTTCGTCGGTGACCTGGTGGACCGCGGCCCGGACTCCCCCGGCGTGCTCCGCCTGGTGATGGGCATGGTCGCCGCCGGGCACGCGATCTGCGTGCCCGGCAACCACGAGCAGAAGCTGCTGCGCCGGCTGCGCGGCCGAGAGGTGCGGCTCACCCACGGGCTGGCCGAGACGATGGAGCAGCTGGCGGCGGAGCCGGACGCCTTCGTGGCCGAGGTGGCGACCTTCATCGACGGCCTGGTCAGCCACTTCGTGCTGGACGGCGGCCGACTGGTGGTCGCGCACGCCGGGCTGAAGGAGGCCTACCAGGGCCGTGCCTCGGGCCGGGTGCGCTCGTTCGCGCTCTACGGCGAGACCACCGGCGAGACCGACGAGTACGGGCTGCCGGTGCGCTACCCGTGGGCGCGGGAGTACCGGGGTTCGGCGATGGTGGTCTACGGGCACACCCCCGCCGCCGTGCCGGAGTGGGTGAACAACACCATCTGCGTCGACACCGGCTGCGTCTTCGGCGGCCGGCTCACCGCGCTGCGCTACCCCGAGAAGGACCTGGTGTCGGTGCCGGCGGAGCGGGAGTGGTACGCCCCGGTCCGGCCGCTGGCCGCCGCTCCCGCCCGGCCGGACCAGGTGCTGGAACTGACCGACGTGACCGGCCGGCGGCACATCGAGCACGCGTACGGGTCGCTGACCGTGCCGGCGGAGAACGCCGCCGCCGCGCTGGAGGTGATGAGCCGCTTCGCGGTCGACCCGCGCTGGCTGGCCTGGCTCCCGCCGACGATGGCGCCCTGCTCGACGGCCACGGCGGGCGGCTTCCTGGAGCACCCGGCGCAGGCGTTCGCCGACTACCGCGCGGCGGGCGTGGACCGGGTGGTTTGCGAGGAGAAGCACATGGGCTCGCGGGCGGTGGTGCTCGTCTGCCGGGAGCCCGACGGCGGGCCGTTCGGTCCGGGCGGCGGGGTGGTGCACACCCGCACCGGCCGGCCGTTCTTCGGCGCGCCGCTCGACACGGAACTGCTCGACCGGGTGCGTGCGGCGGTCGGCGGGGCGGGGCTCTGGGACGAGCTGGGGACCGACTGGCTGCTGCTCGACTGCGAGCTGCTGCCCTGGTCGGCCAAGGCGGGTGGGCTGATCCGCGAGCAGTACGCCGGAGTCGGCGCCGCCGGCCGGGCCGCGCTCCCGGCGGCGCTGGCCGCGCTGGAGGCCGCGGCCGGTCGGGGCCTGCCGGTGGACGCGCTGCGCGACCGGACGGCCCGGCGCCGGGACGAGATCCTGGCCTACTCGGACGCCTACCGGGCGTACGTGGGGCCGACCGACGGGCTGCGCGGGGTGACCCTGGCCCCGTTCGCGGTGCTGGCCGGCGCGAAGGCCAGCTACGCCGACCGGGACCACGGCTGGCACCTCGGGCTGGCCGACCGGCTCTGCGCCGCCGACCCGGAGTTCTTCACGCCGACCCGTCGCCAGGTCGTCGACCTGGCCGATCCGGCCGCCGAGGCGGCGGCCACCCAGTGGTGGCTGGCGCTGACGGCGGTCGGGGGCGAGGGCATGGTCGTGAAGCCGTACGCCGGCCCGGCCGCCCGGACCGAGCGGGGCTCGCTGCTCCAGCCGGGCATCAAGTGCCGGGGCCGGGAGTACCTGCGGATCATCTACGGCCCGGGGTACGACGAGCCGGAGCAGCTCGCCGCGCTGCGTCGCCGGTCGCTGGGGCGCAAGCGGGGGCTGGCACTGCGCGAGCACGGGCTGGGGCTGGCGGCGCTGGACGCGCTGGTCGCGGGTGCTCCGCTGTGGCGCCGGCACGAGCTGGTCTTCGCGATCCTGGCCTGCGAGTCCGAGCCGGTCGACCCCCGGCTGTGACACCCGGCGACGGGTGACGGCGAGCAACGGGTGACGAGCGCTGCGGGCGACCCGCCGCCCAGCACGCCGGCCCCGGCGAGCCGGCTGGCCGACGCCGAGGGCACCGTGGGCGGCGCGGTGCAGACGCTCGTCGTCGCACCCCGCTGAGGCGGCCCGGCAGGGCACCGGTGTGACGTCGAGCACCGGCACGACGGGCAGCCACCTAGACTACGGACGATCCGTCACCGACCGGCATACATCGGAGGTCGCCTCGTGCCGACGCCCACCACCACCCTGGCCCTGGGGCCGAGCTGGCTCGATCCAGAGGTGTTGATCTCGACGTTCGGGCTGATCGGCATCCTGGTGATCGTCTTCGCCGAGTCCGGCCTGCTGATCGGGTTCTTCCTGCCGGGCGACTCGCTGCTGTTCACGGCGGGGCTGCTCACGGCGGACGGGAAGTACATCACCTACCCGCTGTGGCTGGTCTGCCTGCTCATCACCATCGCGGCGATCGCCGGCGACCAGGTCGGGTACGCGTTCGGCCGCAAGGTCGGCCCGGCGCTGTTCCGCCGGCCGAACTCGAGGCTGTTCAAGCAGGAGAACGTGCTCAAGGCGCACGAGTTCTTCGAGAAGTACGGCGCGCGCTCCATCGTGCTGGCCCGCTTCGTGCCGATCGTGCGGACGTTCACGCCGATCGTCGCCGGGGTCAGCCGGATGAACTACCGCACGTTCGTGATCTACAACGTGATCGGCGGCGTGCTCTGGGGCACGGGCGTGACCGTGCTCGGCTACTTCCTCGGCCAGATCCCGTTCGTCAAGGCGAACATCGAGATGATCCTGATCGGCATCGTGCTGATCTCGGTCATCCCGATCGCCGTCGAACTGCTCCGGGCGTGGATGGCCGCCAGGCGTGGCACCACTCCGCAGGAGCGGGCCGCCGCCGAGGAGGCGATCCGGGAGACCCGCGAGCACTACGGCAAGCACTGACCGACCGGCCGTCCGGCGCCGTCCCCGGTCGGGGATGGCACCGGACGATCGGTGAAGGTCAGCGCGCCTTCTTGGTGGCGCGCTTGCGCGGCGGGGTCAGCAGATCGGCGATCGTGGCGATCGCCGTCGGCACCAGCCGGTAGTAGGCCCAGACACCGCGCTTCTCCCGCTCCAGCAAGCCGGCCTCGGTGAGGATACGCAGGTGGTGACTGACCGTCGGCTGCGAGAGGCCGAGGGGTGCGGTCAGGTCGCACACGCACGCCTCGCCCTCGGGCGCCGACTGGATCAGGCTGAGCAGCCGGAGTCGAGCGGGGTCGGCGAGGGCCTTGAGGACCCCCGCGAGACGCTCGGCATCGGCACGTTCGATCGGCTCGCCGGCAAGCGGCGAGATCTGAGGCATAGTCATTTCAGCCAACGCAGTTCCCACGTATTCCATCCTTCCACCAGCAGCATCGATCCGCCTGCATATCGGCGGATCCGAATCGGCAGACTTTTACGCCACAAGGCCGAGGTCAGCCAACGTATAGGCCGCCCGATACGGCAGTCCGGCGGCTCGTACGGCGTCGCCGGCGCCTCGATCAACAATAACCGCCACACCCACGATCTCGGCCCCTACCTCGCGAAGGGCCTCGACCGCCGTCAACACACTTCCCCCGGTGGTCGAGGTGTCCTCCACCGCCAACACCCGCCGGCCGGTCACGTCCGGCCCTTCGATCCGACGCTGGAGCCCGTGCGTCTTGCCTGTCTTGCGAACCACGAACGCGTCCAGCGGGCGGCCTGTCCCGGACGCGGCGTGCACCATCGACAGCGCCACCGGATCGGCGCCGAGGGTCAACCCGCCCACCGCTTCGTATTCCCAGTCGGCCGTCAGGTCACGCATCACGCGCCCCACCAACGGAGCGGCCTCGTGATGGAGCGTGACGCGACGTAGATCGACGTACCAGTCGGCCTCGCGACCTGAGGAGAGCACCACCCGGCCGTGGACCACCGCCAGGTCAGTGATGAATTTACGCAGGTCGTCGTGGTCCCCCATGCCGATAGAGGGTACTGCTCAAGTCTGGGAGTCGTGTGTGGGGTCCACCCGGATCAGCCCTGGGGACGACCGACGGGTGGCGATGCCTGGCTACGCTGAGCGACCGTTCAGCCGGGCAAAGCGGGCAATCGACGAGGGTCGACGGGGCGGACCGGCCCCGATCGGGCACTCAGCCCGCGTCGCGGCCGATCCGGCCCCGGGTGTCCCGGGACACCCGCTCCAGCAGCCGCCGGGGCGCGTGCCGCAGGCCCGCCACGGCGAGCTTGTACTTCCAGGCGGGAACGCTGACCAGCTTGCCTTTCCGCAGGTCACGCAGGGCCTCGTCGACCACGTCATCGGCCCGCAGCCACATCCACTCCGGCGTCTTCGACATGTTGATGCCGGCGCGCTCGTGGAACTCCGTACGGGTGTAGCCGGGGCAGAGCGCCATCACGCGTACGCCGAAGGGCCGGGCGGACTGGCCGACGGACTCGCTGAAGTTGGTGACCCACGCCTTGCTGGCGGAGTATGTCGATCCCGGCATGACCGCGCCGAACCCCGCAACCGAAGAGACATTTATCACTGCCCCGGAGCGCCGCTCGGTCATCGGACGCAGGGCGGCGAGGGTCAGCCGCATCACGGCGTGCACGTTGAGCCGCAGCAGCCGCGCCTCGTCGTCGGCGGACGACCGCAGGAACGGGGTGTTCAGGCTGATCCCGGCGTTGTTGACGAGCAACTCGACCGGCGACCCCTCGGCCAGCCGCCGCTCCACCGTCGCGCAACCGTCGTCGGTGGACAGGTCGGCCGGGAGCGTCTCGACCTCCCGGCCGTGCCGCCCAATCAGCTCGGCGGCCGTCGCGGCCAGCCGGGCCGCGTCCCGGGCCACCAGCACCAGGTGCCAGCCGTCGGCGGCCAGCCGGCGGGCGAAGGCGGCGCCGATGCCGGCGGTCGCACCGGTGATGAGGGCCCGCCGCTCGCTGGTCGACTGGTCGAGCGTCACGGGCGGTCCTCACCTCGGCTGGTGCGGGGGCGCGGGCGGCGCCCAGGGCGGCTGGTGCGGGGGCTGAGCGGGTGGCGGCGCGGGGGACGCCGGAGGGTGGTGCGGGGTGGACGGCGCGGGCCGCCGGCGGAACCAGGCGCTGGCCGCCGGCAGTGCCAGCAGCACGGCTACCACAAGGTAACCGAGCACCTGGCCGACGGAAAGCCCCGCGCCCAGGGGGATCCACCAGGACGGGTAGGCGTCGGCGAGGATGCCGAAGAGCTCCGCCGTCGCCCGGTCGTCCTCACCCGACCCGAGCGGGGTGGCACGCTGGCCGACCAGCAGCGCCAGCCCGCAGCACCCGGCGATCAGCCCCAGCCCCGAGACCACCCAGGTCGCGGTGCGGGCGCCGTCCCGCCCGGCCCGCAGGCCGAGGGCGAGACCGCCGAGGAGCAGCCCCGCGAGCAGGCTCACCACCGCCGTCAACACGGTGGACATGCCCAGCAGGGTGACCATCCGGTCGATCTGGTCCGGTCGCGCCGAGGTGCCGTCGGCGGCGGCGCGGAACCGGTCGACGGTGCCGCCCCGCGTCGCCACACCGGCGGCGGCGTACGCGAGGGCGGCGACCGCCATCAGCGCCAGCACCGCCACGGCCGCCGTGACCACGGCCGGGCGGCGGGCCGGTGCCCTATCGGGGTACGACACGACGGGTCCCTCCGGTAGGCGTCGGGTTGCAACCTACTCGGAGGGACCGTCGGCGTCGCTGTCGTCGACCGGTCAACTCACCGGCGGCGGGGTCGGGCCGGGACGGTCCGACCCGGGCTGCTCGCCACCCGGGTGCGACCCCGGCTGGTCCCCGCCGTACGGAGCGGACGGCGGCTGGCTGCCCGGAGCCGGCGGGTAGCCCGGCTGGTCGGGGGCCTGCGGCTGCCCCGGCGTCGACGGATAACCCGGCGTGGGCGGGTAGCCGGGCTGGCCGGCCGGGCCGGTCTGCGGGTAGCCGGGCTGTCCGGTCTGCGGGTAGGCCGCACCCGGGACCGGCGGTTCCCACGCCTGCTTCGGCTTGCGGAAGAACTCGTTGGCCTTCGGCAGCGCCAGCAGGATCAGCGCGGCGAGCAGCGCGAGCAGTCCGAGCACGCCGAGCAGCGTGGTGACCGGGTTGAACCAGCTGGGCAGCGCCTCGTCGAGACGACGCTGGATCTCCTCCGGGCTCGGCCCGTCGCCGGTCGTCTGACCGGTGCCAATGCCGCCGCCCAGCCCGCTGGCCAGCCCGCCGCCCGTGCAGCAGACCATGATGCCGCCGAGCACCCAGGTGGTGATCCGCGACCCGTTGCTGCCCCGGTTGTTGAACACCCCGAGCACGGCCAGCACGACCGCGATCAGCAGCACGAAGACGGCGCCACCGATGGTGATCATCGTGGTGATGTCCGCCAGGTTCTGCGTGCCGTTGGCGTCGGTGCCCCGGTACGCGTCGTCGAGCACCTCCGAGATGGTGCCGACGGTGGCGAGCGTGATGATGAGGCCGATCAGCTGGGTGAGCGCGAACAGCCACAGCAGATACGTGGAAATGGTCACCACACCCGGCCGGGTGCGGGCCGGCGTGTTGTGGGAATCGACCATGATTCTCCTTCCCTAGATCGCGGTCACACCGTATCCAGGTCGAGCCACTCGGGCACGTCAGACGGACACCGACCCGCCGGACGGCGGGGCGATCGGCGGGCCACGGGCGACGCGTCAGTAGCCGCGCCACTCCGCGCGGGCGTACTCCAGCACCCGGGGCTGGAGTAGGGTGGAGGCCGGCACGTCCACCCGGCGGCGGTCGGCGGGGAAGTTGCCGGCGGCGGAGAGCGTGGCCACGTCGAGGAAGCGCAGCGCGGGCGCGTCCGGCGGCAGGGCCAGGGCGGGCGCGGTCGGGCCGGGGGCGGCCAGCAGGAAACCCCAGTCGCCGAAGGACGGCACGTCCACGTGGTACGGCGTGGTGGCGAAGCCCGCCTCGCGCAGCGACGCCTCGATCGACCAGTACGACCGGGGCGCGAAGTACGGCGAGCCGGACTGCACGACCAGCCGGCCGCCCTCGGCGAGCACCGCCCGCACCAGCGCGTAGAACTCGACCGTGTAGAGCTTGGCGGTGGCCGTCTCGTCCGGGTCGGGCAGGTCGGCCACCACCGCGTCGAACCGGTCGGCGGCGGTACGCAGCCAGGAGAACGCGTCGGCGTGCACCACCCGCACCCGGGGATCGTCGAGCGCCCCGCCGTTGAGCCGGCGCAGCTGCGGCTCGCTGCGGGCCAGCGCCACCACCGCCGGGTCCAGGTCCACCACCGTGATCCGCCGGACGTCCGGGTAGCGCAGCAGCTCGCGTACGGCGAGGCCGTCCCCGGCGCCGAGCACCAGCACCTCGCCACGCGGGCCGTTCAGCACCGGATGCACCAGCGCCTCGTGGTAGCGGTACTCGTCGACGGAGCTGAACTGGAGGTCGCCGTTGAGGAAGAGCCGCAGGTCGGTGCCGGCACGGCCGGTCTCGGCGACCGAGCGGGTGAGCACGATCTCCTGGTACCGGCTGCGCTCGGCGTGCACCACCGGATCCCGGTAGAGCTGCTGGCGGGCGGTCAGCTCGAAGTCGTGCGCGGTCACCCACGCGTACCCGAGGCTGAGGAAGACCACGACGCTGCCGGCGCCGAGCGCGACGCGGGCCCGGCGGCTCAGCTCCCGGCGGAAGACCGTGCAGACCAGCGCGAGGCCGGCGACGGCGTTCACCGCGCCGACCACCAACGCCCCCTTGAGCTGACCGAAGACCGGCAGCAGCAGGAACGGGAAGGCCAGCCCGCCGAGCAGCGCGCCGACGTAGTCGGCGGCGAACAGGTCGGCCACCGCGCTGCCGGCGGCCTGCTCCCGGATGCGTTGCAGCAGCACCATCAGCAGCGGGATCTCCGCGCCGATCAGCAGACCGAGCACGAAGGCGGTGCCGATCAGCGCCGGGCCGTAGAGGTCCAGCCACGCGAAGGCCGCGTAGAGGCCGAGCACGGAGAGGCCACCGAGCAGGGCCAGGGCCAGCTCGATCGCCGCGAACGCGGCGGCGGCCCGGGGCTGCAACGGCTTGGCGGCGAGCGCGCCGACGCCCATCGCGAACACCATCACGCCGAGCACGATCGACGCCTGCCCGACCGTGTCCCCGATCAGGTAGCTGCCCAGGGCGACCAGGGCCAGCTCGTAGACCAGGCCGCAGGCGGCGCAGACGAAGACCGCGACGAGCACCGCCGCGCGGGACAGCCGCCACCGCGCGGGTGCCGGCGCGTCGACGGTCACCGACCCTCCGGCGTACGCCCGGCGGCCCTCACCCGCGCGGTCCCCTGCCCCTCGGCCTCCTTGCGGTGCTGGCGGCCGCGCTGCCAGAAGCCGACGGCGAACAGCAGCGCGGTGAACAGCAGCAGGCCGAACGCGGCGAGGAAGTAGCCCCAGCGGTCACGCCAGAGGTCGCTCCTGGTCTCCGGCAGCGGCGACGGCTCGCCTGTCGCGGCTGCCGGGGTCGGAGCCGGCTCCACCACCCCCGCCTCGGCGGCGAGCAACGGCAGCGAGACGGCGGCCCGGGTGACCGCCCAGCCCGGCTCGTCGACGAAGGCGTCCTCGGTCAGCCCGAGCCGTTCCAGCCCGTTCTGCATCCGCAGGCGGGCCAACGCGGGGACGTCGTCGGACGTCTCCACCGTGACGCGGGCGAAGTCGTTGCTCTCGCTGCTCTCCGACGTGTACGCGACCCGCGCGACCACCTGCACCCAGCGCGGGCAGGCGGCGTTCTCCTCGACCGCCACCCCGTCGCCGAGGTTCGATCCGACGCTGAGGTCGGTGTACCGGTAGTAGTCCCGGAGCACCCAGCCGTAGCAGATGCCCTGGCTGTCGCTGGAGCGTTGGAGGATGGGCACGGTGTCGCCGCGTTCCTGCGCCGTCGGGGGCAGCACGTCGTCGCCGCCGTCGTTGCCGTTGACCACGCCGATCCCCACGCAGCACAAAAAGAGCCCGGCGACGACCGCCCAGATGATCCAGCTGCCGCTCTTGGTCGCGCTTCCGCCCGCCGTTGGCCGCCCGGCGGGCTTCTTCGCCGTGGCCATCAGCTGATCGCGGCGGCGATGATCGCGCCGGTGGCGAGGTGCACGACGGCGGAGACCCAGACCGCCGGGTGCGGCTGCTGGTCCACGAGGATCTCGCCGAGCTTGCCCGGCGTCGCCACGTCGAGCAGCACGAAGGCGGCCGCCATGATGACCAGGCCGAGGATCCCGTACGCGGACGCGCCGACGATGCCGAGCACGAAGTCGTCGTCGCTGGCGGCGATCGCGGCGACCACGATGATGCCGACGCCGGCCAGGTTCGAGGCGAGCAGCAGCGCGGCGTTGCGGTTGCGCTCGGTCCAGATCAGCTGGTTGAGCCGGCCGGGGGTGGCGAGGTCCACCAGGACGTAGCCGATGCCCATCAGCAGGACGCCGACCGCCCCGTAGGCGAGGGTGACCAGCAGATCGGTGACGAGGGTCTGCACAGGAGGCTCCAGGGTGAGGGGGGTCGGGGCGTCACTTGCCGCTGCCGGGGCCGCCGCCCCGGACGGTGCTGCCACGGCCCCAGCCCCAGTGGGAGCCGACCGTGGAGTGGTAGCGGGGGTAGGCGGTGCTCATGCGCTCCAGCAGGATCACCGAGCCGGCGGCGATCGGCAGGATCACCACGGAGTCGTCGTCGTAGCGCAGGTAGACGCCGCTGCCGTCGACGTACTGGTCGGCCGGCTGCCACGCTTCGGTGACCTCCTTCGCCACCTGGCTCGGCGATCGGTTCGAGGTGTAGGCGATGGCGTTGCGGCCGATGTCGTGGCTCGCCGCCCGCCTGTACTTGTCCTCCACGTAACCGCGCGGGGAGAAGCTGCCGTAGAAGATGGCGAAGGCGGCGACCAGGGCGCCGATGACGGCGAACGCCACCCCCACCACGAACCAGCGTCGGTACGTCATCGCAGTGCCACCACCGTCTCGGTCAGGACCAGCTCGTTGGTCTGGGGATACGCGTGCCAGGTGCGCCAGGCGAGGGTGCCGGCCGGCGGATCGGGGCGGACCGCCAGCGCGGTCACCGCGTCGGCGTCGCCGGGGAACACGCCCACCAGGGCGTACGGGTCGTCGGCCAGGTCGGCCCGGAGCGCGGCGACCTGTTCGCTGAGCCCGGTGCCGGCGGGCCGCAGCACGGTCGCGGTGAAGTGGTAGCCGCCCGCCTCGTCCCGCACCGCCGGCGGCAGCTCGGGCGGGCGGCCGGGCAGGCAGGCGACCGTCTCGGTCAGCGTGGCGCCGGGCGCGTGCAGGACCACCTGGTGCGAGGCGCCGAGCAGCCGCAGCCGCAGCCGGACGTCGCCGGGCAGGTCGAGGTCGAGCACGTGCAGCGCGGGCCGCTCGACGTCGTCCAGCGCGAGGCTGAGGTCGGCGGCGCTGGTGTCGACGTACGGGGCATCGAGGGTGACGAGCATCAGCCCACCTCGGCCTGCGGGTAGATCATCACGTCGCCGCGGTGCAGCAGCTCACCGAGCGCCACCTCCCAGCCCGCCTCGCCGTACGCCTCGAAGGAGAGCCGGGCCCCGCCGGGCGCCTGGTAGTCGTGGTACCGCATGGTGCCGGTGGGGTCGAGACCGGTGTTGCCGACAGCGGTGTAGCGGGCCTGGCCGGACTCGTTCCAGTTGTAGCGGCGGCCGGCGAAGTCGATGGTCGGGGCGCCGGGGGTGACGGTGGCGCCCCGCTCGGCCCCCCAGAGCACCAGCTCCAGCTCCGGGTCCTCCTCGACGGAGAGCCAGCGCCGCACGCCGGCGGCGTCGTCGAGCAGGTGCTCGGCCCAGCTCCAGCCGCCCTCGACCAGGCGGATCGAGCCGCGCACCGCGTACGACACGCCCCGGATCTCGACGATGTCGCCGGGCTTCAGGCGGCGCGGGTCGCCGCGCAGCGCGTCGGCGTCCCGGTCCCGCAGCGGGTCGCCCGGTCCCTTGGGCCGTTGCTGCGGGCGGGAACGCGTCCGGTTCCAGGCCACCGCGGCCACGACCAGACCCGCCACTCCGACCAGACAGCCCATCGCCGCCAGCACGTATGCGATCGTCCCGCTCATCCCGACCACCTCCCCAGGTACGTCGGCGCAGACGGTAACAACCCCGCGCACCTGGGGAAACACGCTGTCTCCTGAGTGAGGGAACAGTCACCCGGCGTGCCCTGCGCCGGGACCCTCCCCGGTGTGCCCCAGGCCCGTCCCCGAGCGCCGGGGGTCAGCCCCGGGAGAGGTGCCCGGTGGCGTACTCGCGCAGGGTGGTGCGGCCCATGACGCAGCCGGTGAAGGTGCCGAACTCGGCCGGGTCGTCGCGCAGCGCCGTCCAGGCGGCCCGCCCGGCGGTCGGGTCGGCGTGCTCCAGCAGCGTGGCGGCGTAGACGCGGCCGGCCGGCGTGGCCTCGGTGAGCAGCCGGTCGAGCTGCCCGCGTACGCCCTCGGGGTCCTCCGCGAGCGCCGCCTCCACCCGCCGGTACGCCTCGGTCACCGGCAGCAGCGTGCCGGCGATCCCCACCCCGCCGAACGCCACCGTGTCGGCCTGCCGCAGCTCGTCGAGGGCCGCCTCGACCTCCCGGTCCCGCTTCTTCCCGATACCGAACATGCCCCTGTTCCTTCCCCGCCGCACCCCCGCCCACCCTGTCGATCAAGAGGTTCGCGCCCTCGGTCGGGCGTTGCCGAGGCGCAAACCTCCTGATCGACGCGGATCCGCCCCGGCCGGCGTCGCCGGCCGGGGCGGGACGGGGGTCAGGCCGTCGAGACCGCCAGGGAGTCCCTGGTGTCCGCCAGGTCGACCTTGACCGTGTCGCCGTCGCGGATCTGGCCCGACAGGAGCGCCTTGGCGAGCTGGTCGCCGATCGCCGTCTGGACCAGGCGGCGCAGCGGGCGGGCGCCGTAGATCGGGTCGTAGCCGTGCTCGGCGAGCCAGACCCGGGCCGGCTCGGTGATCTCCAGGCCGAGGCGACGGTCGGCGAGACGCCTGCGCATCCGCGTCAGCTGGATGTCGACGATGGCCCGCAGGTCGTCCCCGCGCAGCGCGGCGAAGACCACGATGTCGTCGAGGCGGTTGAGGAACTCCGGCTTGAAGTGCGAGCGGACCACCGCGAGGACGCCCTCCCGGCGCTGCTCCTCGGCCAGCGTCAGGTCGCCGATCACCGACGACCCCAGGTTGGAGGTGAGGATCAGGATGGCGTTGCGGAAGTCGACCGTGCGGCCCTGCCCGTCGGTGAGCCGGCCGTCGTCGAGCACCTGGAGCAAGATGTCGAAGACGTCCGGGTGGGCCTTCTCGACCTCGTCGAGCAGGATCACCGAGTACGGCCGGCGGCGCACCGCCTCGGTGAGCTGGCCGCCCTCCTCGTAGCCGACGTATCCGGGCGGGGCACCGACCAGCCGGGCGACGGAGTGCTTCTCGCCGTACTCGCTCATGTCGATGCGGACCATCGCCCGCTCGTCGTCGAAGAGGAACTCGGCGAGCGCCTTGGCCAGCTCGGTCTTGCCGACGCCGGTCGGGCCGAGGAAGAGGAAGCTGCCGGTCGGGCGGTCGGGGTCGGCGACGCCGGCCCGGGCGCGGCGGACCGCGTCGGAGACGGAGCCGACCGCCTCGGCCTGGCCGACCACGCGGGCGCCGAGCGACTCCTCCATCCGCAGCAGCTTGGCGGTCTCGCCCTCCAGCAGCCGGCCGGCGGGGATGCCGGTCCAGGAGGCGACCACGGCGGCGATGTCGTCCGCGCCGACCTCCTCCTTGAGCATCGCGCCCTCGGCCTGGAGCCGGGCCAGCTCCTCCTCGGCCTGCTTCAGTTCGGCCTTGAGGGCGGGAATCCGGCCGTAGCGCAGCTCGGCGGCCCGCTCCAGCTCGCCGTCGCGCTCGGCCCGCTCGGCCTCGCCGCCGAGCCGCTCCAGCTCCTCCTTGGCGGTGGAGAGCTTGGTGATGTGGCTCTTCTCCAGCTGCCAGCGCTCCGACAGGACGGTGAGCTGCTCGCGCTTGTCGGCCAGCTCCTTGCGCAGCCGCTCCAGCCGCTCGGCGGAGGCGGCGTCCGGCTCCTTGGCCAACGCCATCTCCTCGATCTCCAGCCGGCGCACCGCCCGCTCGATCTCGTCCACCTCGACCGGCCGGGAGTCGATCTCCATCCGGAGCCGGGACGCGGACTCGTCGACCAGGTCGATCGCCTTGTCCGGCAGGAACCGGTCGGTGATGTAGCGGTCCGACAACGAGGCGGCGGCGACCAGGGCGGCGTCGGTGATCCGTACGCCGTGGTGCACCTCGTAGCGCTCCTTCAGGCCGCGCAGGATGCCGATGGTGTCCTCGATGGTCGGCTCGCCGACCAGCACCGGCTGGAAGCGGCGCTCCAGGGCCGGGTCCTTCTCGATGTGCTCGCGGTACTCGTCCAGCGTGGTCGCGCCGACCATCCGCAGCTCACCGCGGGCCAGCATCGGCTTGAGCATGTTGCCGGCGTCCATCGAGCCCTCGCCCTTGCCGGCGCCGACGACGGTGTGCAGCTCGTCGAGGAAGGTGATGACCTGGCCGTCGGAGTTCTTGATCTCCTCCAGGACGGACTTGAGCCGCTCCTCGAACTGGCCGCGGTACTGCGCACCGGCGACCATCGCGCCGAGGTCGAGCGAGACGAGCTTCTTGTCCCGCAGCGACTCGGGTACGTCGCCGGCCACGATCCGCTGGGCCAGGCCCTCCACGATGGCGGTCTTGCCGACGCCCGGCTCACCGATGAGCACCGGGTTGTTCTTGGTGCGCCGGGACAGCACCTGGATCACCCGGCGGATCTCCGAGTCCCGGCCGATGACCGGGTCGATCTTGCCGTCGCGGGCGCTGGCGGTCAGGTCCACGCCGTACTTCGCCAGGGCCTGGTAGGTCTGCTCGGGGTCGGCGCTGGTGACCCGCCGGTCCCCGCCGCGTACCGACGGGAAGGCGGCGACGAGCGTCTCCTCGGTGGCGCCGGCCGACTTCAGCGCGTTCGACACCGCGCCGCCCACCCGGGCCAGACCGGCGAGCAGGTGCTCGGTGGAGGTGTACTCGTCGCCGAGCGGCCGGGCGATCTGCTCGGCGGCCCCGATGGCGTTGACGAACTCCCGGGCCAGGGTCGGCTCGGCGATGCTGGAGCCCCGCGCGGCGGGCAGGTTGTCGACCGAGCGCTGGGCGACCCGGCGCAGCTCGACGGGATTGGCCCCGACGGCGCGCAGCAGGCCGGCTGCGGTCGAGCCGGCGGTGTCCAGCAGTGACAGCAGCAGGTGCCAGGGCTCCACGGTGGCGTGTCCGCGCTGGTTCGCCACCGCGACGGCACCGGTGATGGCTTCGCGGCTCTTGGTGGTGAGACGTTCCGTGTTCATGGGCTCCCCCGGATCGGCGTGTCCACTGGGAAGGACACAACCAGAGTTGAGCCTATTCCGCTCAACCCTGGCGACGTGAGCTGGATCACTTCTGCGCCCGCTCGCCGGCGCGCGGCCCCTGTCGAGCTGAATCGTCCACGACATCACGTACCGCCCGGGCGGTGACCCGTCGCGGCGCGGTCCGTGGCGGAGAAGCACTGACAGATCACTCAGCGGCAGGCGGCCGCCTGAGAAGATCCGCAGGTGACGGCGGGGAGTAGCCTGGCCGCGTGCGCGTACGTGTCGAACAGACCGCCCTGCCTGGCATCGGGGTCCGTCACGATCTGCTGACGGAATCCGGCCGCCGCCTCGGCGTCGTCTCCCACCGCAATGGCCGCCGTGACCTCGTCCTGTACGACCCGGACGATCCCGACTCATGTCAGCACGACATACCGCTGACCGACGACGAGGCGGAGGCGCTCGCCGACATCCTCGGCGCGTCCCTGATGCTGGGCCAGCTCTCCGGGCTGCGCGACCAGGCCGCCGGGCTGCTCACCGAGCAGATCGCCATTCCGGCCGGGTCGAAGTACGTCAACCGGAAGCTCGGCGACACGCAGGCACGTTCCCGCACGAGCGCCTCGATCGTCGCGGTGCTGCGCCACGGCGAGGTGATCGCCTCGCCGGACCCGTCCTTCCGCTTCGCCGCCGGTGACGTGGTGGTCGTCGTCGGGACCCGCAAGGGTCTCGACGGAGTGACAGCCATCCTCGCCGACAGTGACCCGGACGGCTGAGGCGCGGATGCACCACACGACAACCCTGCTCGTCGAAGTCGGCGCGCTGCTGTTCCTGCTCGGCCTCCTCGGTCGGCTGAGCCGCCGGATCGGCCTCTCGCCCATCCCCCTCTACCTGCTCGCCGGGCTCGCCTTCGGGCACGGCGGCCTGCTCCCCCTCGCCGCCAGCGAGGAGTTCTTCGCGGTCGGCGCCGAGATCGGCGTGATCCTGCTGCTGGTGATGCTCGGCCTGGAATACTCGGCCAACGAGCTCGTCGGCAACCTGCGCGCCGCGGCCCCCGCCGGGCTGATCGACGGGGTGCTCAACGCGCTGCCGGGGGCGGCGTTCGCACTGCTGCTCGGCTGGGACTGGGTCGCCGCCCTGGTGCTGGCCGGCATCACCTGGGTCTCCTCCTCGGGCGTCATCGCCAAGGTGCTCGCCGACCTCGGCCGCCTCGGTAACCGGGAGACGCCGGTGGTCCTCTCGGTCCTGGTGATCGAGGACCTGGCCATGGCGTTGTACCTGCCCCTGCTGACGGCCGTGCTCGCCGGCACCGGCCTGCTCGGCGGCGGGATCGCGCTCGGCGTCGCGGTCGGCACCGTGCTCCTGGTGCTGGTGGTCGCCATCCGGTACGGCAACATCATCTCCACGGCCATGTCGGCGAAGGACCCGGAGGCGCTGCTGCTCGGCGTACTCGGGATGACCCTGCTCGTGGCCGGCATCGCGGCGAAGCTCCAGGTGTCGGCGGCGGTCGGGGCGTTCCTGGTCGGCATCGCCCTCTCCGGGCCGGTGGCGCACCACGCCACGGAACTGCTCACGCCGCTGCGGGACCTCTTCGCGGCGGTCTTCTTCGTCTTCTTCGGCCTGGTCACCGACCCCCGGGACATCCCGCCGGTGCTGCTGCCCGCGCTGGCGCTGGCCATCGTCACCATGGGGACGAAGACCCTCACCGGTTACCTGGCGGCCCGCCGGGTCGGCATCGCCGAGCCCGGTCGATGGCGGGCCGGTCTCGCCCTCGTGCCACGGGGTGAGTTCTCCATCGTCATCGCGGGCCTCGCGGTGGCAGCCGGCAGCGTCGAGCCGAAACTGGCGGCGCTCGCCACGGCGTACGTGCTGATCACCGTGGTTACCGGGCCGATGCTGGCACGGCTGCCCGACTTCGCGTGGTTCAAGCGCTGGCTGCGGCAGCGCGGCGCGGCCCAGCGGAGCCGGCCGGCACCCGTACCGGACTGACCCACGTTGGCCGAGGGCCGGATCGACCGTACGGTCGGTCGGCCCTCGGCCAACGGGTGTCGAATTGCTCCCCACGGGGTCTACCGCCGATCCGCGCTCCGGGTTACCGTTTCGCCCCAGCAGCCAGAGCTCGCGGGTGGCCGAGGCCCCCGCGGACGAGAGCGGAAGGTTGGCCGTGAGCGTGCAGGAGTCGACGTTCCACGGCTTCGCCAACCCCGTCGACCCGACCCCCACCGAGTTGCGGACGTGGGCCTACCAGCCGGACTCCGTACCGCTGACCTCGATGCCGCCGGACTGGGACCTGCTGGTCTCCGGCGACCGGCTGGTGGCGGTGCTCTTCGACCTGGCGATGGACCCGGCCTGCCCGGCGCGCCGGTTCGCGCTGCACTGCCTCTACATCTACGCTGCCGACGGCATCCGGACGAACTTCCGCGCCCACCCGAAGCGGCGCTTCCGCAAGCTGGTCGAGCAGGCCGAGCGCAACGGCGACGACCTGATGCGCACCTGGGCGTACAACAGCCGGGCGCTGCTGGCCCGCCCGGAACTCTTCGTCTACCGGGACTGGTGCGAGGGCGGCCTGGTCCGGGAGAACCGCCGCATCGCCTGAGCGCGACGCCCGCCCTGGCCCCCGGGCGTCCCGGCCCGCACCCACCGACGACGAACGGGCCGGGACCCCCGCCCTGGGCTCCTGGCGTCCCGGCCCGCACCCACCGACGACGTGCGGGCCGGGACCCCCCGTGGGTCCCGGCCCGCACGTCGGCGGATCGTCAGTGTTCCGATCCGCCCTGCTTGTCGCGTCTCGCCGTGTCGCGCCCCCGGTCGGTGCCGTCGTCGGGCTGGTCGGCGGACGTGCCGTTCTTGATCTTGTCGGTGAGGCGGCCCTCGGTGACCCGGTCGAACCTCTCCCGGACGTTCTTCGCCACCTCTTCGAGCCGTTCCTCCGCCTGCTGGGCAACCTTCCTCGCCGCTTCCGCCATGGCTCCCCCTGCCATTGGAGTCCGGATTAAGCTGGTTGGACCTGATTCGCAGGTTAGCGGATCCGCTGCCGCCCCCGCTGACGAACCGCCAACCACGTCCGGTGGAACGCCACGGGTGTCATCGACGGGCGGTGACACCCGTGGTGTTCCACCGACGGTGCGCAGGTCGGGGTGGTGTCCGGCGCGACGTCGGACGTGACGCGCCGGAAGGGACGGCGGAGACGACCGCGCCCGGCCGCGGGAGGGCGGCCGGGCGCGGTGAGGTCAGGTGTCGTCAGCGCTCGGGGCCCCGGCGGGGACGCCAGACCACCAGCGCGGTGGAGGTGCGGTTGGTCGGCACCAGGTCGCTGCCCGGGAAGCGGGCCAGCGCCTCCAGCTCGGCGATCCGGCGGTACGCGGCGTCCAGCTCCGCCTCCAGCCGGGCCACCCGCTGCTGCGCCTGCTCCAGCAGCCGCTCCAGCCCGATGATCCGCTTGACCCCGGCCAGGTTGATGCCGTCGTCCTGGCTGAGCCGCTGCACCTCGCGCAGCAGCACCACGTCGCGGACGCTGTAGCGGCGCCCGCCGCCGGCGGCCCGGCCCGGCTGGACCAGGCCCAACCGGTCGTACTGGCGCAGGGTCTGCGGGTGCATCCCCGCCATCCGCGCCGCCACCGAGATCATCAGCACCTTGGCCTCGTAGGCAGGGTCACCCGAGCCGACGAACTCGTCCGACATCCCGCTCACCTCCGCGTGCACTCCACCGAGCCGACTGAACACCGGGTCAACTGAATCGACGTACCCGCGCCTCGAGATGTTCCCGGGCGGCCGGCGGGGTCTGCGCGGCGAAGGTCTCCAACGCCGCACGCGCCTCGTCGGACACCCGCGCGGGCACCACCACGTCGAGCGTCACCAACAGGTCGCCCGCCTGACCGTCACGGCGGACCACCCCCTTGCCCCGGGCCCGCAGGATCCGGCCGCTCGGCGTGCCCGGTGGCACCCGCAGGGTCACCGCGCCGTCGAGGGTGGGCACCCGCAGGTCCGTGCCGAGCACGGCCTCCGCGAACGTGACCGGCACCGTCAGCGTGAGGTCGTCGCCGGTACGCCCGAACAGTTCGTCCGGCCGCACCTTGACGTGTACGAAGAGGTCGCCCGCCGGCCCGCCCCGCGCGCCGGGCTCGCCCCGCCCGGCCAGCCGGATCTTCTGCCCGTCCGCCACCCCGGCCGGGAAGCGGACGTTCAGCGTGCGGGTCTTGGTGACCCCGCCGGTGCCCTGGCACTCGGGGCACTTCTCCTCCACGACCGTGCCCACGCCCTGGCAGTTGCGGCACGGCTCCGAGAAGCTGAACGACCCCTGGTTGCGGTTGGTCACCCCGGCCCCGTGGCACACCGGGCAGGTGCGCGGCTGGGTGCCGGGCTTTGCTCCGTTGCCGTGGCAGGTGTCGCAGACTCCCGGGGCGCGCAGGGTCAGCGGAATCGTCACCCCGCGTACGGCGTCGCCGAAGTCGAGGGCCACCTCGGCCTCGACGTCCCGCCCCCGGGCCGGGCCACGGGCCGCCGCCGGACCGGTGGGGCCACCGGCGCCGCCCGAGAAGATCGAACTGAACAGGTCCTGGAAGCCGGCCCCGCCGAAGCGGCGGTCACCGGCCCCGCCGGCGGCGCCCCCGAACAGGTCGGAGACGTCGAACGGCACGCCGCCGGGCTGGCCGGCGCCACGGGCCCCGCGCCGGAACGCCCCCGAACCGAACAGCGACCGCAGCTCGTCGTACTCCCGCCGCTTGGCGTCGTCGCCGAGGACGGCGTACGCCTCGGAGGCGGCCTTGAAACGCTCCTCGGCCTTCGGGTCGCCGGGGTTGTGGTCCGGGTGCGAATCCCGGGCCAGCTTCCGGTACGCCTTCTTGACGTCGTCGGCGGAGGCGGCCTTGTCCACGCCCAGCACGGCGTAGAAGTCCTTCTCGATCCAGTCCTTGGAACTCACCGGTCCACCCCCTTCCCTAGCTGGGGACCGACCGTCCCGCCCGCCCTCTGCGGGCGGGCGGGACGGTCCGGTCGTCGTTCCGCACTACTCCGGGTCGGCGACCGCGACCATCGCGGGCCGCAACAGCCGCTCACCGACCTGGTAGCCCCGGCGCATCACCTGTACGCAGGTGGGCTCGGTGACGTCGGCCGAGGTCTGGTGGGCGACCGCCTCGTGCCGGGTCGGGTCGAACGGGTCGCCCTGCTCGCCGAACGGGGTCAGCCCGAACTTGCCGAGCGCCGTGGTGAGCTGTTCGGCCACGGTGCCGAACGGCCCGACCAGGTCGCCGTGCTCGCGGGCCCGGTCCAGGTCGTCGAGGATCGGCAGCAGCGCGGCGAGCACCGCGCCGGTCGCCTGCTCGGTGACCAGGCCCTTGTCCCGGTCCACCCGCTTGCGGTAGTTGGCGTACTCCGCCGTCACCCGCTGCAGGTCCCGGGTCCGCTCGTCGAGATCCTTGCGCAGCGCCTCGAGTTCGGCGCCGAGCGCGGTCGGGCCGCCGTCCACCGGCTGCGCCGGGGCGTCGACCACCGGCGGGCCGACCACCTCGGCCGCCTCGACCTCGATCTCGTCGACGACGACCTCGGCCTCCTCGACCAGGCCCTCGGCCGGGGCGTCCGAACCGGCGTCGGCGGCGGCCGGCTCGGACGTCTCGCTGATCTTGCGGTTGTTACGGATGACGACCCGCGGCCCGTCGCCGGCCTGCTCGGCGGGCGCGGAGCCACCCGGCGCCGACCCGGTCGCACCCGGGGCGGCAGCTCGTGGCTTCTCCGTCATGGGGCTACCTCATCCCTCTGCCGTGGTTCCGTGTCCGGGGACGAACCGTCACTTCTTGTCCTTGTCCTCGTCCACGATCTCCGCGTCGACCACGTCGTCCGCGCCACCGGCCTGCGCGCCGCCGGTCGCCCCGGCGCCCGCGGCACCCGCCGCGCCCGGGCCGGCCTCGCCCGGCTGCTCGCCCTGCTGGCTGTAGAGCAGCGAGCCGGCCTGCTGGGAGACCTGCGCCAGCTTCTCGTGCGCCGACTTGATCCTCTCGATGTCCTGGCCGCCGAGCGCGCCGCGCAGCTCGCCGAGCGCCTCGTTGATCTGGTCACGGGACTCCGACGGCAGCTTGTCGCCGCTCTCGGCCAGGAACTTCTCGGTCTGCCACTGGAGCGCCTCGGCCAGGTTGCGGGTCTCGGCCTCCTCGCGGCGACGCTTGTCGTCCTCGGCGTGCTCCTCGGCGTCGCGGCGCATCCGCTCGATGTCGTCCTTCGGCAGCGAGGAGCCGCCGGTGATCGTCATCTTCTGTTCCTTGCCGGTGCCGAGGTCCTTGGCGTGGACGTTGACGATGCCGTTGGCGTCGATGTCGAAGGTGACCTCGATCTGCGGCACGCCGCGCGGCGCCGGCGGGAGGCCGGTCAGCTCGAAGGTGCCGAGCTTCTTGTTGTAGGCCGCGATCTCCCGCTCGCCCTGGAACACCTGGATCAGCACCGACGGCTGGTTGTCGTCCGCCGTGGTGAAGACCTCGGAGCGCTTGGTCGGGATGGTGGTGTTGCGCTCGATCAGCTTGGTGAAGATGCCGCCCTTGGTCTCGATGCCCAGGCTCAGCGGGGTCACGTCGAGCAGCAGGACGTCCTTGACCTCGCCCTTGAGCACACCGGCCTGGAGGGCGGCGCCGACGGCGACGACCTCGTCCGGGTTGACGCCCTTGTTGGGCTCCTTGCCGGTGAGCTGCTTGACCAGGTCGGTCACGGCCGGCATCCGGGTCGAGCCGCCGACCATGATGACGTGCTCGACGTCGGAGACCTTGATGCCGGCGTCCTTCACGGCCTGCTCGAACGGGCCCTTGCAGCGGTCCAGCAGGTCCTGCGTCATTCGCTGGAACTCGGCCCGGCTGAGCGTCACGTCGAGGTGCAGCGGGCCCGCCGCGCCGGCCGTGATGTACGGCAGGTTGATGTTGGTGGTGGTGGCGGCGGACAGCTCGATCTTGGCCTTCTCGGCCGCCTCGCGGAGCCGCTGCAGGGCCATCTTGTCCTGGCCCAGGTCGATGCCGTGCTCGCCGCGGAAGGTCTTCACCAGGTGGTCGATGATCCGCTGGTCCCAGTCGTCGCCACCGAGGTTGTTGTCACCGCTGGTCGACTTGACCTCGACGACGCCCTCGGCCAGCTCCAGCAGCGACACGTCGAAGGTGCCGCCGCCGAGGTCGAAGACCAGGACGGTCTGCTCCTTGGAGCCCTTGTCCAGCCCGTACGCCAGGGCCGCCGCGGTCGGCTCGTTCACGATCCGCAGCACGTTGAAGCCGGCGATCTCGCCGGCCTCCTTGGTGGCCTGGCGCTGGCCGTCGTTGAAGTAGGCCGGGACGGTGATCACCGCGTCGGTGATCTGCTCGCCCAGGTACGCCTCGGCGTCCCGCTTGAGCTTCATCAGCGTGCGGGCCGAGATCTCCTGCGGGGTGTACTTCTTGCCGTCGATGTCGACGGACCAGTTGGTGCCGATCTCCCGCTTGACCGAGCGGATCGTCCGGTCCGGGTTGGTCACCGCCTGGCGCTTGGCGACCTCACCGACGAGCACCTCGCCGTTGCGGGCGAACGCGACGATCGACGGGGTCGTCCGCGAGCCCTCAGCGTTGGCGATGACGGTGGGCTCACCGCCCTCCAGGACGCTGACGCAGGAGTTCGTCGTGCCGAGGTCGATACCGACCGCACGTGCCATCTTCGCTTCCTCGCTTCATCACGTTGTGGGCAGGTGACGGGCGACGCCCGTCGAGCTGCCCGGCGGGCGTCGCCCGCAGCGACCCCACCACAAGTTGAGTGAACTTGACTCAATAGTGCCACGCCCCGCGAAATCGTCAAGTCGGGGTTGAGTCGACCCGACGCAACCCCAGGTTCTTACCGACCGGTTGTCTTCCCTTGCGTCGGTCGGGCACGCTTTAGCGGTGACGACGCACGGCGATCCCGCCATCCCGGCCGGCACGCCCACCGTCGCAGCCCGCACCGGCCCCACGGATGCCGGGGAGGACCGGCCCGCCACCACCGGGGACGACAGCCTGCCCGCCGCACTGGCCGACCTGCGCGCCGCGATCGGGGCGGCCCGGTTCCCGCTCGCGCTGCCCTCCGCCGAGCCCGCCCGTCGCTCCGGCGCAGGCCTCACCGACCAGCTCGACGACTACCTGCTGCCCCGACTGCGCCGGCTCGACGCGCCGCTGCTCGTGGTGATCGGCGGGTCCACCGGCGCGGGCAAGTCCACCCTGGTCAACAGCCTGGTGCAGGCGCGGGTGAGCGCCGCCGGGGTGCTCCGCCCGACCACCCGCTCCCCCGTGCTGGTCTGCAACCCGGCCGACTCGGGCTGGTTCCGCAAGGGCGAGCTGCTGCCCGGCCTGACCCGCACCACCGAGCCCAGCGAGGATCCGCGCACCCTGCAACTGGTCACCGCCCCGGCCCTGCCGGCCGGGCTGGCCTTCCTCGACGCCCCCGACATCGACTCGGTGGTCGACGCCAACCGGGCCCTCGCCGGCCAACTCCTGGCCGCCGCCGACCTCTGGCTCTTCGTCACCACCGCCGCCCGCTACGCCGACGCGGTCCCCTGGGAGCTGCTGCGCAGCGCCCGGGCCCGGGGCGCGGTCATCGCCATGGTGCTGGACCGGGTGCCCCCGGAGGCGGCCGACGAGATCGCCGCCCACCTGTCGGAGATGCTCGCCGCGCAGGACCTGGGGGCGGCCCCGCTCTTCGTGCTGCCGGAGACCTGGGTCGACGGGCAGGGCCTGCTGCCCGAGCGGGTCACCGCGCCGCTCGCCGCCTGGTTCGCGCGGCTGGCCGCCGACGCCGACGCCCGCGCCGCCGTGGTCCGGCAGACCCTGGACGGCGCGCTCGCCGCGCTGCACCCGGCGGTCGAGGGGCTCGCCGACGCCGCCGAGGAGCAGGTCACCGCCGCCGACGCGCTCGACGAGCGGGTGCGGGCCGCGTACCGGGGGGCGCACCGGACCGTCGAGCAGGGGCTGAAGGACGGTCGGCTGCTCCGCGGCGAGGTGCTCGCCCGCTGGCAGGAGTTCGTCGGCACCGGCGAGTTCTTCCGCACCCTGGAGGCCCGTATCGGGCGCATCCGCGACCGGGTGGTGGCGGCGGTCACCGGCCGGCCCGCGCCCGCGTCGGAGCTGCGGGACGCGATCGAGTCCCAGCTGGTGACCCTGCTGCGGGGCGTCGCCGCCGAGGCGGCCGAGAACGCGTACACCGGATGGAAGGCCCATCCCGCCGGGGCGGCGTTGCTCGAACCGGGGCTCGCCCATCCCGCCGCCGACCTGCCCGAGCGGGCCGAGCGGCTGGTGCGGGAGTGGCAGCGCGGCGTGCTGGAGCTGGTCCGCGCCGAGGGCGGCGACCGCCGCTTCGTGGCCCGGACGGCCGCGTACGCGGTGAACGCCACCGGGCTCGCCGTGATGATCGCCGTGTTCGCCTCGACGGCGTTCATCCCCACCGGGCTGGAGCTGGCCACCGGGGCCGGCACGACCGTCGCCGCGCAGACCGTGCTCCAGGCGATCTTCGGGGACCAGGCCGTGCGTACGCTGGCCGCCAAGGCCCGGGCCGACCTGCTGGACCGGGTGCGGGCCCTGCTCGACGACGAGGCCGCCCGCTACCTGGACCGGACCGCGGAGGCGCGGCCCGCCGCGGACACCGCGGAGGCGCTGCGCGGGGCCGCCAACCGGGTGGAGATCGCCCGGAACCGCAGCGGCCTCGCCGGCGCGAGCGTCGCGGGCCTGCCCGGCACCGAGGGTGAGGGGACATGACCAACATCGTCGGGCGGATGCGCGAGGCGTTCCGCGGTGAGCAGCGGGTCGACGCCGACGCGCTCATCGCCCGCCTCGACGCCGTACGCCGGTTCCTCACCGTCGTCGACGGCCACCTGCCGGACGCGCAGCTCGTGCCGGCGCACACCCTGGTCGAGCGGGCCGGCACCCGGCTGGCGCTCTCCCGCGACCACACCGTGGTGGCCCTCGCCGGCGCGACCGGCAGCGGCAAGTCCAGCCTGTTCAACGCGCTCGCCCGGATGGAACTCTCGTCGGTCGGCGTGCGCCGCCCCACCACCGGCGTCACCCACGCCTGCGTCTGGGGGCCGCTCGACGGCGGCAACCGGCTGCTCGACTGGATCGGCGTGCTGCCCCGGCACCGGTTCGTCCGGGAGAGCGTGCTCGACGCCGACGACGAGTCCTCCCTGCGCGGGCTGATCCTGCTCGACCTGCCCGACTTCGACTCGGTGCAGCGGTCCCACCGGCTGGAGGTGGACCGACTGCTCGGCCTGGTCGACCTCGTGGTCTGGGTGGTCGACCCGCAGAAGTACGCCGACCGCGTCATCCACACCAGCTACCTGAGCGAGTTCCACCGGCACCGGGACGTCACCCTGGTCGTGCTCAACCAGGCCGACCGGCTGCCGCCGGCCGAGCTGCCCCGGGTGCTGGCCGACCTGCGCCGGCTGCTCGACGCCGACGGCCTGGACGGCGTACCGCTGCTGGCGACCACCGCCGTCGACCCGGCGGGCATGGCCGGGCTGCGGGAGGCGCTGGAACGCACGGTGGCCGAGCGGCAGGCCGCGCTGCGGCGGCTCCAGGGCGACGTGGACGCGGTGGTGGCCGGGCTCGACGAGCTGGTCGGGGGCGCCTCGCCGGCCGGCGGGCCGGACGACGCCGCCGTCACCGCGCTGCACCGGGCGCTGGCCGGCGCGGCCGGGGTACCGGCGGTCGCCGAGGCGGTCGAGCAGGCGTACCGGCACCGGGGCGGCGCCACCACCGGCTGGCCGCTGGTCCGGGGCTGGCGGCGGCTGCGGCCCGACCCGCTGCGCCGGCTGCACCTGCCCGGCCCGGCCGCCGGCCGCGACGAACCGGCGGAGAGCCTCGTCGCCGCGACCTCGGTGCCCGACCCCACCGCCGCCCAGCGCTCGGCGCTCGGGCTGGCGATCCGGTCGGTGGCCGACCGGGCCGGGGCGGACCTGCCCGCCGCCTGGCCGGCCGCGGTGACCGCCGCCGCCCGGTCCCGCCTCGGCGACCTGCCGGACGCGCTGGACCGCGCGGTGGCCGGCACGGACCTCGGCATGGACCGGCGACCGTTCTGGTGGCGGATCGTCGGCGGCCTCCAGTGGCTGGTGACCCTGGCCGCGCTGGCCGGGCTGGGCTGGCTGGCGCTCGGCTACGGGCTGCGCGCGCTGGGCCTGCCGGCGTTGGAGCACCCGATGGTCGGCGAGGTGCCGCTGCCCACCCTGCTGCTCCTGGGCGGCCTGCTCGCCGGGCTGCTGGTGGCCGCCCTGACCAGGCCGGTCGTCCGCTGGGCGGCCCGCCGGGCCCGTCGCCGGGCCGAACGGCGCCTCACCGCCGCGGTGGCGACGGTCGGCGAGGAGCACGTGCTGACGCCGGTACGCGCGGTGCTCACCTCCTACACCGAGGCCCGCACGGCGCTGGGGGAGGCCGCCGGCCGCTGAGCCGGAATCCCGTCCCCCGGCAACCGCAGGTCGGCGGCGTGGCGCCGCGACGCGTGCCGGACGCTCGGGTCGCTCGTACCGTCCGGAGGCGGGCGGCGGCGTAGGGTCGGTGGATGGGAACGCCTCAGACCCCGTACGACGCGGTGCTGCACGCCGCCCGCGACGTGGCCAAGCTGGACAACGCCCTCGACGCGGAGATGCTCGGCGCGGCCCTGCTGGGCAGCGTCTACTCGGTCGCCGAGACCGAGCGAGACGCCGCCGTCCGGGACTTCGTGGCCGGCTTCCTGGCCGCCACCTCCCGCCGCCGCTCGGCCGCGGCGACCACCATCCGCTCCGTCTTCGCCGCGCTGGTGCCCGACGCCGAGGGCGCCGGCCGGGTCCGCCCGGGCGCCGCCACCCCGGCCTGGGCCGCCCAGCTCGGCCGCGTGCACCTGACCGGCTGCTGGTCCTACGGCGACGTGTACGGCGACCAGACCTCCTACCTGGCGACCTTCGCCTACGACGACCCGGCCGGTGGCTCGGCGCACGCCGTGGTGACGCTGCTCGACCACAACATCGGCATCACCAAGGACGTCTTCGTCGGCGGGCCGCCCGACCGGATCCTCGACCAGGTCCGGCAGATGTGCACCGGCGACGAGCTGACCTGGTTCCGCGACGAGGAGCCGGCCCGGATGCGCGCCGAGGTGACCCGCCACCTGGCGATCACCGACGGCATGACCGAGCTGCCCGGGGAGGGCTCGCTCGCCACCGACCGCGCCCTGCTCGGCGCCCGGTTGGCGCTGCTGCCCCAGGCGGCCGGGGCGGCCACGCCCGCCGCCGAGCCCCTCTCCGCCGCCGAGCGTACGGACCTGGTCCGCCGGTTCCTCGCCGCACCGGAGGCGGCCCGGTTCGGCCTGGACGCCATCGACGGGGCGGAGCTGGCCTCGCTGCACTTCTGCCTCAGCCTGCTGCTGGACCACGCGGCCAGCTTCCCGGACGCCGACCCGATGCGGTGGAGCCCCACCGTGGCCGGGCTGTTCCTGCTCGACTGGGTGCACCGGAGGGCGGTGCTGGACATGGACGACGCCGCACTGCTGCCCCGGGTGCTGCGCGCCTGGGCCGGGTACGCCGCCCGCAAGCGCGGGCTGCCCGAGCAGGCGGCGGCGCAGACCGACACGGCCATCGAGGAGATGGTGCCGGAGTTCGCCCGCCTCTACAGCACCGGCGAACGCCGCAGCCCCGCCACCGCCGCCGTCGCGCAGCTGATGGCCGACGGCGTCGACCCCGACGACCCGGCCGCCCTCGACGCCTGGATCGAGGCGAACCGCCACCGCCTGACCGACGACCCCGCCTGACCCACCCACCCCCACCCCGCACCGGCCCTCCCGCGCGCGTCACCCCTCCCCGCGCGCGTCGATCATGCAGTTGTGGTGGGCGAAAAGCAGCATTGCGCGGCTTTTACGGAGCACCACAACTGCATGATCGACGGCCTTGGCGGGGATGCGCATCGTCGGGCGGGAGGGAAGAGGGGTCGGGGCGGGTCAGCGGAGGGGGGCGAAGACCAGGGCGGCGACCAGGGCGCCCAGGGCGAGCCCGGCGACCACCTGGGGCACCGTGTGGTCGCGTAGGCGGACCCGGGACCAGCCGACCAGTACGAGCAGCGGCGCCGTCGCCAGCAACCCGGCCCCGAACGTGAGCACCAGCACGACCACCGTCCCGGCGGCCACCGCCGAGTGGATCGACATCTTCCACCAGTGGCTCACCGTCACGGCGACCACCAGGCCGACGAGTCCGGCCGCGGCCAGGGCCAGCACCGGGCGCGGCGCGCCGAGCACCGCGAGCAGGGCCAGCCCGGCGGCGACCGAGCAGAGCCCGAACAGCAGCGGGACCCGGCGCTGCTCGCGGACACCCACGTGATGGTCGGTCAGCCGGCCCCGCCGCACCCCGCCGAGGATGTACGCGAACGGGATCCCGCTGACGAAGAGCGTGGCCAGCAGCCCCCAGGCCAGGCCGTGGGCGCCCTGGGCGCTGTGCCAGCCGACCGCCAGCGTCAGCGCCGAGACCAGCACCGCGGGCGCGGTCAGTTCGGTCACGAACCGGGCGAGCCGGAGGCCCCGGCCGGGTGGCGGCGCGGCGGCCGGACGGGTCTGGGGTTCCGCGTCCGAACCGCCCGTCCCGTTCAGCGCCCCGCCTCTGCTCCACCGGGCCGCCGCCCGGACCCGTCCCCGTCCGCAGCCCGGCGCTCCGCCAGGGCCGGGCCCGGCCGTGGATCACCTGCCGTCGACCGTCACCGTACCCGTGACCGGCCCGCCTGGTGCCCGCTCCGGCCGGGACCGCCGGTCGGGCCGGGGTCGACGGTCGGGCCGGGGTCGACGGTCGGGCCGGGGTCGACGGTCGGGCCGGGACCGTCGGTCGCGCTGGGTGCCGGGGTCGCCGTGGGTTCGGGCGGCGGCAGCGAGAGGCTGCCCGTCGGCTCCACCGACGTCGGTTCGCCGCTCGGCGTGGGTGCCGGACTCGGGCTCGGGCTCGGCGTGGGTGACGGCGACGGGCTCGGGGACGGCTTCGGGGACGGGGACGGCTTCGGGGACGGGCTCGCCGGGGGACGTGGGGCCGGCCGGCCACCGGGCCGGGGCGGGGGCGGGGGCTTCGGATGCGCCGCCGGGCGGTGCGCCGGCGGCGGGGCCGGCGCGGCGACGATCGGCGTACGCGGGAAGGGCGGGACGATCCACCAGTCGCCCGGGGTGGCCACGGCGGGGGACGGGGTCGACGGGACGACCGGCGGCTGACCCGTCGCCGGCACCGGGATCACCACGGGGCCGACCGAGGGCGTCGGCAGGAACGGGGTGCTGCTGTCCGGCAGGGCCGTGCTGCCGACGGTGGCGGAGCCGGTGCTGACCGCGGCGAGGACCGGCATCGACGCGGTGCCGGCGAGCAGCGCCACCGTGAACAGGTAGCCCCGGGACGGCCCGCCCGAGCCGGGAGCCCGGTGCGCCCCGACCAGTCTCCGGTAGCCGCCGGGGGCGCGATGCCGGCCGAGGAAGGGAGTGGCGGGATCTTGGGCTGGCTCGGACACCACGCACTCCCTTTCGTCGGCTCGGCGGCGGACGGCCCGGTACGGCGACCGCCCCGGAGCGCCCGGCGTACCGCCCGGACACGTGGAAGCGGCAAACCGCCCGACGCGGACGATCCCGCGCCAATCAGCCTGGACCAGTGACGTTGCGTCGGCCAACCCTGTACAGCGTGTCGACACGCGTATATGGCCGAACGGTGACGAACCACCGCCGGATCGGCCGGGCGTCGATGCAACGGACACCGGGCCGTTCATGCGACGAAGCGGGCCACCACCACGGCGCGGGACAGGCGCAGTGTGGGCGCGCTCACGTGTGATGCGAATATGGACCACGACGGCAACGCAGCCACGACCTCCGCGCACCCCCGCGGCAGGCGCGGCTGGGCGCCGGCGCTCCCGAACCGGGTTCGGCCAAGAATCCGGCTCACGCCGCGCGGCAACCCTTACCGGGGCTAGGCGCGGCCGCCAGGAACCCGTCCGGCACCAGCCGGGCAGGCGCACGAGTTGCGCGGCCGGGTGACCCCCCGGTGCCGACGCAGACAGACAGGGAGAGACGGATGGCAAAGGGCGACCCCGGGGTCTCCAGTCGCGGCCGACGGGCCGCACCCCGGTCCAGGAAGGGTGCGACCGGCGACCCGCAGCTGGTGCAGCTGCTCACCCCGGAGGGTGAGCGGATCGAGAGCGCGACGGGCCCGGACGGGACCGAGTACCGCGTCGACTTCACCGACGAGGAGTACCGCGGGCTCTACCGCGACCTCGTGCTGGTCCGCAAGCTCGACGCCGAGGCCACCGCGCTGCAGCGCCAGGGCGAGCTGGGCCTGTGGGCCAGCCTGCTGGGCCAGGAGGCCGCGCAGGTGGGCTCGGGACGCGCACTGCGTACGCAGGACATGGCCTTCCCGACCTACCGGGAGCACGGCGTCCTCTACTGCCGGGGCATCGACCCGATCATGCCGCTCGGCCTGTTCCGGGGTGTCGACCAGGGGGGCTGGGACCCGAACGAGTTCAAGTTCAACATGTACACGATCGTGATCGGGGCGCAGACCCTCCACGCGACCGGGTACGCCATGGGCGTCCACATGGACGGCAAGACCGGGACCGAGGACGGCGAGGCGGTGATCGCCTACTTCGGCGACGGCGCCACCAGCCAGGGCGACGTCAACGAGGCGTTCGTCTGGGCCAGCGTCTTCAACGCCCCGCTGGTGTTCTTCTGCCAGAACAACCAGTACGCCATCTCCGAGCCGCTGGAGCGGCAGACCCGCGTGCCGCTCTACCAGCGGGCGGGCGGCTTCGGCTTCCCCGGCGTCCGGGTGGACGGCAACGACGTGCTCGCGTCGTACGCGGTGACCCGGCACGCGCTGGACAACGCCCGGCTCGGCCAGGGCCCCAGCCTGATCGAGGCCTACACCTACCGGATGGGCGCGCACACCACCTCCGACGACCCGACCCGCTACCGGATCGCCAGCGAGGTCGAGGCCTGGCAGGCGAAGGACCCGATCGCCCGGATGAAGGCGTTCCTGGAGAAGCA
Source organism: Micromonospora sp. NPDC023644 (assembly GCF_040640115.1). Classification (NCBI taxonomy): domain Bacteria; kingdom Bacillati; phylum Actinomycetota; class Actinomycetes; order Micromonosporales; family Micromonosporaceae; genus Micromonospora; species Micromonospora sp. NPDC023644. The sequence goes on along the minus strand of NZ_JBFABA010000003.1, from coordinate 225,625 downwards.
GCAGATCGCCGACGCGGACTTCTTCGCGGCCGTCGACGAGCAGGCCCGCACCGAGTCGGTGCACCTGCGCGAGCGGGTGCTCGCCATGCCCGACCCGGAGCCGGTGACGATGTTCGACCACGTCTACCCGCACGGGTCCCCCGAGCTCGACGAGCAGCGGGCGCAGTTCACCAGCTACATGGAGTCGTTCGAGGGGAGCGCCCACTGATGGCCACGGAGACGCTCAGCCTCGGCAAGGCCCTCAACACCGGCCTGCGCAGGGCCCTGGAGAACGACCCGAAGGTCGTCATCATGGGCGAGGACGTCGGCAAGCTCGGCGGCGTCTTCCGGATCACCGACGGCCTCCAGAAGGACTTCGGCGACCAGCGGGTGATCGACACGCCGCTCGCCGAGTCCGGCATCATCGGCACCGCGGTCGGCCTGGCCATCCGCGGTTTCCGGCCGGTCTGCGAGATCCAGTTCGACGGCTTCGTCTACCCCGCGTACGACCAGATCGTGTCGCAGGTGGCGAAGATGCACTACCGCTCGCAGGGCAAGGTCCGGATCCCGATGGTCATCCGGATCCCGTTCGGCGGCGGCATCGGCGCGGTCGAGCACCACTCGGAGTCGCCCGAGGCGTACTTCGCCCACACCGCCGGCCTGAAGGTGGTCTCCTGCGCCAACCCGCAGGACGCGTACACGATGATCCAGCAGGCCGTCGCCTCGGACGACCCGATCGTCTTCCTGGAGCCGAAGCGACGCTACTGGGAGAAGGGCCCGGTCGACCTGGACGCCCCGCTGTCCGGGGCGTACCCGCTGCACTCGTCCCGGGTCGTGCGGACCGGCACGGACGCCACGGTGCTGGCGTACGGGCCGATGGTGCGGACCTGCCTGGACGCGGCGACCGCCGCCGCCGAGGACGGCCGGGAGCTGGAGGTCATCGACCTGCGCTCGCTCTCCCCGCTGGACCTGACCGCCGCGTACGAGTCGGTGAAGCGCACCGGCCGCTGCGTGGTCGTGCACGAGGCCCCGGGCAACCTGGGCCTGGGCTCGGAGATCGCGGCCCGGATCACCGAGGAGTGCTTCTACTCCCTGGAGTCCCCGGTGCTGCGGGTGACCGGCTTCGACACCCCCTACCCGGCCGCCCGGGTGGAGGAGGAGTACCTGCCCGACCTCGACCGGGTGCTCGACGCCGTCGACCGCACCTTCGGCTGGTGAGCGGCATGTCGCGGATCAAGGAGTTCAACCTGCCCGACCTGGGCGAGGGCCTGACCGAGGGTGAGATCCTCGCGTGGCTGGTCAAGGTCGGTGACGTCATCGAGCTGAACCAGCCGATCGTCGAGGTGGAGACGGCCAAGGCGGCCGTCGAGATCCCGGCGAAGTGGGCCGGCCAGGTGCAGGCGATCTTCCACCCGGAGGGGAGCACGGTCGAGGTCGGCACGCCGATCATCGCGATCGACACCGACCCGGGCGCCGGCCCGATCGAGGCGTCGACGACCGGTGCGCCGGCCGCCGCCCTGCCCACCCCGTCGGCGGCGTCGCTGGCCGCGGTCGAGGTGGCGCCGGCCGAGGGCGCGGTCGAGCCGGGCCTGATCGGCGGTCCCGCCCCGGGTGGGCGTACCGCCGTGCTGGTCGGCTACGGCCCGCGGAACACGGCGGCCAAGCGCCGCCCCCGCAGGGGCGACACCCCGGTGCCGGCCCAGGCGGCGGCCCCGGTGGCACCCGTCGCGCCGGCGCCGCCCGCCCCGGTGGTCACCGCGCCGTCGAACGGTCACGGCCCGGCCGGTGGGCCGGTGCTGGCCAAGCCGCCGGTACGCAAGCTCGCCAAGGACCTCGGCGTCGACCTCGCCACGCTGACCGGTTCGGGCCCGCTGGGCTCGATCACCCGGGAGGACGTACAGCGGGCGGCGAGCGGGGCCACGGCGGCGGCCGAGCCGCTCGCGGTGTCGGCTCCGGTCACGGCGGCCGCGAGCTTCGGCGCGGACCGCGAGCAGCGCATCCCCGTCAAGGGGGTACGCAAGCTCACCGCCGAGAACATGTCCCGCTCGGCGTTCACCGCGCCGCACGTCACGGAGTTCCTCACCGTCGACGTGACCCGGGCGATGAAGGCCCTGGACCGGCTCCGCAACCGTCGGGAGTGGCGCGACGTGCGGGTCTCGCCGCTGCTGCTGGTGGCCAAGGCGGTGCTGCTGGCGGTCAAGCGCCACCCGATGGTCAACTCGACCTGGGCCGGCGACGAGATCGTCGTCAAGGACTACGTCAACCTGGGCATCGCGGCGGCCACCGAGCGCGGGCTGATCGTGCCGAACATCAAGGACGCCGGCCGGCTCTCGCTGCGCGAGCTGGCGGACGCGATGACCGACCTGGTGCAGACGGCCAAGGCCGGGAAGACCTCGCCGGCCGACATGTCCGGCGGCACGCTGACGATCACCAACGTCGGCGTGTTCGGGGTGGACACCGGCACGCCGATCCTGCCCCCGGGCGAGTCGGCGATCCTGGCCTTCGGCGCGGTCCGCGAGATGCCCTGGGTGCACAAGGGCAAGGTCCGGCCGCGTCAGGTCACCACGCTGGGCCTGTCCTTCGACCACCGCATCATCGACGGTGAGCTGGGCTCGAAGTTCCTGCGCGACATCGGGGAGTTCCTGGCCGATCCGGAGGCGGCGCTGCTCGCCTGGACCTGACCGGTCTCGACACCAGCCACGGCCGGTGTGCACGGGTTCACGCCCGGCACACCGGCCGTGTCCGTTGGCGCGGGGTTCACGCCCGGCACACCGGCCATTCACCGCCGGCACACGGAAACGTCGGCCAGACGGCTCGCAGACCTTCGATTGTTCGGCGGGTGTCCCAGCTCACCTAAGAATCAATGGAAGTTGCGGCCGTCTTGGGGTTCAATGGAGACATCAAGGGGCTGACAACCGAATAGCCAGGAGGAGAGACCCGTGAGCATGATCGAGCGAATCCGTAACCGCCGCGACGCCAACCGCCGCGCCCGTGCCATCGAGCACGCGCTGCGTTCCGCCAACTCGCCCGCGGTCCGCGAAGAGATCCTCGCCATCGCCCAGCGTCACATGAGCTGACGCCCAGGACCTCTCTCACCTCCTCCAGATCGACGACCCGCCCGGTCCGCCCGGGCGGGTCGTCGGCGTTTCGCAGCGGTTGACACCGGGATTCCACCTCGCCCCAGCGCCCGGTACGGTGGGCTTCGGTCGTCGCCCGCCGACCCGGAGCAGTCGAGTCGATAGAAGCCGCTCGACACCATCCGGCCACGGGGAGTGACGGCCGTGCTCCCCGGGCGCCCTCGGGCGGTCACCGGATACGGTGCGGGGAGCCGGCACGGCCGGTACACCGGCGACGCCGGCCACCCTGCCGAGCAGACCGATCGGCAGCGGCGGCCGACAGGTGATGGAGGAGGCGCACGCATGACGTCCGAGGGCACGCACCACCCCGGCCAGCAGCCGGACGAGGTGTCGCCGGGCGCCGGCGGACCGGCGCCGTACGGCGACCGCCCGGCACCGCAGGACAACGGTTACGGCGCTGGCGCCCCCGACCTGGGCTGGGCGCCCCCGCCCCCGTCGGGGCGGCCGAACCCGCCCGCCTGGGGCGCGCAGGGCGAGCAGCAGCAGGCCCCCGCGTGGGCCGCCCAGGCGCCACAGCAGACCGACCCGCCCCAGCCCGGCCAGTGGGGACCGGCCGGCGGATCGCCGCAGCCGGCGTGGCCGGGCGCGCAGGAGCAGTCCGGCCCGGCCTGGGCCGCCGCCCCGCCGCCGCCGCCGCTGCCGCCGCACGCCGCCCCGCAGCCGCCGCACGCCGCCCCGGAGCAGCCGGCCTGGGCGTCGGCCGAGCAGGCGTCCCCCGCCTGGGCGCAGCCCGAGCCCGCCGCCCGTGGCGCCGCCCGCGTCCCGCAGGCCGCACCCGCCCCCCAGCCCTGGCCCGCCCAGGACGACCCCAACCGCTCCGGCGGCTGGAACGCCGAGTCCCCTCAGGACCCCGCCAACGGCTGGAACCCGGGACAGCAGCAGGACGACCCGAACCGCTCCGGCGGCTGGGCCGGCGGCGAGCAGCAGCAGGGCGAGCAGCCCGGCTGGGACGCCGGTGCGGAGCAGCGCCCGGCGGGAGCCTGGGCCGCCTCCCGCGACGACGCGCCCCGGGACGACCAGCCCCAGGGCGACGAGTGGCCACCCCGCGACGAGCGCTCCGCACGGGGTGCGGCGTCCGTGCCGCCGCAGCCCGACGACCGGGACGCCAACGGCTGGGGCGCCGCACAGCCCACCTCCACCCCGCCCGGCCGGGCCTCCGTCCCGGTGCCGGGCGACGGCGGGCCGAAGCCGTGGGGCCCCGCTGCGGAGAACCCGCCGCAGTGGGCCGGCAACGCCGCCGAGCGTCCGGCCGTACCGGACGTCGAGCCGTGGTCGGCGGACGAGGCGTGGGGCCGCGCCGAGGCCGGCGAGCCCGCCCCGGGCCGGGCCGGCAACGGCTGGGAGCCGGAACGGGCCGAGGAGCCGCCGATCTACCAGCCCGCACCCGGGCCCGGCATCTCGCCGGCCAACGCCGTGCCGCTGCCGCCGCAGGAGCAGCGGGTGCCCGGCGCCAGCCTGGCCGCCGCCCCGCCGGTCGACTACACCCCGCCGGCCCAGTTCGCCCCCGAGCAGCCCGGCCGGGACGGCGGCCTGCCGGCGTACGAGCAGGAGCAGCCGGCCTGGGCCCAGCCCGGCTCCCGGCACGACGAGCCGCAGTCGCCCGCCGGTCCCGTGGTCCCCGCACCGCGCACCTCGCCGGAGGCGGGCGGGCGGGCCGCCGTACCGTCGCCGGAGGGTGCCGAACCGGCCGCCGGCAGCGTCTCGGCGAGCGCCTCGGTGCCGCTGGCCAGCCGGGTGCTGCCGCCGGCCGACCAGGCCCTGCGACCGGGCGGCACGCCCGCGCCGCAGCCCCGGGTCTACGGCCGGCCGGCCCGCCCCGAGCCGGCGGACGAGCCGGAGCAGGACGACCCGAGCGGCCACCGCCCGGACCACGCGCCGGCGCCCCGCTTCGACCAGGGGCCGGACCCGCGCTTCGGCCAGGAGCCGGACCCGCGGTTCGGCCAGGAGCCGCGGTTCGACCAGGGCCAGGCCAACCAGTTCGACCAGGGACCGGAGGCCCGCTTCGACGACCGGGACCGGGCGCCGAGCGGGACCGCCGTCTTCGGCGCGGTCGCCCCGGTGGCGCCCGCCTCGCCGGCTGCGCCCCCGGCCTTCCCGCCGGGTGTGCCGTCCTTCGTCGACGCACCGGCCAGCAACCGACCGGTGAACGGGGTCCGGCCGCACGACGACGCGGACCGCCCCGCCGACCCCTTCGGTACGCCGGCAGCCGGCGGCGCGGCACCCGGCTACGGGCCCGCGCCGACGACCGAACACGCGCCGGGCGGGGCGTTCCCGCCGGCCTTCCCGCCGCCCCCGCAGCAGTCCGGCCCCTCCTGGGACCAGGGCGGCTCGGAGCAGGACCAGAACCGGTTCGACTCGTTCAAGCCGATCGCGGAGCCGAAGACCGAGGCCCCCACGCCCAAGGTGCGCAACGGCCGGGTGCTCGCCGCGGTGCTCGTCGCGGCGGTGCTCATCCTGGCGGTGCCGCTGGGCCTGCTCATGCTGCTCGGCAAGGTCGGCGGCGAGGACAAGGCCCCGGCGTTCGACCCGGCGGTCGGCAGCTGCGTCAAGAAGTCGGGCGAAAGCGCGGCGGCGGCGCAGTGCGGCGAGGCGGGCGCCTTCACCGTGGTCTCCAAGGTGGACGCGAAGGACAAGTGCGCCGACCCGACCCAGCCGCACATCGTGCTCCAGGGCGGCGGGAGCAACCGGGTGCTCTGCCTCAAGCCGGCAGGTCAGTAGCTACAACGACGACGGCGGGGCCACGGGAAGCCGGGGCCCCGCCGTCGTCGTTCCGAAGGGCGGCGTCGTGCGGCCGCGAACACCGACAGCGCCAGCGCCGCGTGTCGTCGCACGAAACGAAAGCGCCCGCCCCCGCATGGGGGACGGGCGCTCTCGCGCGTCTGGTCGATCAGGACCGTTCGGTGACCTGGGCGACGAAGGCGCGCCAGGCGGCCGGGGCGAAGACGAGGGCCGGGCCGGTCGGGTCCTTCGAGTCGCGTACCCCTACGACGCCAGGAAGGTTGTCGGCGACCTCGACGCAGTTGCCGCCGTTGCCGCCGCTCTTCGTGCTCTTGCGCCACTGCGCGCCGGTCAGGTCCATGATCTCGCCGCTTCTCTCAGGAGATTCAGAGTCCGCCCCCGGGGAAGCGCCTCCCCGCGAATGCGTTCCCAACGTCGTTCAAGCGTAACAAGGTCGGATGCCTGATCCAGGATCTGAGCCTGCGCCGGGCTATCGACGTGCGCGACCCGAGTCCCGTCCGACATGTCGGCGATGGTGAAGGGCCCGTCCAGCCCCGGATAGCTGGGCGCGTCGGCGGGAACGACGTGCAGTTGCACAGTCGGCAGTTCGGCGCATGAGACGAGATACGCGAGCTGATCTGCCATGAGTGACCGGTCATCCCCGACTCGTCTACGTAGGACCCCCTCGTCCAGCACGGCGACCAGCAGGGGGCCGCGCTCGCGTCTGAGAATCGCTTGCCGGCTGATTCGCGCGTCGGCGAGATCGTTCATGGCGTCGGCCGTCAGTACGCCGCCCGCGAGCGTCGCTCGCGCGTACGCCTCGGTCTGGAGAAGACCGGGCACCCACGCGAGTTCAAACGCGCGCAGGGTGGCCGCCTCTCGTTCGATGTCCACCCACGGCCGGAACCAGACCGGCTCACGTCGCCGCCCAACGTCCGGCCACAGGGTGTCCACATCTCGCCCCAGCAGGTTTGCTACCTGGACGCGGTGCCGGCTCTGCGGAATGTGTCCAGGATTTGCCCAGCGTGCCGCCGTCTTCGGGTGAACTCCTATGTGACCTGCAAGGCTCTCCGCCGTGTGGCCAGCCTCGGCGAGCGCCGCGACAAAGGCGTGGTTCATGCCAGCCCTTCCCGAGAACAAATCAGTTGCCCGAAAGAGATTAGACAACGCTGTGTGATTGTCCGACAACCCTCGGCAGGGTGCTTCTTAGACGGCGTGAGCCGGTGGAGGCGATGGGAGCCCGCCGGTCGCGCTGACGGGGCCGCCCTGGGCGAGCAGCCGGGCGGCCCCTCCCACCACCGCCGCACGAGGGGGAAGCGATGCCCGATGAGAGACCGAAGCCAACACCCGCACCGGAGAGCGATTCGCCGCCGGCCCGCCCGGTCGTCCCGGGGCCGATCGGTCCCCTCATCCCGCCGTACCGGGGGCCCGGGCGCGTAAGCAACGTCGTCCCCGCGTCGCGCTGGTCCGCCCGGTGCAACCGGGGTCTGCGGTGACCGCCCGGACGCCACCTCCCGTACGGATGCTGCGAGCCGGCGAGGTGCTCAGCCTGACCCGGGCGGCGTCGCCGCAGTTCGTGACCCCGATGCGCGTCCGCGTGATCCGTGAGCTTTCCGACCGCTTCCCGCCGTACGGCTGGCTCTGGTTCGAGGGTTACCAGCTCGACGCCAAGGGCCGCGCGGTGGCGAAGCGCGAGCTGTTCGTCCTGCGCGAGGGCCTTGAGTGGGTCGTCACCGCGCCGGCCCCGGCCCGGCCCACTCTCTCCCGCCGGCCACCGGCCCGCTCTCGCCTGGCGGTGGGCTGATGGTGCACGTCCGCGCCCACGTCCCCAGCCGGCCCACCTGGCGGTGCAGCGCCTGCGGGGTGGCGTGGCCCTGCTCGACGGCGAAGCTTCTCCTCCTCGCGAAGTACCGCGAGAACCGCGACGCGCTGATGGTCCACCTCGCGGGGCTGTGCGAGGAGGCCGCCGGGCAACTCGCCGAGTTGGATCACGGCAATCCGCCGGCGGACCTGACGGAGCGCTTCACCGGCTGGGCCCGCGCCCGCTGAGGGACGTCTCGTAACTCGGGTGCCGACGGGCCCATCGGGCGACCACCGAGCAGCCTCGTTCAGGCACCTTCGCGCCACGCCTTAACCCACGTGGTCCCCGTACTCTGATTCGATGGTTGCTTCGCCGCCTGGCTCGCGTCCCGAACCCTTCGCGGGGCTGGACTCGGTCGACTGGGCGAGGTTCCGACCGCGCGATCCCAGAGACGCCGCACGCGACGCGTGTGAGATCCCAGACCTGATCCGCGGCCTGGCGACGGCGGAAGGCCGGGCGGCACGCGAGTGGGGCGAGGCGCTGAAGGGCGCCCTGATCCACGGCCATTCCGGCCTGTACTTCCGCACCGCCGAACCGGCCGCTCCGTTCCTCATCGAACTGTGTCGCGGTGGACGGCCCGAGGTGGCCACCGAGGCGCTCAACCTCCTGCTGAGCTGTGTCGGCGAGGACGGCCCATTCCATCCCGAGCCCCTGCGCCCTGGTGACACGCACCTGTCCGAGTTCGTCACCCGGATCCGGGCCATCATCCACAGCGGTCGGGCGGCCTACTATCCCTGGCTGTCTTCATCACATGTGGGAGCCAGGATCGGCGCGTTGGAACTCCTGGGCGTCCTCGAGCCCAGGGCACCAGAGTTCCAGCGAGAGCTCGCACGGTTGGAAGCATCCGACGGAAACCATTGGGTTCAGCAGGCGATCCGGGAGATCCGGCTCGACCTCTGACGGTGCCGCCATGGGTCTTTCCGGCTCGCCGCTGTCGTCCGGGTCACGGAGCCCGGCTCGGCCCAGCGCGACATGGCAGGCTGACAACCATGGGAACGACACCGCGCGTACGTGCCCCCGAGCTGCGGGGCCGGAGTTGGCTGAACACGGGCGGGCGGGAGCTGAAGCTGTCCGACCTGCGCGGCAAGATCGTGATCGCGGATTTTTGGACTTTCTGCTGTATCAACTGCCTGCACGTGCTCGACGAGCTGCGCCCGCTGGAGGAGAAGTACGGCGACGTGCTCGTCGTGATCGGCGTGCACTCGCCGAAGTTCGAGCACGAGAAGGACCCGGACGCGCTGGCCGCCGCGGTGGAGCGGTACGGCGTGCACCACCCCGTGCTCGACGACCCCGAGCTGGACATGTGGCAGCAGTACGCCGCCCGCGCCTGGCCCACCCTGTCGGTGATCGACCCCGAGGGCTACGTGGTGGCGACGATGGCCGGCGAGGGTCACGCCGAGGGGCTCGCCCGCCTCGTCGACGACCTGACCGCCACCCACGAGGCGAAGGGCACCCTGCACCGGGGCGACGGCCCGTACGTCCCGCCGGCGCAGCCGGAGACCACGCTGCGCTTCCCGGGCAAGGCGGTGCCGCTGGAGAACGGCAACCTGCTGGTGTCGGACTCGGCCCACCACTCGCTGGCGGAGCTGGCCGGTGACGGCGAGACGCTGGTCCGCCGGATCGGCGCGGGCACCCGGGGCCGGGCCGACGGTCCGGCCGGGGCGGCCACCTTCTCCGAGCCGCAGGGGCTGTGCCTGCTGCCGGCGCACACCGCCGAGGTGGCCGGCTACGACCTCGTCGTCGCCGACACCGTCAACCACCTGCTGCGCGGCGTACGGCTGGCGGACGGCGAGGTGGTGACGGTCGCCGGCACCGGCCGGCAGTGGCGTTCCACGGTCGACGACCACTCGCACGACGCGCTCGCGGTCGACCTCTCCTCCCCCTGGGACCTGGCCTGGTACGACGACAAGGTCGTCATCGCGATGGCCGGCATCCACCAGCTGTGGTGGTTCGACCCGGTGAAGCGCACCGCCGGCATGTACGCGGGCACCACGGTCGAGGCCCTGCGCGACGGCCCGCTGGCCGAGGCGTGGATGGCGCAGCCGTCCGGCCTCTCCGTCTCCGCCGACGGCGCCCGGCTCTGGGTGGCCGACAGCGAGACCAGCGCGATCCGCTACGTCGAGAACGACGTCATGGGCACCGCCGTCGGGCAGGGGCTCTTCGACTTCGGGCACGTCGACGGGCCGGCGTCGGAGGCGCTGCTCCAGCACCCGCTGGGGGTGTGCGCGCTGCCGGACGGCTCGGTGCTGGTCGCCGACACGTACAACGGGGCGGTCCGCCGCTTCGACCCGGAGAGCAACCGGGTCTCGACGGTCGCCGACGGGCTCGCCGAGCCGAGCGACCTGGTGCTCACCCCGGCGGGCGAGGTGCTGGTGGTGGAGTCCGCCGCGCACCGGCTGACCCGGCTGGCGCCCGGCGCGCTCTCGGCGGCCGGCGCGAGCACCGTCGACGGTCCCCGGCACCGCACCGAGCGCAAGCCCACCGACGTGGCGGCCGGCGAGGTGACCCTGGACGTCATCTTCACCCCCGCGCCGGGGCAGAAGCTCGACGAGACGTACGGCCCGTCGACGCGGCTGGTGGTGTCGGCGTCGCCGCCGGAGCTGCTGTTGGAGGGGGCGGGCACCGGCACCGAGCTGTCCCGCCGGCTGGTCGTCGACGGCACCGTGGCCGGGGGTGTGCTCCAGGTGACCGCCCAGGCGGCGACCTGCGACGCGGACGTCGAGCACGCGGCCTGCCACCTGACCCGGCAGGACTGGGGCGTCCCGGTCCGGGTGGTCGACGGCGCCGCCGCCCGGCTTCCGCTGGTGCTACGGGGCCTGGACGACGCCTGACACCGGTCGCGGTCGGCGTCAGGAAAGGCCGCCCCTTCCTGCGCGGGAAGGGGCGGCCGTTCAGGCGAACGGCGTGGGCGTGACCCCCGCGTCGATCAGGGCGGCGCGCACCAGTTCGGCGCAGCGGACCGCGCCCGGGGTGTCGCCGTGCAGGCAGATCGACTCGACCGGGCACGGGACGACGCTGCCGTCGACCGCGACCACGCACCGCTCGGTGGCCATCCGGACGGCCCGGGCGGCCACCTCCTCCGGGTCGGTCACCAGCGCGCCGGGGGCGGTGCGCGGCACCAGCGAGCCGTTGGGCAGGTAGCCCCGGTCGGCGAAGCCCTCGGCGACCACCCGCAGCCCGGCGCCGGCGGCGAGCTGGGCGAGGACCGAGCCGGGCGGGCAGAGCAGCGGCAGCTGGTCGTCGTAGCCGCCGACCGCCGCGACCAGCGCCGCCGCCTGGGCCTCGTCGCAGGCGGCGGCGTGGTAGAGCGCCCCGTGCGGCTTCAGGTAGCGGACCCGGGTGCCGAACAGCCGGCAGAACGCCTCCAAGGCCCCGAGCTGGTAGGTGACCTCGTCGCGCAGCTCCGCGAAGGCGTACGCGATGTGCCGCCGGCCGAAGCCGGCGAGGTCCCGGTAGCCGACCTGCGCGCCGACGGCCACCCCGCGCTCGGCGGCGCCCTCGCAGACCCGGCGCATGGTCGACGCGTCGCCGGCATGGAAGCCGCAGGCGACGTTGGCGGAGGTGATGAGGTCCAGCAGCGCGGTGTCGTCGCCGAGGCGCCAGATGCCGAATCCCTCGCCGAGGTCAGCGTTGAGGTCCATGGAACCTGACCGTAGTCCCTGGGCGGGCCTGCGCGAGCGGGGTCACGTCGTCCACCACCCCGACGACGGGGTACCCGCCGGTGGTCGGATGGTCGGCGAGGAAGATCAACGGCTGGCCGTCCGCCGGCACCTGCACCGCGCCGAGCACGATGCCCTCGCTGGGCAGTTCCCCGGCCACCGCGCGGGGCAGCGCCGCGCCCGTGAGTCGCGCGCCGACCCGGTTGCCCACCGGGCTCACCGCGTACGCGTCGCCGAACAGCCGGTCCAGGGCGGCCGCCGTGAACCAGTCGTCGCGGGGACCGAGCCGCAGGGTCAGCCGCAGCTCCGTCGGGGTGCGTGCCGGGACGGTGACGTCCACCGGGGCGGGCGGTCCGGCCGGTGTGCCCAGGGGCAGCCGGTCGCCGTCGCGCAGTGGCGGCGGGCCGAGCCCGGAGAGGGTGTCGGTGGCGCGGCTGCCGAGCACCGGCTCGACGGCGACGCCGCCGCCGATGGCGAGCCAGTTGCGCAGGCCGTCGCGCGGCGGGCCGATCCGCAGCACGGCGCCCGCCGGCACCGACAGCGGCCGGCCCACGTCACCCGGGCGGTCACCGACCCGTACGACGGCACCGGCACCGGTCACCGCGACCGCCGCCGCGCGGGGGAACCGCAGCTCGCAGCCCGTCATCGTGATCTCCAGGCCGGCGGCGGACTCCGGGTTGCCGACGAGCCGGTTGGCCAGCCGAAGCGCCGCCGGGTCGAGCGCGCCCGACCGGGGTACGCCGAGGTGCGCCCAGCCGGCCCGGCCCAGGTCCTGCACGGTGGTCAGCGCCCCGGCGCGGAGCACCTCGACCACCGCGTTCACGCGGCCACCAGGCGTACCCGGGTGCCCGGGGTGAGCCGGGCCGGCGGGTCGGCACGCACGTCGAAGAGGGGCATCCCGGTGCGCCCGACCAGCAGCCAGCCGCCGGGCGAGGCCGCCGGATAGATCCCGGCGTACGGGCCGGCCAGGGCGACCGAGCCGGCCGGCACCCGGGGGCGGGGGGAGGGCAGCCGGGGCACCGCCAGCTCGGCGGGGAGCCCGGTGAGGTAGGCGAACCCGGGGGCGAAGCCGCAGAAGGCCACCCGGAACCGGGTACGCCTCAATCGGTCGACCACCGCCGGCACGTCCACGCCCCAGTGGTCGGCGACGAGGGGCAGATCCTCCCCGTCGTAGGTCACCGGAACCTCGACCGGGCCGGCGGCCGCGGGGGTGCCCCCACCGGCTGCCGCCCCGCTGCCGGCGGCCGGCGCGCCGGGGGGCACGGGTGCGTCCGGCCGGGGCTGCCAGGCGGCGATCCGCGCGGCCGTCGCAACCGCATCCGGCACCCCGTCGAGCAGGACGGTGGTGGCCGCCGGCACGATCTCGACGGCGGTCAGCTCGCCGCGTTCGCGCCGCCGCCACAGCTCGGCCCGCCACGCCTCCACCTGGTCCGCGCCGGCACAGTCGATCAGCAGGGCGTGCACCCCGACGGGTCGGATCCGCATCCCGCCATACTCCCCGACCGGCGCGCGGCGCCAGGGTCGGTCGACCGCCGTCCCACGTGACCGGACGCACTACTTGAAAGTAACCTACGGTGTCGTAACCTAAGGGCGTGACCACCTCCGCACCGCTTCGACTCAAGCCGGTCGACATCGGTAAGCCCCGGATGCGCGGCTGGCTGCACACGTACGCGTTCTTCGTCGCCGGAGTCTGCGGCATCGTGCTCAGCGCGGTCGCCGCGACCCGGCCCGGCTGGGCCCCGCTGGTCAGCTGCGTGATCTACAGCGTGACGGTCTGCGGGCTCTTCGGCACCAGCGCGCTCTACCACCGGCGGGTCTGGTCCGAGCGCGGCTACCAGATCATGCGCCGGATGGACCATTCGATGATCTTCGTGTTCATCGCCGGCACCTACACGCCGTTCTGCGTACTGCTGCTGGAACCCCGGCCGGCCACGATCATGCTGGCGCTGGTCTGGGGCGGCGCGCTCGCGGGCGTGGCGCTCAAGCTGGTCTGGCCGCACGCCCCGCGCTGGGTCTCCGCGCCGCTCTACCTGGCGCTCGGCTGGGTCTCCGTCGCGATGCTGCCCGACATCCTGCACCAGGGTGGCGTCACCGCCCTGGTGCTGCTCATCGTGGGCGGCGCGATCTACAGCGTGGGCGCGGTCTTCTACGCGCTCCGCCGGCCCAACCCCTGGCCCACCGTCTTCGGCCACCACGAGTTCTTCCACGCCTGCACGCTCGTGGCCGCGCTCTGCCACCACATCGCCATCTACTTCGCCCTCTTCGCCTGACGGACACGCACCCGGGGGCCCCGCCGCGTGGCGGAGCCCCCGGAAAGAACGGTGTCCGGTCGGACGTCAGACGGTGCGGCGCGGCCGACGCACCTCGCGGTACTCCTCGACGACCCGGTCGTCCTGCACCGGCACGACCTGCTCCGCGACCACGCGCTCACCGCGCACCGGGGCCACCACGGCCCGCCGGCGCGAGTTCCAGAAGTGGAGGGTGAGCAGCAGGCCGGCCACGCCGGCGAGCATCAGCACCCAGCCGACCACGGCCAGGTTGAGCCAGCCCAGATCCGCCTCCACGGCGAACGCGAAGATCGCACCCAACGCGATCAGGAAGATACTGCCACCAAAGCCCATCTCGTCGCCTCCTCGGCTGTCACCTGGCGTTTCCTTCCGCCGCGGCCATCGGTGAGGTTGCGGCATCCATCGACTTACCCAGGCGCTCTGATCGCCAATCGGGCAAGCTGGGGACATGACGGATGCTCACGCCCAGGGACGGACGCTGGTGCTGCTCCGACACGCCAAGGCCGAGCCGCCCGGGGAGGTGGTGCCGGACGTGCACCGTCCCCTGGCCGCGCGGGGCCAGGCCGACGCGGCCGCGGCCGGCGCGTGGCTGGCCAAGCACGACCTGCTGCCGGACGTGGTCGTCTGCTCGGCCGCCCGGCGCACCCGGGAGACCTGGCACGGTGTGGCGATGGGGATGACCGGCTCCCCGCCGGAGGGCGGTTCGGCCGGCCCCGCTCCCGTCGTGCGCTACGAGGCCGACGCGTACGAGGCACGCCCGCAGGACCTGCTGGCGCTGGTCCGGGACGTGGATCCGGCCGCCCGCACGGTCCTCCTGATCGCGCACAACCCGGGCATCTCGCTGCTCTCGGCGCTGCTCGACCCGGAGCGGGCGGACCAGGACGGGATGCGCACCAGCGACGTGGTGGTGCACCGGCCCGAGGTCGACTGGCCGGAACTTGGCTTGAGCCGGGCACCGATCACCGACCGGCACACCGCACGCGGCTGAGCCACCCGCCGGTGCGTGGCGGGTGGCTCAGGTGCCGCTCGTGGACTGCCGTGGACACCGCCTGGCCGGCGGCTGAGCGGGCCGGGCCGCTGACGGGCCGGGCGCGGCCTGATGGGCCGGGCGGCCTGATGGGCCCTCGGATGCGCCCGAGGGGCCGGCGGCAGCTCAGAACGGTGGCGCCGTCGGCGGCAGCTCAGGAAGGTGGCTCAGGACGGTGGCGCCGTCGGCGGCGGCGGGTCGGGCGGCGGTGGCATCATCGCGGTCGGGTGCGAGAGCCGATTCTCCTCGACGATCAGGGTCCGCGCCCGCTTGCGCCGGTCCTGCCAGAACCAGAGCGTGGTGAGCAGGACGCCCAGCCCGGCCAGGATGAACACCCAGCCGACCGCACGCAGGTCGACCCACCAGACGTTGGCCCTGATGGCGAAGGTGAGGATCGCGCCGATGGCGATCAGGAAGATTCCGCTACCAATGCCCATGTGCGCTGCACTCCCCCGTGCGGTGGCTCTGGGCGTTCTCTGACGTGGCCTCGCGACGGTTACCCGCCACACCGCCCGGCTACCCGGATGACCTCCCCGAATAGCCGGCCGAACCCCGCTCCGGCCGGCCGACCGCCGTCACCTGCCGCCCGGCGGACGTCGTCGCCGCGACTGCGCACGGTGACCACGCCCCGAGACGCGGGCCGTAACTCCTTGTAGTGACCGCCAACCACAGCCGCCACTCCATAAAGCGGACATGGCGGCGCAATACCGGCCAATCGACGCGCCAGAGCGCTGCCAGCGCCACACACTCGCGGACGCTTTGCTCTGCAGCCACGGAAGCAACAGGCACCCAGAGTTGCTGGCGCTTCCGTGGCTGCAGAGCAAAGCGGCGAAGCGGATGGGCCGGAAGAGCGGGAGATTTCGTGACGCTGCGTGATCGGCCGCGCGAGCACCCGGGACGGCCGCCACCGGCTCGCCGTGCCTCGGCGGGCCGGGGCATCGGGAAGGCCGCGGCCGAGCAGGACGGCCCAGGTGTGGACGCGGTGCGCTGTCTCGCCAGGTGCGGTCCGAGCGGGCACCGACGGAGGCGCGGGCGGCACGCGGGCGCCGGCCCCGCAGGTGAGCGGCGGCGGGTGAGCCACCACCCGGACGCCCGGAGGATGGACGACGACGGCCGGCGGGCTGCTGCCCGCCGGCCGTCGTGCCGGATCACCGCCGGGTCGTTCCCGGCTCCACCGCCGCGCCGTGCGGCGCTACGGCGTACCTCAGAAGGCCTCCTCCGGGAGGTCCATGATGTCCAGGTCGGTGCCCTCGACGATCCGCCGGTCGGCGCCGATGCGGGGCAGCACCTCGCGGGCGAAGAACCGGGCGGCGGCCACCTTGCCGGTGTAGAACGCCTTGTCGGCGGCGGAGACCTCGCCGGCCAGGGCCTTCAGGGCCACGTCGGCCTGCTTCTGAAGCAGCCAGCCGACGACCAGGTCGCCGATCGCCAGCAGGAAGCGGCGGCTGCTCAGGCCGACCTTGTAGAGCGCCCGGGTGTCGCCGCCCTGCGCCTCGCCCAGCCAGCCGGTCATCACGCCGACCATGTTCTGGATCTCGGCGAGCGCCTTGCCCAGCGCCAGCCGCTCCTCCTTGAGCTGACCGTTGCCGGCCTCGGTGGCGATGAACTCCTGGATCTCGCCGGCGACCGCCATCAGGGCCTTGCCGTTGTCCCGGACGATCTTCCGGAAGATGAGGTCGAGGCTCTGGATCGCCGTCGTGCCCTCGTAGAGGGTGTCGATCTTCGCGTCCCGGACGTACTGCTCCAGCGGGTAGTCCTGGAGGAAGCCGGAGCCGCCGAAGGTCTGCAACGACTCGTGGCCGAGCAGCTCGTACGCCCGCTCCGAACCGACGCCCTTGACCAGCGGGAGGAGCAGGTCGTTGACCCGCTTGGCGAGCTTGGTCGCCTTCTCGTCGCCCGCCGCCTCGGCGATGGCGACCTTGTCCTGCCAGGTGGCGGTGTAGCAGACCAGGGCGCGCAGGCCCTCGGCGTACGCCTTCTGGAGCATCAGCGAGCGGCGCACGTCCGGGTGGTGGGTGATGGTCACGCGCGGCGCGGTCTTGTCCGCCATCTGGGTCAGGTCGGCGCCCTGCACCCGGCTCTTGGCGTACTCGAGGGCGTTCAGGTAGCCGGTCGAGAGGGTGGCGATGGCCTTGGTGCCGACCATCATCCGGGCGCTCTCGATGATCATGAACATCTGCCGGATGCCCTCGTGCTTCTCGCCCAGCAGCCAGCCCTTGGCCGGTACGCCGTGCTCACCGAAGGTCAGCTCGCAGGTGTTGGAGACCTTCAGGCCCATCTTGTGCTCGACGTTGGTGGCGAAGACGCCGTTGCGCTCGCCCAGCTCGCCGGTGTTCTCGTCGAAGTGGTACTTCGGCACCACGAAGAGGGACAGGCCCTTGGTGCCCGGGCCGCCGACGCCCTCGACGCCGACCGGTCGGGCCAGCACGTAGTGGATGATGTTGTCGCTCAGGTCGTGCTCGGCGGACGTGATGAAGCGCTTCACGCCCTCGATGTGCCAGGAGCCGTCGGGCTGCTGGATGGCGCGGGCCCGACCGGCGCCCACGTCCGAGCCGGCGTCCGGCTCGGTGAGCACCATCGTGGAGCCCCACTGCTTGTCGACGAAGAGCTTCGCCCACTTCTTCTGCTGCTCGGTGCCCTCGACCTGCAACACGTGGGCGAAGGACGGGCCGGAGGCGTACATCCACACGGCGGCGTTGGAGCCGACGATCAGCTCGGCGAGGGACCACACCAGCGCCCGGGGCGCGTTGCTGCCGTCCAGCTCGGTCGGCAGCTCCAGCCGCCAGAACTCGGAGTTCATGTACGCCCGGTAGGACTTCTTGAACGACTCCGGCAGCGGCGCGGTGTGCGTGGCCGGGTCGAAGACCGGCGGGTTGCGGTCGCTGTCCGTGTAGCTGGCGGCCAGATCCTCACGGGCGAGGCGGTCGACCTCGGCGAGGATGTCGCGCGCGGTGTCGACGTCCAGGTCCGTGTACGGCTCCTGGCTGAACGCCTGGTCCGCCCCGAAGACCTCGAAGAGGTTGAACTCGAGGTCCCGAAGGTTGCTCTTGTAGTGGGTCATGCTCGCTGGCCCCGCTTCCGGACAGGTGTTACCGATCAGTAACCCAGACTGTATTACCGATGGGTAGGCAGCGACAAGCCGATCTCGGAAGTGACGGCGATTACACACTTCCCGTTCGGGTTGCGAACGGCTGGTCGGCTCAGCTCTCGGCCGCGCCGACCTCCCAGCTCGGCACGGCCACCGTGGCGGCGCCGCGCGAGCCCGTGTACTCCATCAGGACCAGGGCGATGTCGTCGTCGAGCCGGCCGTGCACCCACTCGACCAGGGCGGTCTCCAACGAGGCCAGCCCGTCGCCGACGGTGCCGTGGCCCAGCAGCCGCCAGGCCCGGTCGGCGGTCGGGAAGAACTCCCCGTCCCGGCGCGCCTCGCCGAGCCCGTCGGTGAAGAGCAGCAGCCGGTCGCCGGGCTCCAGCCGCTCGACCCGGGGGCGTACCACCGGCATGAAGCCCAGCGGCGGGGCGGGGGCCGGCGGTTCGAGCGGGATGACGGCGCCCCGGCGCAGCAGCAGCGGCGGCGGATGGCCGCAGTTGACGATGGTGAGCGTCCCGCCCCGCTCCTCGACCAGCGCGGCGGTGACGAAGTCCTCGTCGCCCACGCTCCGGGCCACCGCCCGGTCCAGGTCGGTCACGACGGCCCGCAGGTCCGCCCGCTCGTACGCCACGTGCCGGTACGAGCCCAGCACGATGCTGGCGAGCCGCACCGCGTCGAGGCCCTTGCCGCGCACGTCGCCGATGATCATCCGCACCCCGTACGGGGTGTCGACCGCCTCGTACAGGTCACCGCCGATCTCGGCCGTGGCGGTGGACGAGATGTACCGGGCGGCCACCGAGAGCGTGCCGACCTGCGGCCCGAGCGGACGCAGCACGGCCTGCTGGGCGACCGAGGCCAGCCGGGACAGCTCGGCGATCCGCTCGGCCTGGCGCTGCCGTACGGCCGCCGTGGCCACCGCGATCGCGGTGCCCAGCGCGATGCCCGCCACGGCGACCGTGGTGGGGAGCGCCATGGTCTCCTCGCCGAACGCGAAGCCGGCCCCGAGGGCCGTGGCGGCCAGGCCCACGCCGAGCGTGATCCGCCACGACGCCAGCGCCGCGGTCAGGAACGGCGCGGCCACCATCAACGCGATGTAGTTCGCCGGACGGCCGTCGGCCAGCTCCACGGCCGAGACGATCGCGAGCAGGACGAAGGCCGCGCCGAGGCCGGCGCGGGATCCGGGGCTCAGCGGGCCGGGGCCCGACTGGAAGGGTCGCGTGCGTACGAGGGACAGCATGCCTGATGGACGTGAGCGGGTGAATGAACCTGGCCCGTCGTCCGAGGATGTTCTGCCCACCCGGACCGTGTCGCCGGGCCGATCGCCGCCCGGCGAGCGGCTCAGCCGAGCACCTCGTAGCGGACCTCGACGTGGCCGGCATCGAGCGAGGCGATGTCGGCGAACGCGGCCCGGGACAGGTCCAGGCAGCGGCCCTCGATGAACGGGCCGCGGTCGTTGATGCGTACCGTCACGGACTTGCCGTTCGCCGGGTTGGTGACCCGGACCCTCGTGTCGAACGGCAGGGTCTTGTGGGCGGCGGTCAGCGCGGACGGGTCGAAGTTCTCGCCGTTGGCGGTGAGCTGCCCCTCGGAGTAGAACGAGGCGCCGCACGAGCCGCTGTCGACCACCGGACGGGCGGTGCTGCTCTTCTTCGTCGCGGTGGGCTTCGGCGCGGCGGTGCGCGGCTTGCTCCGGGAGGGGGCCTGGGTGGACCGGCTGGCCTTGGGGCTGGCGGTCGCGCTCGGCGACGCGCTGGCGCTCGGCGGAGCAACCGACGGGACGGCCGGCGAGCTGGGGGCGGCGCTGGTCGGCAGGCCGGTGGGCGCGAGGTCGACGGCGGCCGGGCGGGCGGGCTCCGCGCCCGAGGTCAGCTGGACGGCGCCGACGGTGCCGCCGACGGCGAGGGCGACCCCGACCGCCGCGGTGGCCGCGATGCCGGCCGGGGAGGAGAACATGCGGGTACGGGAGTGCCTGCCAGCCACCGGTCCGGTCCTTTCGTCATCTGAGCAAACCGGGTCGGACCGTAACGAGAGAAGCACTTCCGAAGTCAACGTGATCATGGTGGTATGCCCGCAATTGCAGTGATACGTGTAGCCGATCATCCGACCCGAGGTGGGCCGGGCGGCCCGGGTACGAGGCGGGGCGCCCGGGCCGGCTCGCGTGGCGCAGGATGGTTCCCATGCCCTCCGAGCTGAGCGGACGTCTCGCCGCGCTGGTCAGGTGGATCGATCCCGGCCCCGGCGCCAGTCACCTGGTCAGCGACGTCTCCGGCTGGTGGCGGGACCCGGAGATCCTCGCCCGGCTGGGGCCGGCCCTCGTGGAGCCGTTCCGGGCCGCCCGGCCGACGGTGGTCGTCTCGCCGGCGGTCACCGGCTACCTGCTCGGTCCGCTCGCCGCGACGGCGCTCGGGGTCGGCTTCGTGCCGGCCCACAAGCCGGGCGACGGCCGGCTGCCCGCCGGGCCGCTCACCTGGGCGCAGAGCCCGCCGGACTTCCGGGGCCGACGCGTCGACCTGGCCGTGCGGGACCACGGCCTCGACCGGGGCGACCGGGTGCTGGTGGTGGACGACTGGGTCGCCACCGGGGCGCAGGTCCGCGCGCTCTACGAGATCTGCGCCGCGCGGGGCGCGGAACCGGTCGGCACCGCCACGGTCGTGCTCGACTGCCCCCCGGCGGTCGCCACCGAGCTGCGCGTCCGAGGGCTCGTGCACGGCGCCGACCTGACGGCCTGACCTCAGCCTCGTCAGCTGATCTGAGCGAACTCCTCGACGGCCGTGCAGACCCGGCCGAGCGCCTCCGCCGAGCGGGCCAACGGGCCCGGCACCATCAGCGCGTGGTCGGCCCGCTCGATCTCCACCACGTGCCGGGTGAGCCGGCGGGCGAGCGAGCCGTCCCAGGACCGGTCCGCCGAGCCACCCACCAGCAGGAACGGCGCGGTGGCGCGGCGCAGCCCGTCGACCACGGCGGGGACGTGGAGCAGCGGGGTGAGCCAGACGGCCGGCAGCCCGCGGTCGGCCGCGAGCGGCGTCGCCATCGAGCCGAGCGACTTGCCGACCAGCAGGTCCGTCGGCTCGGCGAGGGTCGGGGTGACCTGGCCGATCACCCAGTCGACGGCCGGCCCGGGGCCGTCCCGGTCGGGGGCCAACCGCTCCGGCACCTCCCACGTGATGGCGTGCAGGGCGTAGCCGGCGCGGCGCAGCGCCTCACCGGCGTAGACGAAGAGCGGGAACCGGGTGTCGTAGCCCCGGCCGGGGATGAGCACCGCGCGCCTGTCCGCCATGCCGCCTCCCGGTCGTCGTCGCCCCACCCACCGTAGCGCCTGCCGCACGGACGGTGGGGGCGGAAATGCCGCGCCGGATGATCGACGGCACCGGTACCGTCGGCAGGATGTGGCCTCGGATCGGCGGACTGCGCACCCTCGCCCTCGGCACCCCCGGTGAGCTGCGGACGCGGCTCAACACCCTGGTGCTCGCCGGGGTGAAGACGGCGACCGCCGGGTTGACGACCGAGTACGCCGAGGAGGGCGAGGAGCTGGAGCACGCCGGCGAGCGGTTGGCCCTCGTCGACGACGGGGACGCGCTGGTCGGCGTCGTGGAGGTCACCGGCGTCGAGGTGGTCCGCTTCGCGGACGTGCCGTGGGACTTCGCCCGCGCGGAAGGGGAGGGCGACCGTTCCATCGAGGAGTGGCGCGAGGGTCACGCCGCCTACTGGGCGCGGGTGGGCACCCCCGTCACCGACGACAGCGAGGTCGTCTGCATCCGGTTCCGGCTGGTCTCCGGCGGCGACGGCACGATCGCCACCGGGGACCTCGGCACCTGAGCCCGCCGGCGCGTCCGCCGGCCGGTCGGGCTGACGCCTCCCGCACCACCAACCTCAGGAAAGGCGCGCGGTCAGGCGCCCGTGGCGCAGCTCGGGCAGCAGGTGGGTGGCCACGTCCACCAGGACGGCCTCGTCGCCGGCGTACCAACTGCTGGCCCGGGGCCAGTGGGTGACCACGTCGGTGAAACCGAGGGCGGCGGCCCGGCCGACCTGGTCGGCGAAGAACTCGGCGCTGCGCAGCGAGAAGACCGGCGCGGAGTCGAGCGAGAGGTAGCGGTCCAGGGTGCCCGTGTCGCGGCCGGCCGCCGCGAGCGTCCCGTCCATCCGGGCGGCGGCCTCGGCCACCCCGTCCCACCAGCTCTCCAGGTCGTCCACGCCCGGGCCGGTGGTGACCCAGCCCTGGCCGAACCGCGCCGCCAGCCGCATCGACCGGGGCCCGTTGGCGGCCACCACGAACGGCACCCGGGGCGTCTGCACGCAGCCCGGGGCGTTGCGGGCGTCCACCGCGGTGAACCACTCCCCGCGCCAGGTCGTGCCGTCCTCGCGCAGGATGAGGTCGAGCAGTTCGGTGAACTCGGCGAACCGGTCCACCCGCTGGCGCGGCGGCAGCGTCTCCCCGCCCAGCACGGCCGAGTCGAAGCCGATCCCGCCGGCGCCGAGGCCGAGCAGCAGCCGCCCACCGGAGACGTCGTCGAGCGCGGTCACCTGCCGGGCGAACGCCGCCGGGTGGCGGAAGTTCGGCGACGCCACCAGCGTGCCGAGCCGGATCCGGGAGGTCACGGTCGCGGCGGCGGTCAGCGTGGTCACGGAGTCTAACCAGGGTCCGTCGACGAGGTCCCGCCAGCCCAGGTGGTCGTACGTCCAGGCGTGGTCGAAGCCCCACTCGTCCGCCTGCCGCCAGCGGCGCCGCGAGTCGGACCAGCGCTGGTCGGGAAGGATCACGATGCCAATCCGCATGATCGCCAGCCTAGGGCCGCCGCCTGGAGGCGCGCCCGCACGGGGCCTTGACCATATATCGATGATCTGAATATGGTGTCGCCCGTGACCGCGATGCGTGAGCCGACCTTCCTGATCCTCACCGCACTTGCCGGTGGCCCGCGACACGGCTACGGCATCATCCGGGAGGTCACCGACCTGTCCGCGCAACGCGTCACCCTGCTGCCGGGCACCCTCTACGCCGCGCTCGACCGGCTGCACGCGCAGGGGCTCGTCGCGCCCGACCGCGAGGAGACCGTCGACGGGCGGCTCCGCCGCTACTACCGCCTCACTCCCGACGGCGTCCGCACGCTGGACGCCGAGACCGCCCGGCTGCGCCAGCTCGCCACCGCCGCCGAGACCCGGCTGCGCGCGCTGCGCCCCGGCACCGCCTGACCGCCCCGCCCGAAGACCCCGCGTCGCACCAACCGGACCCGGTCAGCACCAAGCAGCACCACCGCACTGCCGCACCCGCAAGCCCCGCCGGTGCGTACCGATCGGAAGGGACAGCCATGCCGACGACCGGCGACCCGCTCGCCCGCCGCTACCGGCGGCTGCTGTTCTGCCACCCCCGCGACTACCGGCGGGCCCGGGCCGACGAGATGGTCGGGGTCCTGCTGGACGCGGCGCCGGCGGGCCGCACCCGGCCCACGCCGCGCGAGGCCGCCAACCTGATCCGGCACGGCCTGCGCTGCCGGCTGGGACGGCCGGCCAGCCGCACGGTCGGCGTCTGGGCCACGCTCGCCGCCGTCATCTGCGGGCTGTTCACCGCCGCCCTCGCCACCCGCGCCGCCTGGGAGACCTCCCGACCGCAGCCCGACCGGGCCGAGACCGCCGCCGTCTTCGCCGCCGTGCTACCCGGGCACGACCTCGGCGACGTCGAGCTGGCGCCGGCGCTCTTCACCTTCTACAGCCAGCCGCTCACCGTGCGGGCGCTCGACAACCTGCTGCTCGGCGACGGCGGCGAATACCAGCAGAGCGCCGTCGTGGCCAGCCTGGCCGGCACACCCCGGATGCCCGCCGACGAGACGCTCGCACTGGCGCAGCGGCGCCTGCGCGAGACCGGCTGGCAGCTGTACGAGCCGATGGTCCGCACCGACCCGGGCTGCGTCGACAAGATGTGCGCCCCGGTCATCACGATCACCGGCACCACCCTGCTCGCCCAGCGCGGCGACACCGTCCTCCAACTCCACGTCGTCTCCCCGCCCTTACCCGAAGGCAGCAGCCTGTCGCTGACCCTGAGCCGGACGGCCCCGCCGGCCGTGCTGCCGGCCGGTGTCGCCGGTGGCCTGTTCGGAGCGGCCCTCGGCTGGCTGGTCTTCGGTTGGGCCAGCCGGCGCACCGAGGCGGCGCACCCCGCCCGGGGAACGGTCACCGTCCTACTCGCGATCACCCTGTTCCTCTGGTGGACGCCCGTCCTGCTGGCCGTCCCGAGCCTGCTGCGGCACCACCGCGCCGAGCCGCACCCGACGTGGCACCCGCTGTGGGAGTGGCTCGGCCAGCCGGCTGCCTCGCTGTTGTTCGTGGCGGGCGCGGCGAGCGCGCTGCTGGGGCTGGCGCTGGCCACCGTGCCCCGGCGCAGCCCGCTGCCGACGGCCGCCGTCGGCTGACCGCCGGAGGGGCGCCGCCGGGCGGCGACGTCGGGCGGGGTGGCGTCGGGGCCTACTCCTCCGCCGCGCGATCGGCGAGCGGGAGTCGGCGCTCAGGGCGGGAGTCGGCGCTCAGGGCAGCAGGCCGCGCAGGGTCGGCGCGACGGCGACGGCGACCGCCCGGTCGTCCGGTTGGTGGGCCGCCCAGTTGAGCGCGCCCAGCGCCACGACCGGGTCCCCGGCCTCCGCCGCCGCGACGACGTCCGCGTCGGTCAGCGCCGCCAGCAGCCGGCGTACGAGGACGCCCTCACCCCACAGCGCCTCCGTCGGGTACGGCAGCCGGCCCAGCCAGGCCAGGAGCAGCGTCGCGCGGGCGACCGGGTCCGGCTCGGCGACGCCCAGCCGCCGCGCGAGGTCGCGTACCCGATCGTCCGGGAGCCTTCCGGCGCGGTCGCCGGCGATGCCGACGAGTTCGTCCCGGAGCGGGCCGGGCACCCGCCGCTCCGCCAGGATCGCGGGTGCCGAGACCGGGCGGAACTGCGGCCCCTCGGGTTCCTCCTCGTGGCCGAGGGCCGCGACGAGGGGTGCGAGGAGGCCGACGAGGAGCCCTGTGACGCCGCACTCGGAGAGGAAGAGCGCGAGGGCGGCCGGCTCGGCCACCTCCAGGTCGTCGGCGAACCTCGTCCGCTCCCACGAGACGCTGCCGTGGCCGTGGATGCCCGCGCTGCCGACGGGCCGGTCCTGGGCGTCGTAGAGGGCCAGCGTCACGTCACCGGTGCAGCGACAGATGTCGCCGGTCGGCCGCCCGCCGGTGGTGAGCTCCCGCGCCCTGGCCAGCCGGTCCGGGTCGGTCAGCTCGGCCAGCACCGCGCGGTCGGCCAGCGGCCCGCCGTCCAGGCCGCCGTCGAGGACCCGGACCGCCCTGGTCCGCGCCCACGCGTCGGACAGCCAGTCGGCGAGAAGCACCGTGCCATCGGGTCGAGCGCAGCGGCAGGCGGGTGTCAGTCCCACCAGAACAACCAGGAGTGCATGCCGAGGAGCTGGTCGGCATAGGCGGTCAGCGAGCCGTCGCCCTGCCAGACGTTGTCCGGGCAGAAGGCGAAGTGCTCGGCCGCGACCGCCAGGGCGTGCTCGGTGGACGTCGGTGGCGCGGCGACGCTGAGGTTCAGGGTGGCGAACCCGGCGCCGACCACCCGTACGCCGAACCGGTCCTCCCAGCTGCGCAGCACCGCCGAGATCTCCCCGGCGTCGCCGGTGTAGTTCGCCGGGCCGGACCAACCCGCCACGGCGAGGGTGTCCGCGCTGCGGGTGGCCGGCACGAGCCCGAGACGCGTCCGCCCGTCCAGGAGGAACTCCGCGCACTCGTCGGCGAGCTCGGCGGGCGGCTCCGCCAGGTCGCCGGGCCTGGCGAGGCCGGGCCAGTTCCGGCCGAACGGAGCCGTGGCGGCCAACGTCTCGTCCTCGTCGACCGTCGTACGGTCGGCCCACCACCGGGCCAGCAGTTCCGCCACGTCGTGGCGCTCCGGCGACGACATGTCGGCCGGACGCACCTCGCCGTCGACCCACGGGCGCCTCTCGTCGCTCGACAAGCCGCTCAGCAGCAGCGGCCACAGCCCGGACTCCGGATGCCGGGCCCGCATCCGCGCCCACAGCCCCGGATCGGCCGGGCCGTCGCTCAACCAGTACGGCGGCGGTCCGCCGTCCTCCGGCTCGACCATGCGGCCGGGCGGCAGCGACGCGGGCGGTAGCGAACTCAGCAACCGGGAGAGGTTCGCGATCACGGCGGGAGCGTAGGCGGACCGTACGATCAGATCTGGCCCTCCGTGACGCCCTGGGCTATCGCGGTCCTCGAACGGCTCGTCGGGCCGGCGGAAGCCCGCCTGGTCGCCCTCGGTGCGCGGCCGCGACCCGGCCACCTCGCCGCCCTCCCGGCGGGCCGTGATTCCGGGGTGGTCGGGACGTGCCCGCAGGGGCTAGAACGGTGGTCATGACCAGCTTCGCTGACATGGGCGCCGACGAGGTCCACACCGTCCTGGCCGCCCTCGCCGCCGTCGGGTGCAGGGCGTGGATCGGCGGGGGCTGGGGCGTCGACGCGCTCGTCGGGCACCAGACCCGCGCGCACCGCGACCTGGACCTGGCCGTCGCCGCGGAGCACGAAGCCGCGGCGTTGAGGGCTCTCGGCCGGCTCGGCTACGTCGTCGAGACCGACTGGCGGCCGGTCCGCGTCGAGGTCGTCGCCGAGGGGCGGGGTCGGGTCGACCTGCACCCGCTGACGTTCGACGAGGCCGGCGACGGCCACCAGGCCGGCCTCGACGGCGGCAGCTTCCGCTGGCCGAGTGGCTGCTTCACCACCGGCACCATTGCTGGTCGCCGGGTCGACTGCATCTCCGTCGCACAGCAACTGCTGTTCCACAGCGGCTACGAACCGCGCGACGTGGACCGCGCCGACCTGGCCTGGCTGCACCGCCTCGCCGCCCGTCCGGTGCCCAGCGACGACCGCGAGCCCTGAGCCGGCGACTCCTCCGGACCGTTGACCTCACCGGACCGTCCGAGGTGGCCCACTCCCCGACCGGGTCCTTCGTCCGGGGCGGTCAGCCGTCCGATGCTCAGGCCGGCGTCAGGACCAGCCATCCGAAGCCGACGACGTCGCGGTAGCCGTTGAGGTATCCGTCGCGCCGCTGATCAGCGAACGCCCGCGCCTCCGGCGTGCCGAGACGCTCGATGCCCGCACGCCAGTCGGACTCGAAGTCGTCCCACTCGGCGACGGTGGACACGGCGACGTGCAGGGGTCGGAACCCCGCGTCCACGGCGAGCTGGGCCAGGGTTGCCAGGTCGGGCAGGTCACCGAAGGTCTCGCGGACCTGGTCGCCGGGGCTGGCCTGGTAGAAGCCGTCGGCGAACAGCAGTCTGCCGCCGGGCACGGTGAGCCGGTGCAGCGCGGCGAGAGCCTGCGCGGCGCCGCCCCAGATGTGGCCCGCCCCGACGTTGACGACGAGATCGGCGGGCCGGTCCCAGGTGGCGGCATCCGCGCCGTGGAACGCGACCCGATCCGAGATTCCCCGCTCCGTCGCGCGCAGTTGGGCCCGTTCGGCGTCGCTGGCGTCGCGCTCCACCCCGTCACCGGCGATGCCGTGGGCCGCGCACAGCCGCAGGAGAAACTCGCCGTTGCCGCAGCCCAGGTCCAGGGCTCGCCAGCCCGCCCCGGTGGGGGCCAGCCGCCGGATCAGGTCCGCCACCCGGTCCTCGCTGAGCGGCGAGTTGAAGGTCAGGTTGGCCGCGGCCGCGGCCAGGTACGTGCTGCGATCTTGGCTGTCCATCGGCACACCGTACGACAGCGGCCCCTACCGCGAGGGACGTCGAAAGGCGGCGGCCGGGGCCTCCTGGTCCGGGCGGTCCGGAAGCTCGTCGAACTGCTGCACCGCCCTACCGGGCGAGGCGAAGGGCCCGGAACCGAGCGGTTCCGGGCCCTTGCACGACGCTGGTTTCAGCCGGCCGTGATGCTGAACGAGGTCGTGTCGTCCGCTGGGTCCACGTCGGTCAGGTTGACCACGTAGGACGAGGAGAACGTGTACGAGCCCGTGCCCAGCTCACCCGCCGGGGTGCCGGCCGGTGCGGTGAGGATGACGTCGAAGGTGCGCGCCTCACCGGGGGCGAACCGGCCGCCCGGCACGGTGAACCAGTCCCCGAAACTCGGCATGTCCTGCGGCTCGATGTGGTCCACCACGACGCCGGCCGGCAGGCCGGCGGCGACGTCGAGCCCGAAGGAGGGCGCGTCGTTGCCGTACTGGACCGTCAGCGGCATACGGCCCTTGAGGCTCCCGTCGGGCAGCCGGTCGAGCCTGACCGCGTTCGCGCTCAGCGAGATGTCGGTCTGGGTTGCCTGCACGTACGGCTGCGGGTTGGTGATCTCGCCACTCGTGGAGCGGAAGAGAGTCGTGAACGGGGCGCTCTGGATCGGATCCTGATCGCCCTCCGGCACCACGCCGATCCAGCTGTCGTCGACGACCATCGGGTAGTCCCGGGGGGTCGTCCTGACGTGGAACCGGATGTTGTGCGTCTGGCTGAGGCCGGGTGCCAGTTCGACGCTCCCGTTGCCGCAGTTCAGCTTGGTGCGGATGCCGACCGTGCCTGTCCAGACGCAGGCGTCCTCGGGAACCACCTGGCCCCCCGCGGCGCCGGCCGGTTCCAGGAAGCTCAGGCTGTAGTAGCTGGCGGCCGGGCTGTTGTTCGTGACCGTGGCGTTGAGCGTGCCGACGTAGCCTTGGTCGGTCGGCTCCAGGACCAACTGCTCCGCCGTGATGGACAGCGTGCCGGTGCTGGACTTCTGCGGTGCGGCGACGGCCGGGGCCGCGGCGCCGACCGCGCCGACCGCCAAGCCGAGCGCGGCAGCCGCGATGCGACGCCCGGTGGACAGAGTGATGGACATGCTGAGACGCACCTTCCCCCGCGGTTCATCACGCGACGTAGTCGACGCATGCTGGATGAGCAACATAGCCAGGCCGGCTCCGGCCGCGCTGACCCACGGGACGAAGCGGGACGATTGCCCTTGCTCGCCACTGCAAGACGCCGCCGGCGGCCGGCAGCGTGACAAACTCCCGCCATGCCGTCGGAACCGGAATCCTGGACGATCAAACACTTCGCGCAGGCAAATCCGGTCGGCCCCGGCCAAGACAGCGTCCCTGCCCTGCTACGGCGCATCGCGGACAGCATCGACGAGCGGCCTGGCATCGAGATCCAGGACGTCGTCCTGCACAGCGAAGTCACCGCCGACGGCGCTTGGTGGTCGGCCACCGTCTACTTCCACGACCAGTCGGTCTAGCGGAACCTGTCCGTACCCGTCGACTCGTCCGTCGCCCACCAGGCCAGCCGCCACGGTCAGGCTCGACCGGCCCCTCCCTTCGACCCTCAGATGGGAAGATGCGCCGATGCCGCTCACCTTTCCGTCGCACCCGGGTGCGGTACTCCCGCTCAAGCTTTGGCGACCCCGATGGTTCGACGGTGTCGCGCTGACCACCGGGGCGGTCGCGCCCGACATCGGGTACGCGTTCGTCGGGATCGGACCGGAGTGGCAGAGCCACACCCTCACCGCGCTGGCGTGGTGGTGTCTGCCGGTGGCGCTGCTCGGCGCGTGGCTCGTCCGCGCCACCGTCGCGACCGTCGCCGCCCACCTGCCCCACCTCGGCCCGCTCGCGCTGCGCGACTACGGGGTGCTCGCCACGGTGCGCCATCCCTGGCAGGTCACCGCCGGATCGGCGCT
Source organism: Micromonospora sp. NPDC023644 (assembly GCF_040640115.1). Classification (NCBI taxonomy): domain Bacteria; kingdom Bacillati; phylum Actinomycetota; class Actinomycetes; order Micromonosporales; family Micromonosporaceae; genus Micromonospora; species Micromonospora sp. NPDC023644. Next base: position 196,228 of record NZ_JBFABA010000003.1, on the reverse strand, counting down.
GCTCGGCGCGGCCAGCCACATCGCCTGGGACCATCTGACCCACACCCAGGCGTGGCTACGCACCGTGTTCGGCATCGACTGGGACCAGGTCAGCGACGTCGCCTGGTGGACCGTGTCCGACATTCCCAGCAGTCTGGTCGGCGCGCTGGTCACGCTCGCCGTCGCCGTCGCGGTCGGCCGCCGCCGGCTCCTCCGTGCCTGGCACGGCAACCCACCGCCGGTCCCCACCCGCCCGAGGTTGTTCTGGTCCGTCGCGGGCGCCGTCGCGATCATCGGGTACGCCCTGACCCCGCTCCTGCCAGCCAACGAACTGCCATGGGCGACCACGGTACGGCTGCTGTGTGCCACGGCCGGGGCGCTACTCGTCGCCGCAGTGGCGGTGCGCGCAAAGACCGCTGGGACCGCCCCCGCTGACGCGGGCCATTCGGCGCGTAGGAGTCATTCGAATTTGCCGCCCTCGTCGTTCTAGCGGGCTCTGTCAGCGCTGGATGACTGGCGGGTCGCCACGTCGGGCACCCGGTTCCTCCCTCTCCGGCTGCGACTCGGCGAGCTGCGAGGATGGGCTACCAGCAGCGGAAACGGCTCTCGGGAATTCGTGCGGTGGGACGGCGACGGAACGGCAGCCGGAGGCGATATCGTCCGATCGTGCCCGCCACTCTCTTCCTGACATGCGGTATCCAGAGCAGCGGCAAGACCACCCTGGCCCGACGGCTGGAAGAAGATCACGCCGCCCTGCGGCTCACCGCCGACGAATGGCTCCATGCCCTCCATCCCGAGATGGCTGAGGCAGAGCTCGACAACCTCAGAGATCGCGTGGAGGAGCTTCAGTGGTCGACCGCACTGCGGGTGCTGGCGTCGGGCTGCAATGTCGTCCTGGATTGGGGACTTTGGGCCAAGGAGGAGCGCGATCGTTACCGGTCGGAGGCTCAAGCGCTCGGGGCTCGGGTAGTGCTCTGCCTACTGGAGCCCTCGAAGCAAGAGCTGCTTGACCGGTTGAGGACGAGGAATGCCGCCCCGGCGCCCGGCGTCTTTCGCATCACCGACGAGCAACTCGAGCAGGCATGGAGTTTCTTCCAGCGGGAACGGCCCACGCAGGATGAACTGAACCTGTTTGATCCGATGCCCTGATTCGCCCGCGTCCGGAGCTCGGCGACGAACGGCCGGCGTGGGCGTGAATGGCGAAGGTGGATGAGCGACCTACCACATCGGGCAGGCGACGGGTACGCGATCACTGGATCCCAGATCGGGCGTCGGCCGATGCGTCCTGTCGATCTGACACGATGACGGCATGCCGAACCCTGTCACTCTTCGGTCGATCGTGCCCGACGACCTACCCCTCATGGAACGGCTGTGGCAGCTGTACTGGCATGACCTTTCCGAGTTCCGGGGCATGCTGCCCGACGACACGGGTCTCTTCAATCCCCGCCTGCCGACCGATCTCCATGACCCAGACAGTGCCGGCTACATCATCTGCCACGGCACACGGAAGGTGGGCTTCGCGTTCGTGTCCGGCGTGGAAACCCCGCCGCTGCACATCGCCGAATTCTTCGTCGTGCGAGCCGTACGCCGCTCGGGCGTCGGCAGTCTCGCCGCCCGCCAACTCTTCGCCAAACATTCGGGGCACTGGGAGGTGGCCTTCCAGGAGGAGAACCCTGGCGCCGCCCGATTCTGGCGCCGGCTCGCCGTCGAGGTCTGCCCGACGGGGTACCGCGAGGAACGGCGTGCCGTTCCCGGCAAGCCGCACCTTCCTCCAGATACGTGGCTACTGCTGGCGGCCTGACGTAGCTCATGCGCGTGCCGCGCCCAACACCGAAACCACGTGGCGTTGAGAGGTGCTGGGCTGCCGGCCTCGTCACGGCCCGGTCCCGATCGTCGCCCAACGTCCCAGCCCGCGTCCCCGCCCGGTGGCGCTCTACCGCTGGCTGGCCGGCAAGCACATGTGCTGAAAACATCGAAGGCCCTGGCTGGGACTCGCGTCCTGGCCAGGGCCTTCGTGTTGGAGCGGGTGACGGGAATCGAACCCGCACTGTCAGCTTGGGAAGCTGATGTTCTGCCATTGAACTACACCCGCAGGCGGCACCACTGTACCTGAGTCGTCTCGCCGGTGCACCCAGGTACCCCTCCGCCGTTCCCCGGTGTTGCGATCTTGGTAGCAGACGGCCCCTGCAAGGGCCCCAACTGACCAAGATCGCGCCGCGCCGCACCACCACGCACCACCACGCACCGCGCCGCACCGCGCCACCACGCGCCGCGCCCCACACCACGCCACCACGCGCCGCCCCCATCGCCGGGCGTCGATCATGAAACGCCGCCGCCAGGAAAAAGTTCCACCGCGGCAACATATAGGCGTTCTCAAATCCTTTGATCGGTTGTAACGTCTGCCCAACGTTCCAGCCACGGCGTGACATACCCCCTGTCGCGCCGGAAGAAAGAGGTGGGCCCATGGGACTCCGTCCCAACCTGCTGACCCGGCGTACGGCCGGCGTCGCGTCGACGACCCTCGCGCTGCTGCTCAGCACCGCCGCCGTGGGCGTCGTACCGGCCGCTTCGGCCTTCTCCGCCGCTCCGGCCGAGGTCTGCGCCGAGCCGGCCGACGTCCACTCGGACGCCCGCGTCAAGCCGGGCGGCGGGGCCAAGCACGAGCCGAACGAGCTGACCCTCGCGGAGACCCGCGAGCGCGAGGCCGACCTGGCCGCCGCGCTGCGCGAGCGGGCCCGGTTCCGCGCCGGCGCCGGCGCCGTCACGGCGGCCGCCACCGTCACCATCCCGGTCGTGGTGCACGTGATCCAGGAGGACAGCACCCGGGCCGGCGGCAACATCCCCGACTCGATGATCAGCTCGCAGATCAGCGTGCTGAACCAGTCGTTCAGTGGGGCGACCGGCGGCGCGTCCACCGCGTTCAGCTTCCAGCTCCAGACGATCAACCGGGTGACGAACCCGTCCTGGTACCCGATCGTGCAGGGCTCCTCGGCGGAGCGGTCGATGAAGACCTCGCTGCGTACGGGCGGCAAGAACACCCTCAACATCTACCTGGGCGAGCTGAGCGACAGCCTGCTCGGCTGGGCGACCTTCCCGACCCGCAAGCTCAACAGCATGGACGGCGTCGTCGTGCTGAGCGAGTCTCTGCCGGGTGGCACCGCCGCCAACTACAACCAGGGCGACACGGGCACCCACGAGGTCGGCCACTGGCTGAACCTCTACCACACCTTCCAGGGCGGCTGCTCCGGCTCGGGCGACAGCGTCAGCGACACGGCGGCCGAGGCATCCCCGGCCTACCAGTGCCCGACCGGACGGGACACCTGCACCGCCCCGGGCACCGACCCGATCACCAACTTCATGGACTACACGTACGACTCCTGCATGCACCAGTTCACCGCCGGGCAGGCCAGCCGCATGCTGACCGCCTGGAACGCGTACCGCGCGGCGTAGTTCCGCCGTACGACTCATCGGTGCCGGCCTCGCTCGACGGGGCCGGCACCGGCGTCTGTGCAGGCCCCGTGGGCGCGCACGCGGGTGGTGGGCGCGGTGTGGCGCCCCGGACGGGGACGGCCCGGGGCGCCACACCGCGGCTCAGGCGGCCGGGCGGGCGGCGTGGCCGCCGACGCTCCCCGACCGGGTCTCGGGCACCACGGCGGTGCCGGCGGCGGCCGCGTGGGGATCGAACCACACCTGGACGGCGGGCCGGGCGTGCCCCTCGCCGACGCCGCCCGCGATGCCGGACTCGCGGCGGGCCAGCATCGCCACGTCGACGGTGAACTCGAAGACCCGCCAGTCGACCTGCGGCGCGGCCCGGTGGCTGCGGGCCAGCCGGGCGACCCGGGCCGGGTCGGTCACCGGCCGGGCGTAGCCGGCGACGTAGGCCTCGTCGTCGCTCTCCTCCGGCGGGAAGGAGTGCAGCGCGTAGCGACCGTCGCGCTCCAGGTCGCGCCGCTTGGGCGAGTCGACGACGAAGCAGAAGAGCCCCTCGTCGGTGATCACCGGGGAGACCGGGTGCACCCGGGGACCGCCGTCGGCGCGGACGGTGGCCAGGTAGCCGAAGCCCGGCCCGTACTGCTGCATGAGAAGGCGGATCCCGTCGGCGAGGCGGGGCTCGTCGGCGGCGAATTCGGACCAGGAAGCCATGCCGGCATTCTATCGAACAAACGTACGAAGACGCACTCCGACACGCAGGTCACGCGCGTCGCTCGCTAAGGTGTGCGGATGCTGCTCTCCGACCGCGACCTGGCCTCCGAGATCGAGGCGGGGACGCTCGCGCTGGAGCCGTTCGAGCCCGCGCTGGTGCAACCCTCCAGCATCGACGTACGCCTGGACAATCTCTTCCGGGTCTTCAACAACCACCTCTACACCCACATCGACCCCGCGCAGCAGCAGGACGACCTCACGTCGAAGGTCGAGGTGCCGGAGGGCGAGCCGTACGTGCTGCATCCGGGCGAGTTCGTGCTCGCCTCGACGCTGGAGGTCATCTCGCTCGGCGATCAGCTCGCCGGCCGCCTGGAGGGCAAGTCGAGCCTGGGCCGGCTGGGCCTGCTCACCCACTCCACGGCGGGCTTCATCGACCCGGGCTTCTCCGGCCACGTGACCCTGGAGCTGTCGAACGTGGCCAACCTGCCGATCACCCTCTGGCCGGGCATGAAGATCGGCCAGCTCTGCATCTTCCGGCTCTCGTCGCCGGCGCAGCACCCGTACGGCTCGGCCGTCTACGGCTCGCGCTACCAGGGCCAGCGCGGGCCGACCCCGAGCCGCTCCTGGCAGCACTGGCGCACCTGGCCGACCCGCTGACCCGACCCTCGGCCGGGCGGAGGGCCCCCGCCGGACAGGGGCCCTCCGGGCATGTCAGCCGGGCCGGCCGTAACTGTGGATCGGGCCGTCGTCGACCTTCTTCATCCTGATCGGCACCCCGGCGCGGGAGGCGTGCACCACCCAGCCCCCGCCGACGTACATGCCGACGTGGTGCAGGTCGCTGTAGTAGAAGACGAGGTCACCCGGGCGCAGCTCGCCCCGGCTGACGGTCGCGGTGGCCCGGCGCTGCTGCGCGGCGTTGTGCGGCAGCGAGACCCCGGCCTTCGCCCAGGCGGCGAGCATCAGCCCGGAGCAGTCGTACGAGTTCGGCCCCTCGGCGCCCCAGACGTAGGGCTTGCCGATCTGGGCGCAGGCGAACTTCACGGCGGTGCCGGCCGCCCCGCCGGGGTAGCCGGCCGGGCAGGGGGCGGGGCGCAGCGGCCCGCCGCCACCGTTGCCGTAGACCCGCAGCCGCAGCTTCTGCAACCGGTCGATCTCGGCGTTGATCTGCTTCTTCTTCGCCGCGAGCTGGGCCTCGGTGCGGCTGAGCTGGACGACCATCTCGTCCAGCGGCGCCTTCTTCCCGGCCAGCCGGTCGCGCAGCTGGGCGACCTGCCGCACGTCCTGCTGCTGGTGCTGGGCGAACCGGTCGAGCAGTTCGAGCTGCCCGAGCATCTCGCTCGGCGAGCGGCTGCCCAGCAGGGCGTTGACGACGGAGACGTTCTCGCCCTTGTAGGCGCGGGCGGCCAGCGCGGCCACCTTCTCCATCGCCTGGTCGACCTGCTTCTCCAGCGGCCCGATCTGCGCGGCGAGCGCGTCGGCCTGCTTCCGCCTGGCGGCCAGGTCCTGTCGGGTGGCGTTGTGCCGTTCGATGATCGGTTCGAGCTTGTTCCAGTCCTCGTCGATCTGTCGCTCGATCTCGGCGACCGTCGGTTCGGCGTGGGCCGCCGTGGCGCCGCCGGTCAGGACGACGGCGAACGCGGCCAGGGCGGCGAGGGCGGTGGTGCAGCGGTACCAGCGTGGGCGCGGCGCAGCCGTCACCGGGTCGGCGAGGGCCGACCGGGTCGACGGTGGCCGCGGGGCATGGTGTGCCACCGGGGTCCGTACTCCTTCTTCCGTACCGCCTACCGGGTTAGCTGACGGGTTCGGGCGGGAAGGGGCGCCCTACCGCAGGGACTGCGGATTCACCCCGGGGAACCTGGGTCCCCGGCTCGCTCGGGAGCGACTCGGCGGTGCCGGACCGTCACCGCCCTGGTTGGACGGATTGTCACCGGCCGACGAAGGACCAGAGTAGAGACGACCGTTATCGATCCGCAACCCTTCGGGCGGTGACACTCCGTACTCATCCGGGCGGGCGGATCCGCAACCCGGACGACGAGAGTTTCCTTCCTTTTGAAGTGTCGGGCGGAAAGGTATTGACCCGAGGCGGCGGACGGGGCGAAGGTGGCCCCATCTTTGCCCGTCCGAACTGGGGGTCTGATGCACCTGTCAGCGACATCAAGGAGCAGACGCGTCCTGCTGGCCGCGGCCGTGGCCGCCGCCCTGGCGGCGACGCCGCTCACCGCCGCCGGATCCGCCGCCGCGTCGCCGGCGACCGACCGGCAGCAGCAGTACGCCGCCGCGGCGACCGAGTACGGCGTGCCCGAGAGCGTCCTGCTCGGGGTCTCCTACCTGCAGTCCCGCTGGGACACCAACGCCGGCACGCCGAGCACCAGCGGCGGCTACGGACCCATGCACCTCACCGACGCCGAGCACGTCGCCGCCCTGTCCGGTGGCACCCACCACGACGAGGGCACCGAGGACCCGCGCGGCGACGACTCCCGCCGGTCCCTGGCCGAGGCGCACGAGCCGCCGGCCGCTGCGCCGCCCGACGAGGCGGCGCTCCGGACGCTCGACGCCGCCGCGGAGCTGACCGGCGCCAGCGAGGAGGCGCTGCGGACGGACGTCACGGCGAACATCCGGGGCGGCGCGGCGCTGCTGGCCGCGTACCAGAAGGAGATCGGCGCCCCGGTCGGCGCCGGCACCGACCCGGCGGCCTGGTACGGCGCGGTGGCCCGGTACTCCGGCGCGGACAGCGCCGACGCCGCGGCGGCCTTCGCCAACGAGGTGTACGCCACCATCGCCACGGGCGACAGCCGGCTGACCGACGACGGGCAGCGGGTCACGCTGGCCGGCGTCGCGGTCCAGCCGGACCGCTCCTGGCTGGACCGGCTGAACCTGCGCAAGCTCGCGCGGCCCGACGGGCTGGAGTGCCCGAGCGACATCTCCTGCGAGTGGATCCCGGCGCCGTACCAGCAGTACGGCCCGACGATCGAGGACTACGGCAACCACGACCTGGCCGACCGCCCCGCGCAGCAGAAGATCGAATACATCGTCATCCACGACACCGAGGGCTACTTCGGGCCGAGCGTCAACCTGGTCAAGGACCCGAAGCGGGTGGGCTGGCACTACACCCTGCGCTCGGTGGACGGCCACATCGCCCAGCACATCAAGACCAAGAACGTGGGCTGGCACGCCGGCAACTGGTACGTGAACTCCAAGTCCATCGGGCTGGAGCACGAGGGCTTCGCCGGGCACGGCACCTGGTACACGGAGGCGATGTACCGCACCTCCGCCAAGCTGGTCCGCCACCTGGCGCGGCAGTACAACATCCCGCTGGACCGGCAACACATCATCGGGCACGACAACGTCCCCGGCACCGTCGCCTCGACCGTGCGCGGCATGCACTGGGACCCGGGTCCGTACTGGAACTGGTCGCACTACTTCGACCTGCTCAAGGCGCCGTTCAAGTCGACCGCCACGCACCACACGGGCCTGGTCACCATCGACCCGGACTTCGCCACCAACCAGCCGCCCTTCACCGGCTGCAACCGGCAGCCCCCGGGCGTGCCGAACCCGCCCCCGGCGACCGCCCCCTGCCCGCTGCGGGGCTCCTCGGCGCTGTTCCTGCACAACGCGCCGAGCCACGACGCGCCGCTGGTCAACGACATCGCGCTGCGACCCGACGGCACCCCGAACACCACGTACGTCTCCGACCACGGCGCCCGCGTCTCGGCCGGACAGACGTACGCCCTGGCCGAGGTCCGGGGCGACTGGACCGCGATCTGGTACCTCGGCCAGAAGTCGTGGTTCCACAACCCCGCCTCGGCCCCGACCGCGAAGTGGGCCGTCGGCCTGGTCGCCACCCCGAAGGCCGGCAAGACCACCATCCCGGTGTACGGCCGGGCCTACCCGGAGCAGGCCGCGTACCCGGAGGGCGTGCCGTACCAGACGATCTCGCCGCTGCAGTACACCCTCTCGGCCGGTCAGCGGTACGCCGTCGGTGACGTGCTCCCCGGCGAGTACTACCGGGCCGTCACGTTCGACGGTTCCGCCCCGCACGACCGCACGGTCGTCCGTGGCGACAACAGGTACGTGCAGATCCAGTTCGGTCACCGGGTCATGTTCGTCAACCTGGACGACGTGAACCTGGTGCCGTCCCCGCTGGGCGCGCCCCGCTGATCCCACCGCACGACGAGGGCCCCCGGTCGATCCGACCGGGGGCCCTCGCGTTGCGCGGTGTTGCGGATCAGCCGGGCCTGCGGAACCCGGCCACCGGCATGGTGTTGATGCTGGAGACGTTGACCGGCTTGCCGGCCCGGGGCGCGTGCACCATCTTGTCGTTGCCGAGGTAGAGGCCGACGTGGTGCAGGTCGCTGAAGAAGAAGACCAGGTCACCGGGGCGCGCCTCGGAGCGCGGGATGGCCTTGCCCTCGTTCCACTGCGCACCGGTGAAGTGCGTCAGGTGGATCCCCGCCGCCTTGTAGGCGTACTGGGTCAGGCCGGAGCAGTCGAACGAGTTCGGTCCGGTGGCGCCCCAGACGTACGGGTCGCCGACCTGGGCGCAGGCGGTCCGGATCGCGGTCCGGGCCGCATCGCTGACCACGCCGTTGATGGTCGGGCACTTCTCCGTCTTGACGGTCGTCACCGGCAGCGACGCCTCGAGCTTCTTGATGTCGGCGTCGATCTGCTTCTTCTTCGCCGCCAGGTCGTCCTTCTGCTTCGTCTGCGCGACGATCAGCGCGTCGAGCTTCTGCTTCTCCGCGTCGTACTTCTCGCGGACCTTGGTCACGCCCTCGAGCTGCTTGCGCTCCTGCGCGGCCAGCCGGTCCAGCAGGGTCAGCTGCTCGGTCAGGGTGTGGGGCTTGGCGGTGACCAGCAGCGCGCCGATCTCCTGCGACGGGCCGGTGATGTAGTAGCGGGAGGCGAGGGCGCCGACCCGGTCCATCGCCAGCTCGCTCTCCAGCGCCAACGGCTGGATCTTCTTCTGCAGGTCCTCCGACTTCTTGCGGTTGACCTTCAGCTGCGCCCGCACCTTGTTGTACTGCTCGATGGTGGGCTCGAGCTGCTCCCACTTCTTGTCGATCGCGGCCTCGATCTCGTCGACCGAGGGCTCGGCGTGGGCGGGCGCGGCCAGCATGCCGGCGCCGACCACCGCCGCGGCGACCAGGGTGAGCAGACGGTGGGCGACCCTACGCAGGCCACCCGGACGAGCAGATCGTCCCGGTGCGTGACGATGAGGGGGCATGGTTGCCACCGGCACCGACTCCTTTTGCAACCCGGCCGCTTGGCGCCTCGCGCGAGGGAAGAGGGGCGAGACAGACGACCCACAGCGGCCGGTGCCCAACATTAGGGAAGGCCGGCAGCGGAATCAAGGCGACCGGGGTCCACTTCACGCCTGCGCAACCGCTTGCGTACCAAGGGTGTCGGCCCGCCGGCCAACTATCGCGGTCAATACGTCGTCCAGCGTGACCACACCGAGAGGACGACGGCCGTCGCTGACCAGCACCATGTGCCGCCGCTCCCGGCGCATCGACAGCAGCAGGTCGGCGAGCGTACGGTCCGGCGGCACCACCGCCAGCGGCCGGTAGACCTCCGCCGGCACGGGGGCCCGCCGGCTCGCACCCGCGTACCCGAGCACGTCCTTGACGTGCACGAAGCCGAGCACCCGGCGGGTGGATCGCTGTACCACCGGGAAGCGGGACCGGCCCGTGCGGGTGGCCAGCACCTCCAGCGAGGCGGGCGAGACGTCATCGGCCACCGTGGTCACCGTGGACCACGGTTGCAGGGCGTCGGCGGCGGTCCGGCTGTGCAACGCGAGCGCACCCGTGATCCGGGCGTGCTCCTCCGCGTCGAGCAGCCCCTCCGTACGCGCCTGCGACACCAGCCCGGCCAGTTCCTCGGCGGTGAAGACCGTCTTCACCGCCTCGGTGGCCTCGATCCGCCACAGTCCCAGCACCCGGCGCGACGCCCACTTCATCGCCACCAGCAGCGGCTTGGTGGCCAGGCAGAACGCCAACATCGCCGGCCCCAGCCAGAGCGCCGACGGCTCCGGACCGGCCAGCGTGATGTTCTTCGGCACCATCTCGCCGACCACGGTGTGCAGGAAGACCACCACGCCGAGGGCGAGCACGAAGGCCACCGGGTGGACCACCCCCTCCGGCAGCCGCGCCGCGCGGAACGCCGGCTCCAGCAGGTGCGCGAGGGCGGGCTCGGCGATCGCGCCCAGCCCCAGCGAGCAGATGGTGATGCCGAGCTGCGCCCCGGCGATCATGAGCGGGATCTGGTTCATCGCCGACAACGCCCAGCGGGCCCGCTTCGAGCCGGCCGCCAACGGCTCGACCACCGTGCGCCGGGACGCGATCAGCGCGAACTCGCTGCCCACGAAGAACGCGTTGCCGAGCAGCAGCGCGACCGTGACCAACAGCTCAGGCATCGCCGTCCGGCTCCTCGGGACGGACCACCCGGACCTGCTCGATCCGGTGCCGCTCGACCTCCACGACGGTGAACTCGAAGCCCGACTCGTCGACCGTCTCGCCCGCCAGAGGGATGTGCCCCAGCCGGGCCATCAGGAACCCGGCGAGCGTCTCGTACGGCCCCTCGGGCAGCCGGAAGCCGGTCTGCTCCGCCAGCTCGTCGGAGCGCAGCACCCCGTCGACGAGGACCGTCCGCTCCCCGCCCGGCACGGTCAGCTCGGCCGGGTCGACGTCGTCCACCGCGTCCGGGTCGAACTCGTCGGCGATCTCCCCGACCAGCTCCTCCACGAGGTCCTCCGTGGTGACCACGCCGTCGGTGCCGCCGTACTCGTCGACGACGATGGCGAGGTCGGCACCCGCGCTGCCAAGCGCGGCGAGCACGCCGTCGAGGTCCAGGCTCTCCGGCACGTACACCGGCTCGCGGGCCACCGACCCGACCGTCGTCGAGCCGCGCAGGGCCAGCGGCACGCCCAGCGCGTCGGGCACCCCGGCGACGCCGGTCACCAGGTCGAGGGTCTCCTCGTACACCGGGAACCGGGTCCGCCCGGTCTGGCGGGACAGCGCCAGCAGCTCCGCCACGGTGGCGGTGGCCCGCAGCGCGACGACGTCGACCCGCGGGGTCATCGCCTCGGCGGCCCGCTTGTCGCCGAACCGGATGGTCCGGCGCAGCAGCATGGCGGTGTCCGGCGGCAGCGCCCCGGCCCGCGCCGAGATGGCCGCCAGCAGCCCCAGTTCCTCCGGCGAGCGGGCGCTGGCCAGCTCCTCCTGCGGCTCGACGCCGAGCAGCCGGACCAGGCGGTTCGCCGAGTCGTTCAGCCCCCGGATCAGCCAGCCGCAGGCGCGGGAGAAGGCGCGCATCGGCCCGGCGGTCGCGAGCGCGGTGGGCATCGGCCGGGCCAACGCGAGGTTCTTCGGCACCAGTTCGCCGAAGAGCATCGAGAGCAGGGTGGCCAGGGCCAGGGCGAGGAACGGGGTGAATCGGCCGGCGGCGTCCCCGGCGACCGGGCGCAGCAGCGGGGTGAAGAGGCGGGCCAGGGCGGGCTCGGCCAGGTAGCCCGTGAGCAGTGCGGTGAGGGTGATGCCGAGCTGCGCCCCGGAGAGCTGGAAGGAGAGTTCCCGCAGCGCCCGGCGTACGGTCGCGGCCCGGCCGTCGCCCGCCGTCGCCCGCCGCTCGATCTCGGGCCGGTCCACCGTGACCAGGGCGAACTCGGCCGCGACGAAGAACGCGTTGCCGCCGGTCAGCAGCACGAAGCCGACCAGGGGCAGCACCGTGGTCAGCAGCAGGCCATCGATGGTCGTCTCACCTCGGCGAGATTCTCGCACGGGCGGCGGCCCCGGTCACGGGCGAGAGACCTGCCGGTCTCGCGGGGCCGGGCTACCGTCGGGACATGGCCCCGCTCACTCTCGCCCACGAACTCGCCCTGCTCGGCTACGACGACGCGGGCGTCAACCGGCTCGGCCGGCCCACGCTCGACTACGGCCTGGCCGGCGCCCTGCTGCTGGAGCTGACGCTCGCCGGTCGGGTCGAGATCGCCGACGACCGGCTGGTGGTGAGCGACCCGACCCCCGTCGGCCAGCGGCAGCTCGACGACGCGCTGGCCCGGATCGCCGCCGACCCGAAGCGGCGCAAGCCGAGCGACTGGATCAGCCGGCTCGCCAAGGACCTGCCCGAGCAGGTGCTGGACGGGCTGGTCACCGCCGGCGTGCTCCGGCGCGACTCCGACAAGGTGCTGTGGGTCTTCCCGCGTACCCGCTATCCGTCCTCCACCGGCGCGGAGCCGGCGATGGAGACGCAGGCCCGGCAGCGGATGGTCGCCGCCGTGGCCGGGGACGGCCCGGTGGACGCGCGGACGGCCGCCCTCATCGGCCTCGCCCAGGCCGTCAACCTGGACCGCAAGCTCTTCGCGGAGCTGCCGAAACAGCACGTCAAGCGCCGGCTGACCGAGATCGCCGCCGGTGACTGGGCGTCCGCCGCCACGAAGAAGGCCATCGAGGAGACCCAGGCCGCCCTGCTGATCGCCACCACCACGGCGACCACGGTCGCCATCGTGACCACCACGGCCACCTGAACGACGACGGCGGCGGCACCCGGGGGGGTGCCGCCGCCGTCGGGCGTCGCAGGGGGTACGCGTCAGCCGGCGACCGGCAACCGCTCGGTGTCCGTGCCGCCCGGCGCCTGCTCGGGCTTGACCGACCGGAGCAGCACGCTGGCCACGTCGACGACCTCGACCTGCTCGCCGGCGCCCTTGCCGTTCACCCCGTCGTTGAGCATCGTCGAGCAGAACGGGCAGCCGACGGCGACCGTCTTCGCCCCGGTGGCCATGGCCTCCTCGACCCGGTCCACGTTGATCCGCTTGCCGATCTTCTCCTCCATCCACATCCGGGCGCCACCGGCGCCGCAGCAGAAGGAGCGCTCACTGTTGCGGGGCATCTCGGTGAGCTCGCCCTCAATGGCGGTGCCGAGCACCTCGCGCGGCGGGGCGAAGACCCGGTTGTGCCGGCCCAGGTAGCAGGGGTCGTGGTAGGTCACGCCGCCGTCGACCGGCTGCACCGGGGTGAGCTTGCCGGTGGCGACCAGGTGGGCCAGGAGCTGGGTGTGGTGGACCACCTCGAACTCGCCGCCGAGCTGGCCGTACTCGTTGCCCAGGGTGTTGAAGCAGTGCGGGCAGGTGGCGACGATCTTCCGCTTGCTCTTCTCCCGGCCCTCGAACGCCTCGTTGAGGGTCTCGACGTTCTGCTGGGCGAGCATCTGGAAGACGAACTCGTTGCCGATGCGGCGGGCCGGGTCGCCGGAGCAGGTCTCGCCCTCGCCGAGGATCGCGAACTTCACGCCCGCCTCGTTGAGCAGCGTGGCGACCGCCCGGGTGGTCTTCTTGGCCCGGTCCTCGAACGCGCCGGCGCAGCCGACCCAGAAGAGGTACTCGAAGTCGTCGACCTCGCCGACCCGCGGCACCTCGAAGTCCAGGCCCTTGGTCCAGTCCTCGCGGGTGTTCTGCGGGGCGCCCCACGGGTTGCCCTTGTTCTCCAGGTTGCGCAGCATCACGCCGGCCTCCGACGGGAAGCTCGACTCGATGAGCACCTGGTAGCGGCGCATGTCGACGATGTGGTCGACGTGCTCGATGTCGACCGGGCACTGCTCGACGCAGGCGCCGCAGGTCGTGCAGGACCAGAGCACGTCCGGGTCGATGATGCCGCCTTCCTCGGCGGTGCCGATCAGCGGCCGGTCGGCCTCGGCGAGCGCGAGGACGTCCATGTGGGCGAGCTGGGCGGCGGTCGCCTTCTCCTCGCCGGTCAGGTCCTTGCCCCCGCCGGCCAGCAGGTACGGCGCCTTGGCGTACGCGTGGTCGCGCAGGCTCAGCACCAGCAGCTTCGGCGACAGCGGCTTGCCGGTGTTCCAGGCCGGGCACTGCGACTGGCAGCGGCCGCACTCGGTGCAGGTGCTGAAGTCCAGCAGGCCCTTCCAGGTGAACTGCTCGACCTGGGCGACGCCGAACTGGTCCTTCTCCGGGTCCGCCTCCTCGAAGTCCAGCGGCTTGCCCTGGCTCGTCATGGGGCGCAGCGCGCCGAGGCCGGAGACGTTGGCGCCCGGGTCACGCTTGAAGAAGATGTTGAAGAAGGCCAGGAAGCGGTGCCAGGCGACGCCCATGGTGACGTTCAGCGCGATCACGATGAGCCAGGTCATCGAGATGGCGATCTTGATGAGCGCGGCGACGCTGACGCCGGTCTCCCAGTTCGGCAGCACCCCGCCGACGGCGTGGCTGAGCGGGGTGGCCCAGACCGGGTACTCGAAGTGGTCGGTGGCGACCTTGAAGCCCCGGATGACGAAGCCCATGATCAGCACCGCGAGGACCACGGCCTCGACGAAGTAGCCCTGCCACATGGTGGAGCCGGTGAACCGGGAGCGGCCGCCCGGCCGGGTCGGCCGGTTGCGGACGCGGATCGCGATCAGCACCAGGATGCTGACGATGCCCAGGATGCCGATCAGCTCGGTCACCGCGCCGTAGAGCGCCCAGCCGCCGACCAGCGGCAGCCCGCCGGTCGGGGAGACGACCTCGAAGTACGCCTCCAGCACCAGCAGCGAGAGCACGATGAACCCGACCATCACGAACCAGTGCGCCGCGCCCACCACGCTCCAGCGGAGCATGCGGGTGTGGCCGACGGTCTCCGCCAGCATGGTCTTCGTGCGGGTGCCCTTGTCACCGAAGCGGGTCGGGTCCGGCTGACCCAGCCGGATGACGGCCACCATCTTCATGACCGCGCGTGCCGCAAGCCACACCGCCACGGCGGTGATGGCGAACGCGAGGATCGTGGTGACGATCTGGACGCTGCCCATCGAGTTGGCCTCCCCGGTCTGCTGCCTGTCGAGCGGCTCGGCGACCGGGGCCGGGCCAGGGCGCGATCGGCGAGCCGCAGCTGCCGCACCCTCGACCGGACCGGTCGATGACCTCGCTCCGCTCGGTCATGCAGTGCAGCCTACGCGCAAGGTTACCCAGCAGTAACGTGAGTCATCTCGCACCTGGGCCGCGCCGCCCTGCGCACACCATAGGGCGCACGCCCCTGAACCGCCGGGTAGGGGCTCCACTGAGTGACATGGATTGCCGCGGCACCGGCTCGGGGGCCGGTGCCGCGGTCGACGGCAGGGCTGATCGCGCCCAGGGGCCCCGCCGCCGGCCGGCGGCGGGGTGGCCGGGCTCAGCGCCAGCGGGAGAGCAGGATCAGGGAGGCGACCATGGCGCCGAAGCCCACCGCGAGGTTCCAGTAACCCCACGCCATGACCGGGTACTCCTGCTCGGAGAGGTAGTAGACCACCAGCCAGCCGATGCCGAAAACGATGAGGGCGACCGCCGAGACCGGGAGCCAGACCGGGCTAGGCTTGCGCGTCGCCGCCGTCGCCGTCGGACGGACGTCCGTCGGCGGGGTGTACACCTTCTTCTTGCGAACCTGAGACTTGGGCACGACGCTCTCCAGAGGGGTTACGACCTCGTCCGGCCTGACAACCGGGCGCGGGGGCGACGGTCCATGGCCAATAATGTTCGACAGCTAGCGTAGTCCCGAAGGCGCGTCCAATCCACGAATGGGGCGAGGCCGGTGCACCCAGTGACCGAAAAAGGCGGGACTGTTCGGGTCGCCGCAGCGGCCCGCGCCTCCGCGGGCTGAACCAGACGACGGGGAAGGAACGCTCGGTGGAGTACACATCCGGCGCGGCCTCCTGGCAGAAGGTGCTCCGGCGGGCGGTTGCCGGGCTGCTGCCTCGGCGCCCACGGCAGCGACGACCGGGCTGGTCGATCGGGGTGCCGCTGATCGCCGCCGCGGCCGGGCTGCTCTTCACCACCACGGCCACCACCGCCGGCGGCACCGCCCTGCGCGAGGACCGCCGACCCCAGCTCAACCAGTTGATCGAGGACCGGCGCGCGGAGGTGGCGGCCAGCGAGCGGCGGGCGGCCGACCTGCGCGACGAGGTCGAGGGCCGCACGAACGCCCTGGCCAGCTCCGACGGCCCGATCAAGGAACAGCAGGACCGGGCCGCCGCCAGTCGGGACGACGCCGGCTTCACCGCGCTCGCGGGGCCCGGGGTGACAGTGGAACTCGACGACGCGCCGCGGCGCAACGACGGCACGCTGCCCGCGGGGGCCACCAACGACGACCTGGTCGTCCACCAGGGGGACGTGCAGGCGGTGGTGAACGCCCTCTGGGCAGGTGGCGCCGAGGCCATGTCCATCATGAACGTCCGCGTGCTGTCGACCAGCGCGGTACGCTGCGTGGGTAACACCCTGCTGCTGCACGGCCGGGTGTACTCCCCACCATTCAAGATCGTAGCAATCGGCGATCCCGCTGCCCTGCAGCAGGCCCTCGCCGACTCTCAGGGAGTCCGGTTGTTCAGGGACCTGGTCGACGACTACAAGCTCGGTTACAGGGAGACCGTCTCCACCGTGACCGTGCCGGCGTTCGAGGACTCGACCACGCTGCGCTCGGCGACGGTGCCCCGGTGAGCCGCGCGCCCGACGACTGGCCCGAGGACCGCGACGACCGGCACCGCGACCAGGCTGACGGTCCGACCGCATTCCTGCCCAAGGTCGACCGTCCCGGGCCCCGCCCGGCCCCGGCCGGCGCCTGGCCGCAGCCCACGCTGCCGACCCGGTCCCCGGCGCCCCGCCCGCCCCACGGGCCCGACCCGGCCGCCGGCGACGGTCGCGCGCCTGCCGGCCCGCCCGCCGGGGGATGGCGCGCCATGCCCGAACCCGCCCGCCCGACACCGGAGCAGGGCCGACCCGCCAACCCCGGCCGGTTCCCGTCAGGCGGCGACCGGAGCCGCTCCGACCAGAGTCGCTCCGCCGCCAACCCCGCCCGGCCCACCGAGCCCGGCCGCCCCGGCCCCGCCGACTTCGGCCGCCCCGGCCCCACGGATCTCGGCCGCCCCGGCCCCACGGATCTCGGCCGCCCCGGCCCCGCCGACCTCGGCCGCCATCAGCCCTCGGATCCCGGCCGCCCCGGCCCCGCCAACCTCGACTGGCACCGGCCCGCCGCCGCCGACCGGCGCGGGTCCGCCGACTTCGACCGACGTGAGCCGGCCGGCTCCGACCGGTCCAGGTCCGCGGACTTCGACCGCCCAGGGTCACTCGACTTCGATCGGCGCGAGTCCGCCGACTTCGACCGGCCCAGGTCCGCCGACTTCGACCGCCAAGGGTCCCCCGGCTCCGGCCGACGCGGATCCGGCGAATTCGACCGGCCCGGCCCCGGCGACTCACGCCGCCCCGGCCCGGCGGGCTTCGACCGTCCGGACTCCGCCGACCTCCGCCGCCCCGGCCCGGCCGACTCCGGCCCGTCCGTCGGTGCCGGCGCGCCGGCGTCGTGGCCCGGTGCCGGCCCGGTCCGGCCGGCCACCCCGCCGCACCCCACCGCGCCGTCCGACGACCTCCGACGGCCGGGCGCGGCCGGGGCCGGGGGCGGGCACTCGCTCCGCCCGCCGGTCGATCGGGCCGCCGCCCGGGAGGGCCAGCCGACCGCCGACGCGCCGACCGCGTTCATCCCCAAGGTGGGCGCGTCGGGCACCGGCCCGTCGGCCCCGGTCTCCCCGGCCGGCCCGGGCCGCGACGTCGATTCCGGGACCACCGCCCTGATCCCGGCCGTCTCCGGGCGTACGCCGACTGCCCCAGCCGCCCTCGTCGAGTCCACCGCCCTGATGGGCGCGGTGCCGCGTCCTCCGAAGACGGACGAGCCGGAGACCTCCGACGCTCCCGCCGAGCAGCCTCGGCCACGCCGGGGCGAGCGGGTGGTCCAGCTGCGCCCGGAGCAGACCGGCGAGGGCTACAAGAGCGTCTACTCGGAGCTCACCCGACCGTCGCTGGGCTCCCGGCTGCGCACCGGCATCCGGGTCAGCGGCGAACTGCTGATCACCTTCGGCCTGGTGGTGCTGCTCTTCGCGGGCTACGAGGTCTGGGGCAAGTCGGCGATCGTCGACGCCCATCAGACCGACCTCAGCCAGCAACTGGCGCAGGCGTGGGGCCCCGAGGGCGACCCGACGGTGGCGCCGTCGGCGAGCGCGTCCACCAAGCCGAAGCCGCCCGTGCAGGGCAAGCCCATCGCCGGGCTCTACATCCCCAAGCTCGACAAGAACTGGGTCGTCGTCGAGGGCGTCACCCAGAAGGACATCCGGTACGCGCCAGGCCACTACCCCTCCAGCGCCCTACCCGGCCAGGTCGGCAACTTCTCCGTCGCCGGGCACCGCAACCGGGCCACCTTCTGGCGGCTCGACGAGCTGAACGACGGTGACGCCATCGTGGTGGAGGGCAAGACCGACTGGCACGTCTACAAGGTCACCGAGAGCCGGATCGTCAAGCCCACCCAGGTCGAGGTGGTGGCGCCCGTACCGGGCAAGCCCGGGCAGAAGCCGACCAGGTCGATGCTCACCCTGACCACCTGCAACCCGAAGTTCGACAACTACCAACGCCTGATCATCCACGCCGAGCTGGCACGCAGCCAGCCGAAGTCGGCGGGGCGCCCGGCGGAACTGGGGGCCTGACGGTGTACGGCTGGATCTGGCGCAAGCTTCCCTTCGGGCTGCCCGGCAAGCTCACCGGCAGCCTGCTGATCGCCAGCGCGATGGTGGCCCTGCTCTGGTACGTGGTCTTCCCGTGGGCCGAGCCCCTGCTGCCCTTCGACGACGTGCAGGTCACCCAGGATTCCGGCGACCCCGGCGGTGACGTGGTGCCGGGCGGTGGGGAGGGCGACGGCGCCCCGACCGGCGACGATCACGACCTGCCGTACGACACCGACCAGAACAACACCCCGCCCTCTCCGAACGAGTGAGCCCCTGATGCGTGTCCTGGTGATCGACAACTACGACTCGTTCGTCTTCAACCTGGTGCAGTACCTCGGCCAGCTCGGCGTGGACTGCGAGGTCCGGCGCAACGACGAGATCGAGGTCGCCGAGGTGGGGAGGGTCGGCGCGGCCGGCGTCCTGCTCTCGCCCGGCCCGGGCAGCCCCGACCGCGCCGGCATCTGCCTCGACGTCATCCGCGCGTACGCGGGCGAGCTGCCGATCTTCGGCGTCTGCCTGGGTCACCAGGCGATCGGCGAGGCCTTCGGCGCCACCGTGACCCGCGCCCCCGAGCTGCTGCACGGCAAGACCTCCGAGGTCCGTCACCGCGACGTCGGGGTGCTCGCCGGCCTGCCGGACCCGTTCACCGCCACCCGCTACCACTCGCTCGCCGTGCTGCCCGAGACGCTGCCCGAGGAGCTGGAGGTCACCGGCTGGACGGGCTCCGGCGTGGTGATGGCGATGCGGCACCGGACGCTGCCGATCGAGGGCGTCCAGTTCCACCCGGAGTCGGTGCTGACCGAGGGCGGCCACCTGATGCTGGCGAACTGGCTCGCCGCCTGCGGTCACGCGGAGGCGCTGGAGTGGGCCCCGGCGCTGGCCGCCGAGGTGGACGCCCGCCGCCGCGCCGCCTTCGCCACCACCTGACCAGCACTCCTGATCGCGCAGTGGAGGCCGCACGCCGCGGACAGGTCGTCGGCCGCACCTCCCCCGTACGACGGCGTTCCCCTGCCTGACCCCGGCGACCGCAGGGTCAGCCCGGACGCTGGACGCGGGCCAGCTTGTCGGCCCGACCACGCCGGGACGGCGACAGAAAGTCCACCCCCACGCCAGCGCCCTCGCCGGGTGTCGCCGCCCATCCGCGGAGCTTGTCGGCGAGAGCGGGAACCCGCTTGTCGTGCGGACCGACAGCGATGTAGAACAGTGACTCGTCCACCTCACGATCGTCGCCACCCCAACGCACGACACCCTCGCAGTCCGCCAGGACGTCCCGCAGCGCCAGTTCCTGCAGTGGGAAGAAGCCTCCCCTGGCCCGGGCACCCGGCCGGATGCGTACCGCGGTACCGGAAGCGAGGTTGGACTCGGGCAGGCCCTTGCGGAGCTTGCCGATCTCACACCATCCGACCAGGTCAGCCCGCTGGATCTGGTCGATCTCGTAGTGGAACCGGCGTACCACGTGCAACAGGATCAACTCGACGTCACCGATCCACACCGCCACGCTCAGCCCCGTGCCGGCCACCGACCGAGTCCACACCTGTGAGTCACGGTCCGCGTTCGCCTGGATCGTCCATCCGTTCGTCGAGGTCGCCGGGCGCTTCGGCCCGCGGCGCTCAGCGGCTGATGCGGAAGCGGCGGGCAGCACGGAGCCGACGGCGGCGGCCGCGCCAGTGAGGGCGGCGGTTCTGAGAACCGTCCGCCGAGTCATCTGCTGGTCCATGTCTCTGTATCCCTTCTCGGATGGTCAGAACAGGAAGAACCCCACGACGTACGGCGCGAGGGAGGCGGCAACGCACGCGGGCCAGTACTGGGATCCCGGCACGGCTGTCCTGCGGAGCATCCACAGGTTGGACAGCCCCCAGATCAGGCCGAAGAGGCAGAACACCGGCGCGGCGATGAGCAACCAGAGGAGCATCCCGTCGTCCTCGTTCGGATCCCGCTGCGTCCATCCCAGAGCTGCCAGCGGACCGTTCACGACGATGTACCAGGCCAGGAACAACGGCACTATCGCCGGTATCCCGAGCAGCAGGTTCACACCGACGGGTACAGCCAGGTTCCACGTCCGCGGACGTGCCAAGAGCGAGTCCCCCTACTGGGCGCGGCTGAGGCGGTTGTAGTTCTCCAGCACGTTGTAAAGGCCGATCAGCTCTCGCCCGTACTGCTGCGCCCCGTCACCGGTGCCGTTGTACCGGGCCAGGAGAGCTTGGGTGTCGGCCTGGCCGGTGGTGAGCGAGGGACGGGGAATTCCGAGCTGGTGCGCATTGTAGATCGTCAGATAGGCGGCCGTCGGAATGTTGTAGTGCGGATCCTGGAGAAGGTCCCACACCGCACGTTTGTCGCTGCTGCTCAGCGGCACGCCGTTGATGATTCCCTGCTGGATGCAGTAGTTGCGGGCTTCTATGGCCACCCAGGCAAAGATCTGTCCCCACCCGGTGCTGGAGTCGTCCTTCAGCCCGGTCCGCACCGCGTCGTCGGCGATCGGATCGAGCGGGTTCAGCTTGCGCAGCTCCCACATGACCGGAGCCTGGATGAGAGCCTTACGGAGCTTCAAGGCCCGGGCCAGGTTCGTGAACAGCCAGTCGGCCTCCATGACGTAGTTGAACGCCTCTGTCGTGGTGACCTGGTCATAGGTGACCCAGTCACCGTCCTTCCAGCCCTCGCCGCCGGTCTCCGGAACGCCGATCGAGGTGAGGTAGGTCTGGATGTCGTGCAGCAGCGCCGGCTTGTAGCTGGCCTGAAGGTCCACGTCCAGGCCGCTTGTGACGGGCGTGGCGGGGTCGAAGGTTCCTTGACCGGTGTCACGACCGGAGGCGATGTTGTTGTCGATCTCGATCCGCCCGTCGCCGGAGCCGACCCAGATAGTGGCGATCTGGTCGAATGCCCAGTTCGTCGGCAGCGGGTAACCGAGATTCCCGGAGAACCCGGAGGA
Organism: Micromonospora sp. NPDC023644; assembly: GCF_040640115.1. NCBI lineage: Bacteria > Bacillati > Actinomycetota > Actinomycetes > Micromonosporales > Micromonosporaceae > Micromonospora > Micromonospora sp. NPDC023644. The sequence goes on along the minus strand of NZ_JBFABA010000003.1, from coordinate 174,690 downwards.
CATGTCGGAGACGAAGGAGGTGGCCGCATACCCTGCGTCGGACACGCGCTGGCACACGTTGCGGGGGCCGTAGATGCCCACGCCGTAGTCGGAGAGTTCGCCGATGGTGCGGTAGACGCCCTTGAAGTGCGGAAGGATGTAGGAGGTGACCTCGCTGTCCATCGCGTCGTAGTCGACAGCGAAGTAGATGATCGACCCCGGCTTGAACCCGTGGATCCTCGCCCATTCGATGGCGTTGGACGCGTCGACGCACCCTTGCGAGTAGCGGAAGTAGTCCGCGTCCCGGGACCACGTCTGGTAGATCGGGAAGCAGCGCAACCCGTACTGCCTGATCGTGTCGAGCTCGCCCGGCTGGATCTGCTTCTCGGGCAGGCTCGTGCTCGACGGGTTGTAGAGATACCGACCGATGTACTTGTAACCTGCGTCCTTCAGCGCCTGCGCTCGAGCCGGCGTGATCTTCGTGACACCGTCGCACGCCGCGCCTCTGCGGGTCTGGTCGCCGTACGAGACGAGCAGCGACGCCCATGTCTGGAAGTCACCGTTTCCGTTGACCGGAAGTGCCGCGAACGCCTGGAAGTCCCGGACCGCAGCCTGCACCGCGGCGGTGAAGTCCCCGAAGGCGACGGTCCGCGCGTTGAGAAGCATTGCCGCGGTGAACAGTTGCGCCCAGGTGCCGGTGGTGCCGAGCGTCACCGTGTGGGACTTCAGCCCCGCCTGCGTGCCAGGGCCGAACACGCCGTTGGCCGTGCCGTCGGCCATACCCAACTCGTACTGGATGGCCAGCAGCATCGACTTCGCGACGTCGCGAGAGTGGTGACCGTCGCACGGGATGATGAAGAAGTCGCGCCGGTTGACGTACCGCCCGTTCAGCCACCGCTGGACGGATCGGATCCCGCTCGACCCGTTGTTGACGGTGACGTACGCGTCCATGTTGAACAGGGCCTTGACCACCTTGGGTTCAAGGGAACTGCCCGGGAATGCGCCGTCGACTCCCATGTCCTGCTTCAACTTGATGACGGCGGCCTCGACACGGGAGTTGTATATGCCGTCGATACCGCCGCCGTCGTAGCCCTTGCAGTAGAGGGCGGACTGAAGGATGCAGCCGAAGATCCATGACGGGACGGTGACTGCGTTCAGGCTGGGGTATCTGGACTGCAGCGTCGAGAGTGTGGTCGGGCCGAAGGAATCCGACAGGGCCGTGATGCCCAACTCGTACTGGAGCGCCCGGGTGAGGGCGTACATCGTGCTCCAGCCGGTTCGGCCATTCTCTTCCAGCTTGGATATGCCGAGAGTTGCACCGTTGTTGTACGTGCTGTTGATGAAACGCTGGGCCCGCAGGACCATCTCGTCGGACATCCGCGATCCTTCTTCGAGAGGGGGTATGACAGCGCCGGACCAATACGGAACTGCAGAGGGGCAGACCCAATCTCCAGCCGCTGCTGTGGTCAGAGAATCTGTGCAGACAGTGTTTGGTGAGGGAGGCGGCTACGGGAGTCGGCCGGGCGGCATGATGCCGCAGGACCGCCGCGCGTGTCGCGGCGGCCCCTACCCGTCCGCCGGCCCGCTAGCCCCTTACCTGGGCTGCTGGCTGCTAATAGCCACTCGTGCAGGACCAGACCGACGGTCCACCAACCTGGGTGTCGTAGCAGGCCTTGTAGGTGTAACCCGCGTCGTCGAGCATCGCGGTCCAGACGCTTGAGCCGTTGTAGCGACCGTCGTAGTTGTAGACCGACAGCCTGACGTTGCCGCTGGAGTAGTAACTGAAGCCGGCAATCGACGTGTAGCAGCACCCACGAGTCCACGCCGTACGGCAGCCGGGGCTGTACCGCAACTCGACCCTCGACTCGTATCCGTTGCTCTTCGTGTAGACGGTCACGGCGTCGGTGCTGCAGTAGCGGTAGTTCGACGGCCCGCCAGGCATCGGCGCGAGGTAGGACGCGGGATCCTTCCCGTCGCAGGCCGAGCCGCAGGCGTCGCCGGCGGCGAGGGTCGAGCTGAGGGCGCGGACGGCGGCCGGGTCGGCGATGGTCTCGACGGATCCGTCGGCATGCCGGACGGTACGGCTCGGCAGGGTCACGTCGTCCCGGCCGTACCGCTCCTTGGCGATGGCCTCCTCACGCGTCGGCCGCGTGGGATCGGCGGAGCTCGGAGCCTGGGCCGAGGCCGCCTGCGGCGCCTCGGCAGCGGATGACGCGCCCGGCGCGACGATGACCAGCGGAACGAGCGCTGCCAGTAGCAAGGCAGCACGAATGGACGTGCGCATGGAACCCCCGTGGTAATCAAGCCCTCACAGAAAGCGAGGGCCCCTCATTCGATCACCGCGAGAAGCAGACAGTCAACAGTCTGAATATTTACATCTGTCCAGGGCTGGCTGACGGGTGTCTCCTACCTGAGCCCCGTCGGCTCCTGAGCGGCCCCGAAGGGGGTCAGCTCGCCCCAGGCGCCCGAGGACGGGTCAGCCCCGCAGCGCGGTCCGGACCGCCGAATCCGGGGGCGAGCGCACTGCGGGTGGCCGGTCGCGGACCGCGTCCCATGCCGCCTTGCCGCTGGCGAAGTAGTCCCGGACCGCCTTGCCGAAGAGCAGGGCGGACCCGCAGCCGGGGCAGCGGGCGGCCACTCCGTCGACGTCGAGGCCGAGGTGCCGGCACAGCGTCACCGCGCGGGACAGGTGGTAGGACTGGGTCACGATCAGGGCGCGGTCGACCCCGTACACGTCGCGCGCCCGGGCGCAGGTGTCGTAGGTGTCCAGGCCGAACGGGTCTGCCACGACGCGACGCGGATCGACACCGAGCCGCTCGGTCAGGTGGGACGTCATCGCCGCCGGCTCGTCGCCGGACGTGCCGCCCCCGTCGCCCGACACGAGGACCACCCGGGCCCGCCCGCTCTTCACCAGCGCGGCGGCGGTCTCCAGGCGGCCGGCGAGCCGGTCACCCGGCTGACGGCCGTCCGCCGCCACCGCGGTGCCCAGGACGATCACGACGTCGGCGGCCGGCGCGTCGGCCTCGCCGTACAGGTGGCCGCGGGCGGAGATGGTCGTCCAGAGCCAGGGGAGGCTGGCGACAACCAGCGCCACCAGGCCCAGCACCGCCGCGCGGATCAGGCGTCGCCGCCACCGGCTCGCCGGTTCCGCCGCGCCTGTCGCCGGCCGTCCCTCGTCGTCGACGACGCCCGGAGGGCGCCGCCCGGCGGCAACAAAAGGGCCCTGACCGGCGACATCCGCAGGGCGCTGCCCGGCCGGGTCCCCCGCACTCACGAGCGCGTCAGCGCTCGGGGAGCCGGATCGGCGGAGTGGTCGGCAGCGGGAGACCCCCGCCGCCGCCGGGAGCGGACGGCGTGGTGCTGGGCGTCGGACTCGCCGAGTCGGTGGGCGTCGGCTCGGCCTGCGGCACCGTGACAACGATCGTCACGGTCTTGCCCCTCTCAAGGCTGCTGCCCGCCCGCGGGGTCTGCGAGGTGACCTGGCCGGCCTCGTCCGGCGGCACCTCCCGGCCCGGCTTGACCACGACGTCGTACCCCGCCTCGTCCAGCTCGTCCTTCGCGTCGTCCTCGCTGGAGCCGACCACGTTCGGCACCTGACCGACGTTGCCCCGGGAGACCGTCAGGGTGACGGTGGCTCCTGCGGCAACCTCCTTGCCCTCGGCGGGCGAGACGTCGAGGACGATGCCCGCCTTCTCGGCGTCACTCTTCAGCTCCCTCTTCACCACGAAGCCGGCTTCCTGCAGCCGCGTCTTCGCGCTCTCAAAGGTGGAGCCCTTGAGGCCGGGCGGGATGGCCTTCATCTCCACGCCGCCGCAGACCCGGACGACGACCTCCCGGTTCGGCTCCAGCGGGGAGTTGGCGGGGGGGTTCTGGTTGACCACCTGACCCTTCTGGCAATCCTTGTTGAAGACCTGGTCGCCCTCCTTCGGGACCAGGTTGGCCTGCTGGATCCGGGCGAACGCCTCCTGCTGGGTCAAACCGGTCACCGTGGGGACCGTGACCCGGTCGTCGCCGTCGCGCTGACTGAGCAGGGCGGCGGCGAGGGCGATCACCGCGAGGACGCCGACCGCGGCGAACGTCGCGATCAGCCAGGAGGACGCCTTCCGTCGGCGCGGGTCGCCGACCCGGGCCGGCATCTGCCGGGTCTGCGGCGCGCCGGGGGTGCCCGCGTAACCGGCGGCGGCGGGGGCGAGCTGCGCCGTCTCCTCCTGCGGCAGCACCGGGGTCGCCATCACCGGGCGGCCGGCGGCCGCGCGGAGCAGGTCGGCCCGCATCTCGCCGGCGCTCTGGTAGCGGTTGAGGGGGTTCTTCGACAGCGCCTTGAGCACGATCGCGTCGACCGCCGGGTTGACGTCCGGGTTGATGTCGCTCGGGGTCGGGGGCGCCTCCCGCACGTGCTGGTAGGCCACGCTGACCGGGCTGTCGCCGACGAACGGTGGGTGCCCGCAGACCAGCTCGAAGAGCACGCAGCCGGCGGCGTAGACGTCGGAGCGGGCGTCGACCGCCTCGCCGCGCGCCTGCTCGGGCGAGAGGTACTGCGCCGTACCGATGACCGCGCTGGTCTGGGTCATGGTGGTGGCGCCGCTGGCCAGCGCCCGCGCGATGCCGAAGTCCATCACCTTGACCTGGCCGGTCTGGGTGAGCATCACGTTGCCGGGCTTGATGTCGCGGTGGATGATGCCGTGCCGGTGGCTGAACTCCAGGGCCGCGCACATGTCGGCGCAGATCTCCAGCGCCCGGCGCGGCTGGAGCCGCCCCTCGACGCCCAGCACCTCCTTGAGGGTCCGCCCGTTGACGAACTCCATGACGATGAACGGCAGGGTCTCGCCGGTCGGCGCGGTCTCCTCGCCGGTGTCGTAGACGGCGACGATCGCCGGGTGGTTGAGGGACGCGGCGTTCTGCGCCTCCCGGCGGAACCGCATCTGGAAGGTGGCGTCCCGGGCGAGGTCGGTCCGGAGCATCTTGATCGCGACGTCCCGACCGAGCCGGAGATCGCGACCGCGGTGCACCTCGGCCATACCGCCGTAGCCGAGCAGCTCGCCGACCTGGTACCTGCCACCGAGCAGGCGGGCCTGCGCTGTCATCGCGTCTGTCGTCCTTCGCTCGTCGTCTCGTCGCCGCCCCACCGGGGCAGTTCCTGTCGACGGTACGACGTCCCGGCCGGTTCGTCGCGTCCGTCGGGCCACCGCGCGGCGGACGTCGCCGCCGGCGGGGTGGCCGCACCCGACTTCGTGCCTTCCCGCACGTTGTAGGAAATCACGCCGGAGCAGACGAGGACCAGCACGGCCACGAGGATGGCGAGGAGCACCATCCCGGGCCGGGACCGCTGCCCGCCCGGCTGGTGCGCCGGCGGGACGGCGTGTCCCGCGTACGGCATCGGCCGGGCCTGCGGCACGGGTGCCGCGCCGCGGGGGTAGCCGGTCGGCGCCATCTGCGGCCGGGGTGCCGCCGCGGCGGGCGCGACCGAGGTGGGCCGGTGCGGCGCGGCGGCCGGGCGAGGGTTCGCCACGGGCGGACGGTGGGCCGTCATGGGCGGACGCGGCGGCTGGGCGGTGACGTTCTGCGGCCGGTGGGGCGACACCGGCGGACGCGGCGGCGGCACCTGGGCGCGGCCGGGCGGGGCGGCCGGCGACGCCGGTGCGGCGGAGATGGGCTGGCCGGCTGCCCGGGCCTGCTGGGAGAGCTGGGCCTTCAGCTGACGCGCCACCCCGGCCAGCGTGGCGGCGCTCGGCCAGCGTGCCGCCGGGTCCTTCGCCAGGGCCCGCTCGACCACCGCCCGGACCTGCGGCGGGATGTCGGCGGGCAGCGGGCGGGGAGTCTCCCGGACGTGCCGCATGGCGATGTCGAGGGGATTGTCGCCCTCGAAGGGGCGGCGGCCGGCGAGGCACTGGTAGGCCACCACGCCGAGCGCGTAGACGTCGGACGCGGGCGTGGCGACCCCGCCGGTGGCCTGCTCCGGAGAGATGTACGAGGCGGTGCCGAGCACCGAACCGGCCGCGGTGAGCTGGGCGACCAGCTCCGAGCGGGCGATGCCGAAGTCGGTGAGCACCAGGGTGCCGTTGGGACGGACCAGCAGGTTGCCGGGCTTCACGTCCCGGTGCACGATCCCCTTGACGTGCGCCGCGTGCAGCGCGTCGGCGGCCTGGGCGACGAGCGCCATCGTGCGGGCCGGGGTGAGCCGGCCGACCCGGGCCAGCGTGGCCGACAGCGCGTCACCCTCGACGTACTCCATGACCAGGAAGGCGATCTGCTGGTCGTTGCCGAAGTCGTAGACGTCGACCACGCCGGGGTGGTTGATCGTCGCCATGGTGCGGGCCTCGCCGCGGAAGCGCTCGGCGAAGTCGGGGTCGTCGAGCAGCGCGGGGAGCAGGCTCTTGACGGCGACCGTCCGGCCGAGCACCTGGTCGGTGCCGCGCCAGACGTCACCCATGCCGCCGCTGGCGATCCGCTCGTCCAGGCGGTAGCGGTTGCCGAGCTGCACCCCGGGGCTGAGCATGTCAGCGGCCCCCCGGGTCGGCGATGGCGGCGCGCATGATCTGCCCGCCGATCCGGGCCGCCTCGGCGCTGCCGCCGTCGCCGCCGTTCTCCAGCAGGACGCAGACCGCGGAGACCGGGTTGCCGTTCTTGTCCAGCGCGAAGCCGATGAACCACGAGTGGGGCGGGATGCCGGGACGAATGTCGGCCGTGCCGGTCTTGCCGCCGACCGTGTAGCCGTTGATCTGGGCATTGCGGCCGGTGCCGTTCTCGACGACGCTGACCATCATGTCCCGCAGATCGCTGGCGACCTGGCCGCTGACCGGCCGCCGCAGCTCCTTGGGCTTGGCGGTGTAGTGGCTCGTGGTGCGGTCCGGGCCGAGCAACTGACGAACCAGGTACGGCCGCATCTGGCTGCCGCCGTTGGCGATCGACCCGGCGATCAGGGCGCCCTGGAGCGGGGTCATCCGCACGTCGAACTGACCGATCGAGGACTGCGCGACCCCGGCCGGGTTGACCCCGCCGTCGGGGTTCTCCATGCTCCCGGTCCGGCTCGCCGCCACCGGGTGGCCGCCCTGGTCGAGGTGGCCGACGGTGAGGTCCTCCTGCTCGAAGCCGAACTGTCGGGCCTTCTCCTTGATCTTGTCCGCGCCGAGCCGCACGCCGAGCTGCGCGAAGCCCGTGTTGCACGACTCGGTCACCGCGTTCATCAGGGTGACCTCGTCCTCGGGGCAGATCGACGGGGCCGCGTTGCGGATCGGCGTGCCCGAGGTCGGCGGGGTCCAGCTGGCACCGGCCGGGATCCGGGTCTCCTGACCGACGCCGTTCTCCAGCGCCGCCGCGGCGACCACGATCTTGAAGGTGGAACCCGGGGGCAGCACCTCGTTGAGCGCCCGGTTCTTCAGCGGGCCCTCCGTGTCCTGCTCCAGCTTGTTGTGCGCGGCCGTGGCCTCGTTGGTGTCGTGGCTGGCCAGCGGGTTGGGGTCGAAGCTGGGCATCGAGACCAGCGCCTGCACCGCCCCGGTATGCGGGTCGATGGCGATCGCCGCGCCCTTCGACACGTCCCTGCGGTTGTTGCGCAGCTGCTCGTACGCGACGTCCTGGGCCCGCTTCGAGACCGTGAGCAGCACGTTGCCGCCGCCGGTCTTGTCGCCGGTGAACATGTCCTTGAACCGGCTGGCGAAGAGCTGGTCGCTGGTGCCGGCCAGGAAGTCGTCCTCGACCTTCTCGATGCCGGTCTCGGCGAGGTTGACCGGCTTGTAGCCGAGCACGTGCGCGTACTTCGCACCGCCGGGGTAGCTGCGCTGGAACTTCAGCTTGCCGTCGGTCTCCTTGCTGACCGCGAACGCGGTGCCGCCGGCCTCGATGTTGCCGCGCTTGCGGTCGTACGTGGCGACCTGGACCCGGCCGTTGTAGTCGCTGGTGCGGTATTCGTCGGCCTTGTAGGCCTGGATCCAGTTCAGGTTCGCGAAGAGCAGGCCGAAGAGAACCATGACGACGACGCCGACGCGGCGCAGGGGTGCGTTCACGGCTTGATCACCTCCGTGGGGGCACCGTGCAGCTGCTCCGGTGGGCCGCCGGACGGCCGGGCCGCCTTGCCGCCCGCGCCGGCCACCGGCCGGCGGGCGCCGTCGGAGATCCGGAGCAGGACCGCGATGAGCAGCCAGTTGGCCATCAGCGACGACCCGCCGGCGGAGAGGAACGGGGTGGTCTGGCCGGTCAGCGGGATGAGCTTGCTGATCCCGCCGACGATCACGAAGACCTGGAGCCCGAGGGTGAACGCCAGACCGCCGGCCAGCAGCTTGCCGAACGAGTCCCGCACCGCCAGCGCCGCGCGCAGCCCTCGCTCGACGATCAGCAGGTAGACCACGAGCAGCGCGGAGAGGCCGAAGAGCCCGATCTCCTCGCCGATGCCCGCGAAGATGAAGTCGTTCTGCACCTCGGGCAGCAGGCCCGGCTGGCCGCCGCCCGGGCCCGCGCCGAACAGGCCGCCCGTGCCGAGCGCGAGCAGCCCCTGTACGAGTTGGTAGCCGTCGTTGTACGGGTCGGCGAAGGGGTCCAGCCAGATCTGGGCGCGCAGGTAGAAGTTGGCGAACGGCCCGCCGACCACCTCGCCGAGCACGTAGGCCAGGTAGACGCCGCCGAAGAAGAGCACCAGACCGATGAGCAGCCAACTGACCCGCTCGGTGGCGATGTAGAGCGTCACCACGAACATGCCGAAGTAGAGCAGCGAGGTGCCGAGGTCCTTCTCGAAGACGAGGACCAGGACACTGATCAGCCAGACCACGACCACCGGGCCGAGGTCGCGCCCGCGCGGGAAGTCGATGCCCAGGAACCGGCGGCTCGCCAGCGACAGCACCTCGCGCTTGCGCACCAGGTAGTAGGCGAAGAAGACCAGCAGGGCCAGCTTGGCGAACTCGCCGGGCTGGATGGAGAAGCCCCCGACCCGGATCCAGAGCTTCGCGCCGTTGATCTCGGAGAACCGGTTCGGCAGCACCGCCGGGATCATCACCAGCACGATGCCGGCCAGCCCCAGCGTGTACGCGTAGCGGGACACCGAGCGGTGGTCGCGCATGAGGGCGAGCAGGCCGGCGGCGAGGACGACCGAGGCGAGCGTCCAGGCGAGCTGCCGGCCACCCGTGCCCGCGAAGATGGCCAGGTCCTCCCGCTCGGCGGGCGCCGCGTTGCCCAGGTCGAGCCGGCGCAGGAAGCCCACTCCGATCCCGTTGAGCAGGGCGACCGCCGGCAGCAGGGCCGGGTCGGCGAAGGGTGCCAGGAACCGGATCACCAGGTGCAGGCCGAGGAACACGGCGGTGAGCGCGGCGGCCGGCATCCAGAAGTCGGCCGTGATCGTGTCGAGCACCTTCGCCTCGACCATCGCCCCGTACGCCGCCACCAGCACCATGGCGACCAGCAGCAACGACAGCTCGGCGTTGCGCCGGGACCGGGCCAGGCGTACGCCGGGCTGCTCGCCCGTGGTGGCGGGCGAGGATGCCGGAATGGCCGCTGCGGTCACGGAACGTCCTCGGATCGAGTCGCGCCTACTCCGGCGACCGGCACGCGGCGGGGTCGAGCGCCGGCGAGTCGGTGTCGGAGGGCGGGGCGTCGGGCGTGGTGGTCGGCGCGGCCGGCGTGCTCGGCAGGCCGCTGACCGGCGCGCTCGCGCTCGCGCTGGCGGCCGGGGCGGGCGACACCGGGCGAGTGCTGGGCGTCGGGGCGGTGGTGACGGCCACGGCGCTCGGGCTCGGGCTCGGCGGGCAGACGGGCTTCAGGTTCGGGTTCGTCGGGTCGTCGCTGGTCAGCTCGGCCAGCCGGCGCTCGGCGTCGGGCTTGCTCTTGGCCGGGATGCCCTGCTTGACCTGCTCCTGGGCGGCCAGCGTCAGGTCCTCCAGGTCAGCCGGGCTGGTGGAGTGCACCGTGGAGAGGTCCATGCCGGCGATCTCGCCCTGGATGCCCCGGAACACGGCGACCTGACCGTTCTCGGTCGCGCCGACGTAGTACTGCCGCTGGGTGTAGCTCCAGCCACCGAAGACCGCGCCGCCGACGAGGACCAGCAACGCCAGCGAGATCGCGGCGGCCCGCACCGGCCGACGCCGCGGGCCGTCCGAATCGTCGTCGGCACCGGCCGAGGGCTCCTCCGGGACGGGGGGCCGGGGCGCGGAGAGGGCGGACGCGCGGGCGGCCGGCGTCGAGACGTCGGCGGAGGTCGCCATGCCCCGGTCCCGGGCGGCGGCGCCGCCGACGATCGGGCTCGCCTCGACGATGTCCTGGTCGGTGGCGTCCGCGATGATGACCGTGATGTTGTCCGGGCCGCCGCCGCGCAGGGCGAGCTGCACCAGCCGCTCGACACACTGCTGCGGGTCGGCGTACTCGCGCATCGTCTCGCCGATGGTGTCGGCACTGACCACGCCCGAGAGGCCGTCGCTGCAGATCAGGTAGCGGTCGCCGGGGAGCACCTGGCGGACGCTGTATTCCGGGTCGATGTCGCGCCCGTCGAGCGCCCGGGTGAGCAGCGACCGCTGCGGGTGGCTGCTCGCCTCCTCGGCGCTGATGCGGCCCTCGTCGACGAGCATCTGGACGTACGTGTCGTCCTTGGTGATCTGCGCGAACTCGCCGTTGCGCAGGAGGTAGGCCCGCGAGTCACCGATGTGGACCATGCCCAGCTTGCTGCCGGAGAAGAGGGTCGCGGTGAGCGTCGTGCCCATCCCCTCCAGCTGGGGGTTGGCGTCCACGGTGTCGCGGAGCTGCTGGTTGGCGGTGCCCACGGCCGAACGCAACGCGTCGACGAGGGCGTCACCTGGGACGTCCTCGTCGAGCGGCGCCATGGCACCGATGACGATGTTGCTGGCGACGTCACCGGCGGCCATGCCGCCCATGCCGTCGGCGACGGCGAGAAGCCGCGGTCCGGCGTAGACGGAATCCTGGTTACCGTCTCGGATCAGACCGCGGTCGCTGTGGGCCGCATAGCGCAGGGTCAGAGTCATGGCCGTAATTCGAGAGAAGTGCGGCCGATCCGGATCGGCACGCCGAGGGGGACGGGGGTTGGTCCGGTGACCTTAGCGCGATCCAGGTAGGTGCCGTTAGTCGAGCCGAGGTCCTCGACGAACCACTGGCCGTCGCGCGGCACCAGACGGGCGTGCCGTGCCGAGGCGTAGTCGTCGGTGATGACGAGGGTGGAATCCTCGGCCCGGCCGATGGTGATCTGCGCTTCGCCGAGGGTGATCCGGGTCCCCGCGAGCTGACCGGCGGTCACCACGAGCTGGTGCGCGGCCCTGCCCCGCTTCGCCTTCGCCGGCTTCGCCGCCTGCCCGAGCGAGGCGCCGACCGCCCGGGGGGCGGCCACCAGGCGGCCCGACCTGGCGCCCGCGAAGAGGTCCCGGCGGATCACGCCGACCACCGTGAACACGAAGATCCACAGCAGGATGAGGAACCCGAACCGGGCGACGGTGATGACGAGTTCCGGCAAGGCGGATCAGCCGTCCACGCGGAAGGTCAGCGTCGTGGTGCCGAGCTGGATCATGTCGCCGGGGTTGAGCGCGACGGCGGAGACCCGCTGGCCGTTGACCATGGTGCCGTTGGTCGACCCAAGATCGGTCAGCACGACCTGACCGCCGTCGAAGTCCAGCCGGGCGTGTCGCCGCGAGATCCCGACGTCGGGCAGACGGAGGTTGGCCTGGTCGCCGCGGCCGATCACGGTCGAGCCCATCTGGAGGGGGTAGGTGCGCCCGTCGCCGGAGACCAGCCGCACGTTGCGGCCGCCGCCGTGGCCGGGCGGGGGACCGTAGCCACCCCCCTGGTCGTACGCCGGGTAGGCGGGCGGGCCCGCGTCGTAGCCGGGCGCCGAGACCGGGGCGACCTCGCCGCCGGTGTAGACCTCGGCGGTGACCCGGAACATCCCGGTGTCCAGCCCCTCGCCGCGCTCGATCTCGACGATCACGTCGCCGTAGACCGTCCAGGCCTGCTCGCCGATGAACTCCGCCTGCGACTGGGCCAGCTCCTGGGCCAGCGCGGCGGCGTACGGCGCCAGACGACTGTGGTCGTAGGGCGAGAGATCGATCACGTAGCGGTTGGGCACCAACGTGCGCCCACCGGCCAGGATCGCCTTGTGCGCCTCGGCCTCCCGCTGCATGGCGTTGAGGATCTCCACGGGGTGGACCACCCCTTTGAAGACCTTGGCGAAGGCCCCCTCGACCAGGCCTTCCAGACGCTTCTCGAAGCGTTGCAGCACGCTCACCGGCTCCTCCTCGGGTCCCGAGGACATGATGGTATCCGGCCGGCGCGCGCGCAGCTCACACGCCGCTCGGCCGTCTGACGGCGGCCCGTTCGGAAGGGCCGTTACTGCCGTGCTACTCTTTCGTCCGCCACGAACGGTAACCGCTCCTCGGACGGTAACCGATCGGTGCAACGATCACGGACCGGGTAGGATGTCCGGGGCCCGCTGGAGACAGCAGGACCGGCACAGACTACAGTGTTCGAGGTCAGGCCACGGGGAAGTGGCGGAATGGCAGACGCGCACGGTTCAGGTCCGTGTGCCCGAAAGGGCGTGGGGGTTCAACTCCCCCCTTCCCCACCAATACGCGAGGGCTCCGCAGTCATGCGGGGCCCTCGCGCCGTATCGGGGCGTGCCGTACGTCACGCTATGCTCCGATGGTTTCTGCCTCCGACGGACCAGGAGTGTCGTGTGAGTGTCGCGTTCGTGACCGGGTCGGGCGGTCTGATCGGCTCCGAGGCGGTCCGGCACTTCGCCGGCCTCGGTCTCGAGGTCGTCGGCATCGACAACGACATGCGGCAGGAGTTCTTCGGCGAGGAGGCGTCCACCGCCTGGAACGTCCGGCGGCTGACCGACGAGCTGGGGTCCGCGTACTCGCACCACAGCATCGACATCCGCGACCGGGCCGCGCTGGCCAAGCTCTTCAAGCGGTACGGCACCGACGTCGCCGTAGTGATCCACACCGCCGCCCAGCCGTCGCACGACTGGGCGGTGCGCGACCCGTTCACCGACTTCGACGTGAACGCCGCTGGCACGCTCAACGTCCTGCAGAACGTGCGCGAGCACTGCGTCGAGGCGCCGGTGATCCACTGCTCCACCAACAAGGTCTACGGCGACCGGCCGAACAGCCTGCCCCTGGTGGAGCTGGAGACCCGGTGGGAGATCGAGCCGGGGCACGCGTACGAGCAGGGCATCCGCGAGGACATGTCCATCGACGCCTGCCTGCACTCGATCTTCGGCGCCTCTAAGGTGGCGGCCGACGTCATGGTGCAGGAGTACGGCCGCTACTTCGACATGCGGACAGCCTGCTTCCGGGGCGGGACGCTGACCGGCCCGGCGCACTCCGCGACGGAGCTGCACGGCTTCCTCGGCTACGTGATGCGCGCCAACATGGAGCGCCGGACCTACAAGATCTTCGGTTACCAGGGCAAGCAGGTCCGCGACGCCATCCACAGCTCGGACGTGGTCTCCGCGTTCGAGGCGTTCTTCCGCAACCCCCGCTCGGCGGCGGTCTACAACCTCGGCGGCGGACGGCACTCGAACACCTCCAACCGCGAGGCGTTCGCGCTCGCCGAGCAGATCACCGGCCAAGAGATGATCACCGAGTACGTCGAGGCCAACCGGATCGGCGACCACAAGTGGTGGATCGGCTCGAACGAGGCCTTCCAGGCCGACTACCCCGAGTGGAAGCAGGTCTACGACGTGCCCATGATCATGCGGGAGATCTACGAGGCCAACGTGGACAAGTGGGTGCCGGGAGCATGACCGGCAGGGGCAAACGGAACGTCCTCGGGGTCCTGGTCGACGCCACCGACTACGCTGCGGCGACCGAGCAGGTGGTGGCGGCCGCGCAGGAGCGCCGCCCGCTGGCGCTGACGGCGCTGGCCGTGCACGGCGTGATGACCGGGGTGCTCGACCCGGCGCACAACGCCCGGCTGAACTCCTTCGACGTGGTCACCCCCGACGGCCAGCCGGTGCGCTGGGCGCTCAACCTGCTGCACGGCGCCGGGCTCACCGACCGGGTCTACGGCCCCACGCTGACCCTGCACGTGCTCTCCCGGTTCGCCGACGAGGGGCTGCCGGTCTACCTCTACGGTTCGACCGAGGAGACCCTGGCCAGGCTGATCCCGGCGCTGGAGCGGATGTTCCCGGCGCTGAAGATCGCCGGCGTGGAGCCGTCCAAGTTCCGGGCGGTGCAGCCGGGCGAGGACGTCGAGATCGCCGACCGGATCAGGTCCAGCGGGGCCCGGCTCGTGCTGGTCGGGCTGGGCTGCCCGCGCCAGGAGGTCTTCGCGTACGCCATGCGACCGCTGCTGGACATGCCGCTGATGGCGGTCGGGGCGGCCTTCGACTACCACGCCGGGCTGCTGCGCCAGCCCCCGCCGTGGATGCAGCGGGCCGGCCTGGAGTGGTTCTGGCGCCTCGGCCTGGAACCGAAGCGACTCTGGCGACGCTACGTGATCCTCAACCCGGCCTACCTGACCCGGCTCGCCGGGCAGAAGACGGGGCTGTGGAAGGCGCGACCGCCGGCCCCGGCCACGGAACGCCCGCCGACCTTCGCCGTCTGATTCCCGACAGACGTCAGGAAGGGCCCCCTCCCACGCGCAAAGCGCTGGGAGGGGGCCCTTCCTCGTACTCCGCTAGAGGGTGAGGGTCCAGGTGTTCAGGTAGCCGGTGTCGCCCGAGTAGACGTCCCGCACCCGCAGCTGCCAGGTGCCGTTCGCCGCCTCGCTCGACAGGTTCGCCGTGTAGGTGGCGTTGATGTTGTCCGCGCCGTCGAAGAAGCTGCTGTTCTTCAGGCGGTAGGACGAACCGTCCGGGGCGACCAGGTCGATGACCACGTCACCGCGGTAGGTGTGCACGATGTTCACCGCGACGGTGGAGGCCGACGAGGCGTTGCGGGCACAGCCGGAGATCACGATCGAGCTGCTGGCCGTGGCGCCCGTGTCCGGGATCGCGACGTCGGTGCCGTTGGTGCCGGAGCAGCTGCCACCACCGGTGCCGGTGACCGTCAGCGAGTAGGTCGCGGTCTTGCTGCCCGAGGCCGCGGTGCCCGTCACGGTCACGGTGTAGGTGCCGGGCGGGGTGCTCGCCGAGGTGCTGATGGTGAGCGTCGAGGAACCACCCGAGGTGACGGTGGCCGGGCTGAACGAGGCGGTCGCCCCGGCCGGCAGCCCGCTGGCGGAGAGGCTCACCGACTGGGCGGAGCCGTTGGTCGTCGCGGTGCCGACCGTGGCGGTCACCGAGCCGCCCGGCGCGGTCGAGCCGGAGGTCGGCGAGACCGAGACGGAGAAGTCGTTGGTCGGCGGCGGGGTGTCGCCGTTGACGACGTAGAGCAGCCTGTTCGGCGAGCCGGTGCCCGGGTTGCCCACCACGTTGGGGGTGGCGTTGTTCACCAGGTAGTCGCGGACCTGCTGCGGCGACCAGGCCGGGTTGGCGCTGGCCACGAGGGCCGCCGCGCCCACCACGTGCGGCGTCGCCATCGAGGTGCCGCTGATCGTGTTGGTCGCGGTGTCGCCGGTGTGCCACGCCGAGGTGATCGACGAGCCGGGCGCGAAGATGTCCAGGCAGGTGCCGATGTTGGAGAACGACGACCGGGCGTCCGTGTTGGTCGTCGAGCCGACGGTGATGCCCTCGGCCGTCCGGGCCGGCGAGGTGTTGCAGGCGTTGCCGCCGGAGTCGTTGCCGGCCGCCAGGCCGTAGCTCACGCCCGAGTTGATGGAGTTGCGCACCGCGGTGTCGAGCGAGGTGTTCGCGCCGCCGCCGAGGCTCATGTTGGCCACGGCCGGCTTGACCGCGTTCTGGGTGACCCAGTCGACACCGCCGATGACGCCGGCGTTCGTGCCGCTGCCCTGGCAGTTCAGCACCCGTACGCCGACCAGCTGGACGCCCTTGGCGACGCCGTACGCCGAACCGCCGACGGTGCCGGCGACGTGCGTGCCGTGCCCGTTGCAGTCGTCGGCCGAGCCGCCGTCGACGGCGTCGTAGCCGGAGACGGCCCGGCCGCCGAAGTCGCTGTGGCTGAACCGGATGCCGGTGTCGATGATGTAGGCGTGCACGTTGCTCGCCGTGTTCGGGTACGTGTAGGAGCTGTCCAGCGGCAGGGCGCGCTGGTCGATCCGGTCCAGGCCCCACGTCGGGTTGGTCTGGGTGCCGCTGATGGAGACGGTGTGGTTCTGCTCGACGTACGCCACGGCGGGGTCCGCCGCGATGCGGGCGGCGGCCCTGGCGCCGACCCGGGCCTCGAAGCCGCGCAGGGCGGCGCCGTAGGTGCGGGCGACCGCGCCGCCGTGCCGGTCGACCAGCCGCTGCGCGGTGTCACCGACGCCGCTGCGGGCGACCGAGCTGTCCTTGAAGACGACGATGTAGCTGTCGGCCACGGCGGTGGCACCGCCCGCGGCGCGGATCGTGCCCACCGGTTCGGCGGCCATGGCGGGCGTGGCGGTCGCCACCATGGCCAGCGTGGCCACCCCGACGAGTACGGACCTGCGTGGAAGACCCATCTTCTACTCCCTCCGACCGGCACCGACCGTCCAACTGTTCGTGACGAGTGAATCGATGAATGCCGATCAGGCTGAGGGTAGGGCGGGGCAAACGGGAATTCAAACATGTCGACTTCCCCATAACATCGGGAGGATGGCCCCTAGGGGAGGCGGCTGCGGGACGAACCGGGGACCTGCCCGGATTCACGATCGTCGAAAACGGGCAAGGCTCTCCGTCATGGAGAGTCACCTCACCGTCCTGCTGTCGCTGACCGCCGTCTGGCTCGTCGCCGGCTGGCTCGCGGACGGGCTGCCCCGGCTGGACCACGCCCGGGCGCTGCGTCGGCGTACCGGATGGGTGCTCGCCCTGACGCTGGCCGGCCTGGGGCTGACGGCCGCCGTGCTGGTCGCGGGGCTCACCAGCGCCGGCGCGACCCCGGCGGACCGGGCGGCCGCCGGACTCACCCTCGCCGTCGCCCCCGCGCTCGTAGTCGCGGCCTGCACGGTGCGCCGGGTACGCCGGCTGCGGGCGGGCGCGGGCGCCCTCTCCTCGGCGCCGGGCACCCCGGCGCCGCACGGCCTGCGGGCCTCCGCCGCGCACCCGTTGATCGGGCTCCCGGTGCAGGTCACCGGCCTGGCGGTCCTGCCCGCGGTGGTCGCGGCGAGCACGCCGGACCTGCTGTTCGGGCCCGGCGTGACCGGCCCGGCGATCACCGTGGGCGTGCTGGGCGTCGTCGCCATCGGCGTACGCCACGCCCTGCGACACAGCCGGCTCGTCGAGCGGGCCGTGCCGGCCCGGCCCGCGTCACCGCGAGCGGCCGGGGCCCTGCACGTATAGCAGTTCCAGGATCGCCCGGGTCGCCTCGAACCAGCGGTCGAGCCAGCCGGGCGGCGGAACGCTGCCCTTTGGCGGCAGTTCCATCAGCAGCCCGCGCAGCAGCGGGTGGTCGACCAGCGACTCGGCCGGCTCCACCGACCAGCCCCCGGGCGGGAACGACGGCTCGGTCAGCGGGTTGGGATCCAGCGAGGGCAGGGAGAGTGGCGGACCGGCCTGCTCCGGCGGGGCGGCCGGGCCCTCC
Organism: Micromonospora sp. NPDC023644; assembly: GCF_040640115.1. Lineage (NCBI taxonomy): Bacteria > Bacillati > Actinomycetota > Actinomycetes > Micromonosporales > Micromonosporaceae > Micromonospora > Micromonospora sp. NPDC023644. The sequence continues at coordinate 157,186 of NZ_JBFABA010000003.1, read as the reverse complement.
CGGCCACCGATCTCGGTGTCGGTCGACACCACCTCGGTGAGGACGGTGTCCCGGCGTGCCCCCCGGTACTTGCCTCCGAAGCGTTCCGGCTTGCCCGGCCCGTTGGTGAGGTTGTCTGACCCGATCGTCGTCATCCGTCTCGCCTGTCTCGCTCGGTTGCCGATCCCTGCGGCGGGCTGTCGACCAGCGCCGTACCGAGGGGTACAACGACCCGGGACCCGATGTGGCGACGCCGACGGCGGGAGGTCTTCGCCGGCCGGTCCGGACGCGGGCACGACGGTGCCCTCGCCCGGGCACCGGGCGAGGGCACGCCACGACCCGCCCCTCGGGCACGGCGGCACCCCCGTCCGGCCCTACCGCCGGACGGGGGCACCTCGTCACACCACGGGCCCGTCAGCCCTTGTCGAACACACCGCCCCTGGTGCCGGCGACGAAGGCGTGCCAGTCACCCGGGGCGAAGACCAGGGCCGGGCCCGTCTTGTCCTTCGAGTCCCGCACGCCGACCGCCCCCGTCACGTACGCCACCTCCACGCAGTTGTCACAGTTCGGCCCGCTCTTCGAGCTCTTGAACCACGTTGCCTGCGTCAGGTCCACGGGGAACCCCTTGGTCGCCATTTCCACAACGGCTCCTCTGCCAGTTTCGCGATGTGTGCGATGGACTCCTCCGGACGAATGGCCGCCGCTCGGACGTGATCGAAGATGAAGCTGTACTTCTGCAGTTCGTCACTCTTCTCCAGGAAGAGCCCACCCGTGGCATTCTCCGCGTACACGACATCCGGATCACCGGGCTCAGGGAAGCTGAGGATCGTGAAGGTGCCGTCCATGCCGGCGTGCGCCCCCACCTCGAAAGGCAGGATCTGGAGCGTCACGTTCGGCAGTTCCGCCACCTCGACCAGGCGTTTGAGCTGGTCACGCATCACGTCGTCCCCGCCCACCGGACGGCTCACCACCGCCTCATCGAGCACCACCCACAGATCGACCGGATCATCCTGCGTCAACAACGACTGACGGCCCAGACGGACACGCACCCGTTGCCGTACCTGTTCGGGCGTGAAGTCGGGCCGGGCGGCCCGGATCATCGCGCCCGCGTACTCCTCGGTCTCCAGCAGCCCGGGCACCACCTGCTGCTCATACGCCCGGATCGAGCTGGCCGCCGCCTCAAGCCCGACGTACGCGCCGACCAGCACCGTGCTGTAGGGGTGCCACCAGCCCTTCTGCCGCGCCTCCCGGGCGATCTGCACCAGCTCGTCGCTCTCGGCGCCCACCACGCCGTAGATCCGCAGCATGTCCCGCACGTCGCGCGGGGTGGCCGTGGTGTGGCCGGTCTCGATCCGCGAGACCTTCGACGCCGAGCACTCCAGCTGCTCGGCGACCGCCTCGATGGTGATCCGGGCCGCCTCCCGCTGCCGACGCAGTTCGGCGCCGAGGCGACGACGTCGGATGGTGGGGCTGCGCCGCTCGCTCACGACACGACCCCGCCCGCTGGTCGGAACCACCGCCTGTCAGGCCTCACCCGGTCCACCTCCGCCTCGCCGTGCGCCACTGTCGTCACCCGCCAGGGGCGCGACCGTCGTGCGGCGGGCGTCGTTCGCGGCGTGGGGTGGTGCCGGTCATCGGCCGGCCGCGACGGGCGAAACCGGCTCCCAGTGTGCCGGGCATACATGAACGCCTTCAAGCGCTGCTTTGCGCGAGCCGCTCACGTATCGGCAAAAGTCGACGTGCAACTTGCATGAAGCACGTCGCTGATGCAGTCTGTCCGTATGGCACGGGTTACTCACCGTCTCCGTCCGCTTCCCCGCCGTGGTGATCCCACGGGCTGCGGGACGCGCGGCGGCGGGACCGCCCGACAGTCGACAACCAGACCTGCCCCGGGTTGATGACCTCGCCGCTGCACGCCAGTTGGCTGCGGCGGCGGGAGCGGTACCCGGAGTAGCCGGGTGTTGGTCGGGTGGCGGTTCGCCACCAGCGGGTACGGCCCGACCACCACCACCCGCGACACCGGTCCACGAGGCACGACCCCGCCCCCGGGCCATCGACGTCCCCCGACCCGCACCGCCGGCCCGTCCGCCGGCCCACCCTCCCCCAGGAGCCCATGTGCTTCCCCGCTCCGGTGACGTAGTGCACGTGACTCGCGCGGCGAGTGTCCAGTTCCTCAGACCCATCATGTTCCGGGTCATCCGGGTGCTCGACTGGCCGACCTACGACGGCTGGGTCTGGCTCGAAGGCTACGAGTTGAACGCATCGGGGGACGCGGTCAACCGGCGGTCGATCTTCGTCCAGCGGGAGGGGCTGCGCCACCTGCGGTCGGCTCCCGAGCCGCGTCCGCACACCGTGCGCGCGCCGCGCCGGCCCGTCGCCCGCACCCCGGTCCGGGTGGGCTGACCTGCGCGATCGGCAGCCGAGGGGCGTGCCGTCGCCATAAGATGAGGTACGCCCACCCCGGCACGTTTCCACCCCGCGCGTCCAGGACCCCGAACCTGGGATGGCCATGGTCAATCAGCCCGCCGCGCGGCGGCACCACCGCTCCCGTATCGCCTACGCCTTCGGACTCCTGGCGCTGATCGGCGCCGCCACCACGTTGGTGGTCGTGGTCCGCGCTCCCGCCCTCTCGTCCACCACGCGGCTGACCACCCCGGTCCCGGCACCGGAGATCACCGTGGTGGACGAGGACCCGCCCGACGGCGACGACGGGCTGGAAGACCTCGACGACCCGTACACACTGGCCGGACCGGACGCGCTCGGCGACGCCGACGAGCCCGGACCGGCCGCCGCCGGGACCGGCGTTCCCACGGACTCCCCGGCCGGTACGGCGCAGGCCGCCCGCCCCGCGCCCGACGACGTCCGCCGTTCCCTCTTCTGGTCCGGCATCTTCGGACTGGCCATCTCGCTGGCCGGACTCGGCATGGTCGGGACGAGACGGCGCATGTGGTGACGCGGCGGCGCCCCCCGCGGCGGCGAGGTCAGCGGCTCACCGGGTGGCGGTCGGTTCGACCGACGGCGTGACCTCGCCGGTCGGCGAGGCGGCGTCGCGGGCCACCACCAGCGTGACCTCCTCGTCCTCCGGGACCAGCTCACCCGCCTCCGGTTCGGTGCGGATCACCGTGCCGGCGGGACGGTCGGACGTCTCGTACTCCACCCGGTGGCCCAGCCCGACGTCGTCCAGAATCGCCTGCGCCGTCGCCAGCGGCAGGTTCACCACCGGCGGCATCGGCAGCTCGGCCGGCGCCGAGGGCGACGGGGACGCCGAGGGCGACGAGCTGGTGGGGACGGCCGAGGTCGGCGCGGCGGTGGTCGGCGACGCGCGGGTCACCGACGGCGACGGCGACGGCTCCGGCCCGCTCGGATCGTCGTCCGCCGACTGGAGGGCCAGCCACAGCCCGGCACCGAGCAGGCCGAGCAGCAGCAGCACGATCACGCCCCACAGGATCGGCAGCCACCAGCGCCGCGAGCCCTGGTCGTCGGCGTACCACTCGGCCTCCGGGTGGTCGTCGGGCCGGGCGGGGCGCACCTCCGCCCGGCCGGACCACGCCGCCGGCCCGGACCGCTCCGGCGGCATGGCGGCCGTACGGTCCAGCGGGGTGGCGCCGTCGACGGGGCGGGTGGCGTCGGCATCCGGCGCGGGCCGGTCGGGGCGGGGCAGCGGCTGCGTACGGTCGGGTTCCGCCCCGGCCGAGGGCTCGCCCGACGGAGGCAGCGGGCGGGTCCGGTCGTCGGGTTCCCCGGCGGACGGTTCCTGGCGGTCGTCGCTCATGCCGGCACTCCGCTCCGCTGCGTGCCGACCTGAGGCACCACCGCACTGTGCCGATGACTCGCTCG